>NZ_CP076060.1:301818-603636 GCF_018729255.1 Cupriavidus sp. EM10
TGTCGAATGGTTCGGCGTAGTCGCCGAGCGTCAGCGTGGCATCGATAGGATCGTCATCGGCACACAGCCCGCAATGCCCGTGGCTGCCCGGCGTGGCGCAGCGCGGGCAGCGCGGGACCGGCCGCATCAACTCGCCAGCGCACGCGGCGCAGACCACATCGCGCTGTACCGCCGCGCAGACCAGGCAGGCCGAGGGCAGCGTCGCGCGCCACAAATCGACGGCCCGCCGGGCAAAAGCCCTTCCGGCACGCATGGCCCCCGGCGCGTATACTTCCGGCGGCCCGCCCCGTGCGGCCTCCGAGGGTGCGACACTTTGCCGCACCTGCCGATCCGATCCTTGCTGCCTCGTCTGTCCGTGTCCCTGCATGCCTCCGACTCCCCTGATGCCTGGTTGCCGCCCGCGCGGCTGACCCGGCTTGCCTTTGACCGCCGCAGCCCGCGCTTCGGCCAGCTCGATTTCCTGCTGGGCGAAATAGGCCAGCGCATGCAGGAGCGGATGGAGGTGGTCAAGCTGTCGCCGGTCCGTGCGCTCGATATCGGCTGCGGCCATGGCCAGGGCCTGGCGGGTTTGCGCGCGCGGTTTCCCGATGCGCAGATTGCCGGGATCGATATCTCCGGCGCCATGCTGCAGCAGGCCGGCGAGCGCGATCCGCAGCGGCGGCCGGGCTGGGTCGGGCGTTTGCTGGGCAAGCGGCCGATGTTCGACCTGGTGCAGGGCGATCTTGCCACACTGCCCTTTGGCGCCGCCAGCTTCGACCTGCTGTGGTCGAACCTGGCGCTGCACTGGCATCCCGAGCCGCACCGCGTGTTTCCGGAATGGCATCGCGTCACCGCCGACGACGGCCTGGTCATGTTCTCGTTGTTTGGACCCGACACCCTGAAGGAACTGCGGGCCGCGTTTGCCGAGGTTGACCTGGACGCCCACACGCTGCGTTTCGTCGACATGCACGACATCGGCGACATGCTCGTGCACAGTGGCTGGTCCACGCCGGTGATGGACATGGAAACGCTGACCATCACCTACGAATCGCCCGAGAAGCTGCTGGACGAGGTGCGCGCCTTCGGCGGCATGCGCCGTCCGGGGCCGGCCGGGCTGCGCGGACGCCGGTGGCATCGTGCCTTGATTGCCGCCCTGCATCGCATGCGCAACCAGGATGGCGTGATCCCGCTGACGTTCGAAATTGTCTACGGCCATGCATGGAAAATCCCGGCACGCGGCAAGCAGGCCACCGACGATCAGGGCCGCGCGATCATCCCCGTCGACAGGATCGGCCGCGCCCCGTCGCGCCGCTGAAGCGCCCCGGCAGTACGGTTGCCCGACAATCGGGCCGCGTCGTTTGTGTTGCCTATCGGGGCCAAAAAGGTCATGCACAAATTTGTGCAGATGGCAAGCACTTCGGTCAAATCCTATGTTGTTCAGGTATGCGAAGCGCCATATAATGGGCCGGTTTGTCGCAGTGGTCCCCTGGCACAAGAACGTCCTGGAAGGCACTCCGCACGTGCGCTCCTGGGGCGGGAATTCGTCCCGGGCGTGCATCCGATGCGGAGTGGTTGGCGATGCAAGACTTGGGTATCGCATTCCAGACGGCAGCAGGTGACTCCGGCGGAAATCTCGACGGACGCACCCCCTTGCCGGACAACGACTGGCTGATGAAGCGGAATTGTTCGCTCTCTCCGCGCCAGGTCGGCTGGTTCTACTTCTCCATCGCATGTTTTTCCATTGCCATCGCGGCGTTTATGGCCGTGTGGCATGGCGCCTGGCTCGTGCTGCCGTTTGCCGGCCTGGAATTGCTCGGGCTGGGGATTGCCCTGCTGGCGTATGCGCGCCATGCGACGGATCATGAACGCGTGAGTGTGACCGACGGCATGCTGGTCGTGGAGACAGCCAGCGCCAGTCGGGTCACGCGGGAAGTATTCAATCCACAGTGGGTGCGGATTGAACTGGGTGAATCGTTCCGGGCGCTCGTGGTTCTGCGGTCGGGCAAGCGCTCCGTGCGGGTGGGGTCGTATCTGGACCCGCACCGGCGGCGCAAGTTCGCGCAGGAACTCGCGGCGGCCCTGCAAGACGTCCGGACCGGACGGCGCGCGGGGCAGGGCGGGGACAGATTTGAATCTGTAAATTGGGTAGATAAACAATGAAAATGTGGAAGAAGGCATCCGCAGCATGTCTTGCAGGCACGTCCCTGCTTGTCAGCCAGGCGGCCTCCGCGGTCAGTGACATGCCGGGTGGCCCTGCCGTCCGACAGCTGAACCTGGCCGAACCCGTTACAAAGATCGCCGAACAGATTCACTGGCTGAACTGGATGATGCTGATCATCTGCACGGTGATCTTCATCGCCGTGTTCGGCGTGATGTTCTATTCCATCTTCAAGCACCGGAAGAGCAAGGGCGCGAAGTCGGCCTCGTTCCACGAGAGCATTACCGTGGAAGTGGTCTGGACCATCGTGCCGTTCCTGATCGTGATCGCCATGGCCCTGCCGGCGACCAAGACCGTGGTGGCGATGAAGGACACCACGAATTCCGACATCACGATCAAGGCCACCGGCTACCAGTGGAAGTGGGGGTACGACTACCTCAAGGGCCAGGGCGAGGGCATCTCGTTCGTGTCCACGCTGACCACGCCGCGCGAGCAGATCAACAACCAGCAGGAAAAGTCGAACACCTACCTGATGGAGGTGGACAACGAGCTGGTGGTGCCCGTCAACAAGAAGATCCGCATCGTCACGACCGCCAATGACGTGATCCACGCCTGGATGATCCCGGCGTTCGGCGTCAAGCAGGACGCAATCCCGGGCTTCGTGCGTGACACGTGGTTCCGCGCCGAGAAGACCGGCGTGTACCGCGGCCAGTGCGCCGAGCTGTGCGGCAAGGAACATGCGTTCATGCCGATCGTCGTGCGCGTGGTGTCCGATGGCGAATACGCCAAGTGGGTCGACGACAAGAAGAAGCTGATGGCCGCGGCCGCCGACGATCCCAACAAGACCTGGACGCTGGACGAGATCAAGGTGCGTGGCGAGAAGGTCTACGCCGCCAACTGCGCGGTCTGCCACCAGCCCACGGGCAAGGGCGCGGGCGCGTTCCCGGCGCTGGACGGCTCGAAGGTCGTCAACGGCCCGAAGGCCGGCCAGATGCACATCCTGCTGGAAGGCAAGGGCGGCATGCCGTCGTGGAAGCAGCTCTCGGATACCGAGCTGGCCGCGGTCATGACGTACACGCGCAACAGCTGGAGCAACAAGACCGGTGAAGTGATCCAGCCGGCGGACTTCTCGCAAGCCCGTGCAGGCAAGTTCCCGGAAGGCGGCGGCGCCCAGGCCGCAACTGGCGACACGGCCCCCAGGAAGGCCGCCACGCCGACCAACGACAAGCAGGCCAGCCTCGCGGGCAACCGCGTCGCAGGCTGACCCGCGGCAGCCCCGCATTCAGGAATTGATGGAGTCATTGCGATGAGTACCGCTACCCCGGAGACACTGGGCCATCCGCACGACCACGCGCACGACCACGATCATGGCCACGGCCATGGCGACCATGCGCACGATCATCCGCATGGCTGGCGCCGCTGGCTGTTCGCGACCAACCACAAGGACATCGGCACGCTGTACCTGCTGTTCTCGTTCACGATGCTGCTGTCGGGCGGCGCGCTGGCACTGCTGATCCGCCTGGAGCTGTTCGAGCCCGGCCTGCAGTTCTTCCGCCCCGAACTGTTCAACCAGTTCACCACGATGCACGGCCTGATCATGGTGTTCGGCGCCATCATGCCGGCGTTCGTGGGCTTTGCGAACTGGATGATCCCGCTGCAGATCGGCGCATCGGACATGGCGTTCGCGCGCATGAACAACTTCAGCTTCTGGCTGATGCCGCCGGCCGCGCTGCTGCTGGTGGGTTCGTTCTTCGCGCCGGGCGGCGCCACCGCCGCTGGCTGGACGCTCTACGCGCCGCTGTCGGTGCAGATGGGCCCGGGCATGGACATGGCCATCTTCGCCATGCACATCATGGGCGCGTCGTCGATCATGGGCTCGATCAACATCATCGTGACCATCCTCAACATGCGCGCCCCCGGCATGACGCTGATGAAGATGCCGATGTTCTGCTGGACGTGGCTGATCACCGCCTACCTGCTGATCGCCGTGATGCCGGTGCTGGCTGGCGCCATCACGATGGTGCTGACCGACCGCCACTTCGGCACGAGCTTCTTCTCGGCCGCCGGCGGCGGTGACCCGGTGATGTACCAGCACATCTTCTGGTTCTTCGGGCACCCCGAGGTCTACATCATGATCTTGCCGGCGTTCGGCATCATCTCGCACGTGGTACCGGCCTTCGCGCGCAAGCGCCTGTTCGGCTACAGCTCGATGGTGTACGCCACGGCGTCGATTGCCATCCTGTCGTTCATCGTCTGGGCCCACCACATGTTCACCACGGGCATGCCGGTGACGGGCCAGCTCTTCTTCATGTACGCGACGATGCTGATCGCGGTGCCCACGGCCGTGAAGATCTTCAACTGGATTGCCACGATGTGGCGCGGGTCGATGACGTTCGAGACCCCGATGCTGTTTGCGATCGGCTTCATCTTCGTGTTCACGATCGGCGGCTTCACCGGCCTGATGCCGGCCGTGGCACCGATCGACATCCAGTTGCAGGACACCTACTTCATCGTGGCGCACTTCCACTACGTGCTGGTGGCGGGCTCGCTGTTCGCGCTGTTCGCGGGCTTCTACTACTGGGGGCCGAAGTGGAGCGGGTTCATGTACGACGAGATGCGCGGCAAGATCCATTTCTGGGGCTCGCTGATCTTCTTCAACGTGACCTTCTTCCCGATGCACTTCCTGGGACTGGCCGGCATGCCGCGCCGCTACGCCGACTACCCGACCCAGTTCACGGACTTCAACGCCGTGGCATCGCTGGGCGCGCTGGGCTTCGGGCTGATGCAGGTGTACTTCTTCTTTGCCGTGGTGCTGCCGTCGTACCGTGGCGGCCAGGCTGCCGGCGACAAGCCGTGGGATGGCGCCGAAGGGCTGGAATGGACCGTGCCGTCGCCGGCCCCGTTCCACACCTTCGAGGAACCGCCGGTCGTGAAGTGAGCACAGCGATATCGTAGTTTTACGAAGTATTCCAAATTGGCCGGATGCCCGAGGGCGTCCGGCCAGCGAGACCCGAAACATGCAGCCCTCAGCAAAAAGCCCGTCGCAAGTGGAACGCCAAGCCAGACAGAAAGCCGCCAACCGGCGCCTGGGATGGATCCTGCTGTCGATCGTGGTGGTCTTTTTCCTGGGATTTGTAGCCAAGATGAAGTTTCTTGGCGGCTGACCATCGTAAAAGAATGAATTAGCGGGAGACAAGGCGTGGACGCGCAGCACAAGGCCCTCGAAAAGCGTTTCAACCGCGGCATGATGATGCGGCTGCTGGTGGTGGTGACGCTGATGTTCGCCTTTGGCTACGCGCTGGTGCCGCTGTACAAGGCGATCTGCGACATCACCGGCCTGAACGTGGTGACCACGCGCGACCTGTATGGCGCGGGCGCGGCGGTGAAGAATACCCAGATCGACACGACCCGCACGATTACCGTGGAGTTCGATTCGAATGCGCGCGGCCCGTTTGCTTTCCGGCCGGTGAAGCATTCGATGGAGGTGCACCCGGGCGAACTGACGACGATCGTGTACGAGGTGGCCAACGGCCAGCCGCGCGATATCTCGGCGCAGGCCATCCCGAGCTACGCGCCCAAGCAGGCCACGGAGTATTTCAAGAAGGTGGAGTGCTTCTGCTTCAAGCAGCAGACACTCAAGGCGAACGAGGCGCGCGAGATGCCGGTGGTCTTCGTGATCGATCCGAAGCTGCCGAAGGATGTGAAGAACATCACGCTGTCGTACACGTTCTTCGAGATCGGCACGCCGGTGGCGCAGGCGCCGGAAGCCGGCGTAACGGCTGGCCAGAAGGGCGGCTGAGGAGCGTAGACATGGCGACGGACGATCCGGTGCATCGCAAGGCGTCATTCGTGCAGACGGTGCGCGCGGTGTTGTGGTCGTTTGTCGGGCTGCGCAAGGGGTCGGAGCACGAATCCGACATGGCGCGGCTGAACCCGGTGCATGTGATCATCGCCGGGCTGATTGCGGCGGCGGTGTTCGTGGCGGTGCTGATCGCCATCGTGCGCGTCGTGGTCAGCCAGGCATAGCAGGGCAGCAGATACAAAGCGAGCACGCCGCCGGCCAGATGTCGGGGCCGGACGGGCGGATAACATGAATCGAGACTTTGAGCTGGAGATAGAAGAATGAGTGCGAATCGCGCAAACGCCCCGTACTACTTCGTGCCGGGCCCGTCGCGCCATCCGATCACGGCGGCGTTCGGCCTGCTGATGACCGGCGCGGGAGCCGCCGGTTGGGTCAACGGGCAGCCGTGGGCGCCATACCTGTGCGGCTTCGGCCTGGTGTGGTTCCTGTTCGTGCTCAAGAGCTGGTTTGGCGACGCCATCGGCGAATCCGAGGGCGGGCTGTACGGCAAGAACATCGACACCTCGTTTCGCTGGTCGATGGGCTGGTTCATCTTCTCCGAGGTGATGTTCTTCGCGGCCTTCTTCGGCGCGCTGTTCTACGCCCGCACCATCGCCATGCCGTGGCTGGGCGACCTGAACAACAAGATCATCTGGCCGGACTTCTCGGCCGTGTGGCCGAACACGGGCCCGGCGGGCACCGTGGAAACCTTCCAGACCATGGGTCCGTGGCCGATTCCGACGATCAACACGGCGCTGCTGCTGACCTCGGGCGTGACGCTGACCTGGGCGCACCACGCGCTGCTGGCCGGCAAGCGCAACCAGCTGATCCAGGGCCTGGTGCTGACCATCCTGCTGGGCGCGATCTTCATGTGCCTGCAGGTCTACGAATACATGCACGCCTACCACGAGCTGAACCTGAAGCTCACGTCGGGGGTCTACGGTTCGACGTTCTTCCTGCTCACGGGCTTCCACGGTTTCCACGTGACGATGGGCGCGATCATGCTGGCGGTGGTGCTGGGCCGCGTGCTCAAGGGCCATTTCACGCCCGATCACCACTTCGCGTTCGAAGGCGCCGCCTGGTACTGGCACTTCGTGGACGTGGTCTGGCTGGGCCTGTACGTGGTCGTGTACTGGTTGTAAAGCAGGGGCCGCCGCCATCGGCGGCGTTGCGGTACAAGCAAGAAGCGCCGCGGGAGCAATCCTCAGCGGCGCTTTTGTTTTGCGGGGACCGGCGTGGTGGCGCTCAGGGCGCCATGTGGATGCCGGTGCTCTGGATCCAGCCCATCCAGTGCGAGAACAGGATGAACAGGAACAGGGCGATCGAGAAGCCGACGCGCAGCATCAGCGAGCGCATCATGTTGGGCGTGCGGCCACGGTCGCGCATCATGAAGAACAGCGCGGACGACAGGCTGCCGATGATCAGGATGAAGGCGACGATGATGACAAAGCGCATGTGGGGGCTCTTTTCGGCAAGCGCCCATTATGGCACCGCCGCCGCCGGAGGAAACCCGTGACGACCCGCAGGCGCTGGCGTGCGCCGGGCCTGGTGCCGATGATTGCCGCGCTGGTGGTGGTTGCCGTGACCTGCGCGCTGGGCAACTGGCAACTGGGTCGCGCGCACGAAAAGATCGACCGCGCGGCGCGGCTGGCCGCGCTGGCCACCCAGGCTCCGGTGGATCTGGCTGCCAGCCAGGCTGGCGCCGCGCCGCTGCTGGACCGCCACGTGCGCGCACGCGGCAGCTTCGACGACAGCCGGACGGTGCTGCTCGACAACCGCCCGCACGGCAACGGCACCGACAGCCGCGCCGGCTTCCTGGTGCTGACGCCGCTGCGGCTGGCCGCCGGCGGCCAGGTGCTGGTGCTGCGTGGCTGGCTGCCGCGCGACGCACAGGACCGCACGCGCATAGCCCCATTCCCGACGCCGGCGGGCGAGGTGACCGTCGAGGGCACCGCGCTGGCCGGCGTGCCGCGCGTGTACAGCCTGGGCCAGGACCCCGCCGCCGAGGCCGGCCGCAAGATACGTCAGAATATCGACCTTGCCGCGTTTGCGCGTGAGACCGGTGCGCCACTGCTGCCGGTGGTGCTGGAGCAGTCGACCGACAACGGCGACGGCCTGGCGCGCGACTGGGCACCCGCCGATCTGGGTGCCGACCGCCACTATGGCTATGCCGCGCAGTGGTTCGGGCTGGCCGCGCTGACCGTGGTGCTGGTGGCCGTGCAGGGCTGGCGCCGCGCCCGGCGCGAAGCCGGGCAGGCCCCGGCAACCGAATGATCGACAGAGTGATCAGATTGATCGAACGATGAACGTACAGACACCTTCCATGCCGCAGCAAGATCCCTCGGCCACGCCCGACCCCCGCATCGACGCGCGCACGCGCCGTGGCCGCCTGCAGATGCTGATGCTGCTGCTGGTGTGCGCATCGCCGGTGCTGTTCTCGTATTTCACCTATTACGTGATCAAGCCCAGCGGCGCCAGCACCAACTATGGCGCGCTGGTGGACCCGCAGCGCCCGATGCCGGCCGTCGAACTGGTCAACGAGCGCGGCGAGTCCGTGCCGCTGACATCGATGCGCGGCAAGTGGCTGATGCTGATGACCGATCCGTCCGCCTGCGACGAGGCCTGCGCGCGCAAGCTGTTCACGATGCGCCAGATCCGCGCGGGGCAGGGCGAGGACCGCGAGCGGATCGTGCCGGTCTGGCTGATCCAGGATGCCGGCAAAGTGGACGATCGGCTATCTACCGCCTACAACGAACCGTATGCCGGCGTGCGTTTCCTGCGCATGGACCGTGCCGCCATCGCACAATGGCTGCCGGCCCAGGACGGCAGCCGCGCCGAGGACACGATTTTCCTGGTCGACCCGCTCGGCAACCTGATGATGCGCTGGCCGAAGGACCCCGACCCGAAGAAGGTGAGCGGCGATCTCAAGAAGCTGCTCAAGTATTCGCGCATCGGCTAAGGTGGCCTGCTGCCTCGACCGATCCAACCCACCGTTTTTCGTTGAATTACCGGCTGTACCGAAATGCTGCTCCAGCTCGCCATCATCGGCATCCTGATCGCCCTGCTGCCACTGTCCTATGTGATGGTGCGCGGCAGCCGTGACAAATATCGCAAGCTCGTGTGGATCACGGCGTTCCTGACGCTCGACCTGATCATGTTCGGCAGCTTCACGCGGCTGACTGACTCCGGGCTGGGCTGCCCGGACTGGCCGGGTTGCTATGGCCATTCGAATCCGCATGCGGCGATGGAGCCGATCCGTGCCGCCGAGACGGCGCTGCCGAGCGGCCCGGTGACGCTGGTCAAGGCCTGGATCGAGATGATCCATCGCTATTTCGCCATGGCGGTGGGCGTGCTGATCATTTCGCTGATGGTGCTGGCGTGGGTGAAACGGCGCGAACTGAAGCAGTCGCCCTGGTTTGCCACGGCGGTGTTCGTGCTGGTCTGCGTGCAGGGCGCGTTCGGCATGCTGACGGTGACCATGAAGCTGCAGCCGATCATCGTGGTCACGCACCTGATGCTGGCGATGCTGCTGCTGGCGTCGCTGATCTGGCTGGGATCGCGCAACGACCGGCCGCATATGGTGGCGCCCCAGGCTGCGTCGCTGCGCTGGGCGGGGCTGCTGGCCATCGTGCTGCTGGTGATCCAGATTTTCCTGGGCGGGTGGGTCAGTACCAACTACGCGGTGCTGGCCTGTACCGATTTCCCGCTCTGCAACGGCCAGGTGGTGCCCGAGATGGACTTCCGCCACGGTTTCACGCTGTGGCGCCAGCTGGGCATGACGGCCGATGGCGACTACATCCCGCACGCGGCGCTGGTGGCCATCCACTGGGTGCATCGCGGCTTTGCCTTCGTGGTGCTGGGCTACCTGCTGTGGTTCGGGCTGCGCGCCCGCCGGCTGGAAGGGCTGGCGCGCCACGGCAAGTGGCTGCTGGCCGTGCTGGCGCTGCAACTGGCTACCGGGATGTCGAATATCGTGTTCGACTGGCCGCTGGTGGCGGCGGTGGCACATAACGGCGGAGCAGCCCTGCTGCTGATGCTGTTGCTCCGTCTCAACTACAATATCGGCCTCGCGACCCGCTCCGCAGGCGCCGCCGCCCAATCCGCAATCGCGGCGCGCGCCACATGAAGGACAAGATTCCCGTGGTTACCGCTACCCACCCCCATTCCTCCGTGGGACGAATTCGTCACCTGGCCCGCCAATACGCCGCACTGACCAAGCCGCGCGTGACGCAGCTGGCCGTGTTCTGCTCCGTCATCGGCATGTTCCTGGCCACGCCGGGCATGGTGCCCTGGTCGGTCCTGATCGGCGCCGCCGCCGGTATCTGGCTGCTGGCCGGCGCGGCCTTCGCCATCAACTGCCTGGTGGAACAGAAGATCGACGCGCTGATGCGCCGCACGGCCTGGCGCCCGTCGGCCACCGGCGAGATCACCACCACCCAGACGCTGATCTTCTCGGCCATCCTCGGCGGCGCCGGCATGTGGCTGCTGCACGTGTTCGCCAACGACCTGACGATGTGGCTGACCTTCGCCACGTTCCTGGGCTACGCGGTGGTCTACACGATCCTGCTGAAGCCGGCCACGCCGCAGAACATCGTGATCGGCGGGCTGTCGGGCGCCATGCCGCCGGCGCTGGGCTGGGCCGCCGTGGCGGGCACGGTGCCGGCCGAGGCGTGGTTCCTGGTGCTGATCATCTTCACGTGGACGCCGCCGCACTTCTGGGCGCTGGCGCTGTATCGCCGCGCCGACTATGCCAAGTCGGGCCTGCCGATGCTGCCCATCACCCACGGCGAGCGCTATACGCTGCTGCATATCCTGCTATACACGCTGGTGATGATCGCGGCCACGCTGCTGCCGTTCGTCTACGGCATGAGCGGCGTGATCTACCTGGTGGCGGCGCTGGGCCTTGGGCTGGTATTCCTGGGCTATGCCTGGAAGCTGTTCCGCAACTACTCGGACCAGCTCGCGCAACGCACCTTCCGCTACTCGATCCTGTACCTGTCGCTGCTGTTCGCGGCGCTGCTGGTGGATCACTACTTCAAGTTCGTGCCGCAGGTCTGATCGGACTGCCTGCGGCATCTTGCCGCGCCCGGAGGTCGCGGCCGGCGTGATCGGCGATACTTTCGGGCCATATCCTGCCCATTCATCGCCGACGCATGCCGACCTCCGCTCCTGGCTTTTTTGCCACTTTCCGCCGTCTTTGCCTGCTCGCCCTGTGCACCGCGCTCCTGGCCGCCTGCGGCCAGCCGAAGCCGTCGTTCAAGAACGTCGATATCTCGGGCGCCAGTGACTTTGGCAAGGATTTCGCGCTGCAGGACCCGGCCGGCAAGACTCGCACGCTGGGCGACTTCAAGGGCAAGGTGGTGCTGATGTTCTTCGGCTACACCCATTGCCCGGATGTCTGCCCGACCACCATGGTCGAACTCAAGCAGGTGATGGAGCAACTGGGCCCCGACGCCGACAAGGTGCAGGTGCTGTTCGTGACGGTGGATCCGGACCGCGATACCGCCGCGCTGATGGCCCAGTACGTGCCGGCCTTCGATGCGCGCTTCCTGGGCCTGCGCCCGGCCGACGAAGCCGCGCTCAAGCAGGTGACCAAGGATTTCAAGGTGTACTACGCCAAGGTGCCCGGCTCGTCGCCGAACAACTACACGATGGACCATTCGGCCGGCAGCTACGTGTTCGACCAGAATGGCCAGCTGCGGTTGTTCATCCGCCACGGGCAGGGTCCGGAACCCATCGCGCATGACCTGAAGGCGCTGATGTCCTGACGACAAGGGGCCCAGACAAGCAAAAAGGCCGGTCAGTCGACCGGCCTTTTGTTTTCGTGCTGCTCTTGCGTTTCGGGTTGCCCCGGGCGAGCGTGGCTCAGGCTATTCAGGCAAATGCCGCCAGCGCACCCTTCATCTTCTTCATCGCGGCCGTCTCGATCTGGCGGATACGCTCGGCCGACACGCCGAATTCGTCGGCCAGCTCATGCAGCGTCGAGCCGCCCGAGCCGTCGTCGTTGACGTCCAGCCAGCGCGCCTCGATGATGCGGCGGCTGCGCGGGTCGAGCTTTTCCAGTGCCTCGGCCAGGCCTTCGACCTGCAGACGGTCGTTGTGCTTGGCCTCGATGACCTTGGTCGGCTCGTTGTGGTTGTCCGCAAGGTAGGCGATGGGGGCGAATTCTTCCTCGCCATCGTCGACCTGGCCTTCCAGCGCCAGATCGCCACCCGACATGCGGGTTTCCATCTCCATCACTTCCTCGGGCTTCACGTTCAGCTCGCGGGCGACGGCCTCGATCTGCTCCGGCGTGAAGGTATGCGCACCCTGCTTGTGGCTGCGCAGGTTGAAGAACAGCTTGCGCTGGGCCTTGGTGGTCGCCACCTTGACCATGCGCCAGTTCTTCAGCACGTATTCATGGATCTCGGCCTTGATCCAGTGCATCGCATACGACACCAGTCGCACGCCCTGCTCGGGGTCGAAGCGCTTCACGGCCTTCATCAGGCCGATATTGCCTTCCTGGATCAGGTCGGCGTGCGGCAGGCCGTAGCCCAGGTACTGGCGGGCGATCGACACGACGAGGCGCAGGTGCGACATGACCATGCGACGGGCGGCATCGACGGATTCGTTGTCGCGCAGGTCGCGGGCCAGGCTCAGCTCTTCCTCGGGCGTGAGCATCGGAATGCGATGGACCGCCTGGATATAGCTGTCCAGATTGCCCAGGGTGCCCGGAAACGTCAGCGCAAGGCTGTTCGCGGCAGCACTCTGGGGCGCCGTCGGCAGACGGCGGGAAACTTGGGTTTGATCGGCAGACAGGACTGCGTTCACTATGACTCCTTTCGCATCCGGCGGTGGGTTGCCGGTGTGTCCCGGAAGGACACCGCATTGCAACGCATATTAGCACTCGAACCGGACGAGTGCTAAGTTAGAAGGTCTATGGGGCTGATAGTTCCGTCACATCGCCGCTCTACCATCGATAGTAGCGCGCAACTACGGGACCATGCGACCCCAGCGCCGGCAAGGCCTGGCGGGTTGCTTTCCCCCGACAGGAATATTAGAGAAGGCACCGGTCAATCGGTTTCCTGCTAATTCACTTCAATTTCGGGATGGTGAATTGCGGGATTCGCTACACTGAAGTTGTTTTCCAGCCGCATTGCACCATTCCTCGGAGACGTTTCCATGTCTGCTATCGAACACTTGCTGAAGCCGCATGTGCGGGACATCGGCGAGTTCACCGTACGCCGCCTGCTGCCCGCCGCCACGACCCAGACCGTGGGGCCGTTCATCTTCTTCGACCACATGGGTCCGGTGGAGATGGCGCCGGGGCAGGGCATGGATGTGCGCCCACATCCGCATATCGGCCTGGCCACGGTGACGTACCTTTTCGAGGGCGAGATCATGCACCGCGACAGCGTGGGCAGCGAGCAGGTCATCCGCCCCGGCGACGTGAACTGGATGACGGCCGGCACGGGCATCGTCCATTCGGAGCGTTCGCCGGACGCCGCCCGCGAGGCCGGCCCGCGCCTGCATGGCATCCAGACCTGGGTGGCGCTGCCGCTGGCCCATGAGAACGATCCGCCATCGTTCCACCATCACCCGGGCGCCACGCTGCCCAGGCTGGAACTGCCCGGCGTCCGGATGACAGTGATTGCCGGCGACGCGTTCGGCGCCGAATCGCCCGTACGCGTGTACAGCCGCACGCTCTACGTGGCCATCGAGATGGATGCGGGCGCCAGCCTGGTGATCCCGGCCGAACATGTGCAGCGGGGGATTTATCCGGTGGACGGCAACCTGGAAATGGATGGCGAGACGTTGCCCGCCGAGCACCTGGTGGTGCTGACGCCCGGCGAGCCGGTGACGATCACGGCGACCATGCCGTCGCGCGTGATGCTGCTGGGCGGCGACCCGACCGACGGCCGCCGCTTCATCTTCTGGAACTTCGTGGCCAGCAGCAAGGAAGCCATCGAGGAAGCCAGCCAGCGCTGGCAGGACGACAAATTCCCGCACGTGCCGGGCGAGACCGAGCGCATCCCGCTGCCGGTGCGGCGTTAAGCCGCAGGGCCGGCCGCCGCCAGAAAGCAGATCAGACCGGACTGGCCCAGGCCACGCGCGTGGCCTGCTGCAGGCAGTCCTTGATCGTGGCGATCTGGGTGGCGATGGGGGCAGGCACCGGCTCCGCGCCATCGAGCACCTTGCGAATCCAGACCGCCGTATCGGCCACGTCGGTACCGGCCGGCAGCACCGGCACTTCGGCGATCGATCCGCCCACCGGGTCCACCATCGTGCGCTGATGGCCGTCGTGCAGCCAGTCGATGCGCGTGCTGCGGCGCGCATCGGCCACGACCTCGCCTTCCGTGCCCCGGCCCAGCAGCACGTTGGCCGGCTCGTGCGAGAAATAGTCGGTCAGCGTCTCGCGGTATTCGGGATGGGTGTAGCTGTACAGGCGCAGCGCCTCGGCCGGCGTGTGGGCGCCCACCGGCTGCAGCATCTTGACGATGGTGTGCGACGAATTGCGCAGTCCGATGATGGCGCGCTTGTCGAGCAGGGTGGACAGCGCGGGCGAGAGCACATCGATGGGCAGCACGGCCAGCGGATTCGAGCCCGCGCGCAGCTGGTCCTGCGCCGCCTGCGTGGTGGCGCTCAGCGGCACGCCCAGTGCCTCGAACAGGGCCAGGCTGGTGACGCGGCCGTGGAACGCGCGCACGCCGTGCACCAGCGTCGGCACGCCATCGCGCGCCAGCAGCATCGCCAGCAGCGGCACCAGGTTGGGCTGCTTGCGGGCGCCGTTGTAGCTGGGAATCACCACGACGGGTTTGTCGGGCGGCGCGGCCAGCGGCTGGCAATGCTGGTGCGCGGCTTCCAGCATGCCGGCCAGTTCGTGCGGCGCCTCGCCCTTGATGCGGTACGCCATCAGCACGGCGCCCAGTTCGATATCGGATACGCGGCCGGCCAGCATGGCGTCGAACAGCGCCTGGGCATCCTCGCGCGGCAACGCGCGGGCGCCGTTGACGCCGCGGCCAATTTCCTTGATGTACTTAGCCGCCGAAAATGGCGAATCTGCTGCTGTCGTCATGATGACTGCCGGAATCGTGGGGGTGGGGTTCATGATAGCCCACGATTCCGCCGGCAATGCACCGCTGAAGGCTCAGGCGGCTTCCTGCAGCGCCGGGTTGCGCTGCTTGCGGTACAGGAAATCCAGCACCGCCGTGCGGCAGGCGTGGTAGGTCTTGTCGTCGGCCAGCGCCACGCGGTCGCGCGGGCGCGGAATATCGACATGCAGGATCTCGCCAATGGTCGCCGCCGGGCCGTTGGTCATCATGACGATGCGGTCCGCCAGCAGCACGGCCTCGTCCACGTCGTGGGTCACCATGACGACGGTGCTCCCGGTGCGGGCGACGATCTTGATCAGTTCGTCCTGCAGGTGGGCGCGCGTCAGGGCGTCCAGCGCGCCGAACGGCTCGTCCATCAGCAGCACCTTGGGCTGCATCGCCAGCGCCCGGGCAATGCCCACGCGCTGCTTCATGCCGCCCGAGATCTCGTGCGGATACTTGGTCTCGGCGTGGGTCAGGCCCACCAGCGCCAGCGTGTCGTGCGTGCGGGCCTTGAGCTGCGCCTTGCTTTCCGCCCGGCCGAACACGCGCTCCACGCCCAGGTGGACGTTCTCGAAGCAGGTCAGCCACGGCAGCAGCGAATGGTTCTGGAATACCACTGCGCGTTCCGGCCCCGGGCCAGCGATCTCGCGCCCGGCGCAGATCAGCGCGCCGGCGCTGGGCGTGGTCAGGCCGGCGATCAGGTTCAGCAGCGTGGACTTGCCGCAGCCCGAGTGCCCGATCAGCGTGATGAACTCGCCTTCGGCAATCGACAGGTTGATGTCGCGCAGCGCCACGAACGGGCCCTTGCGCGTCTTGAACGTCTGGCCGACGTTTTCGATGCTGACGAATTTTTCCATGACGGGGCTCCGATCAGGTGTTGCCGTAGCTGAAGCGGCGCGCCAGGGCCAGCAGCAGGTGCTCCAGCACCAGCCCCACCACGCCGATGATGAAAATGGCGATGACGATGTGCTCCACCTTGAGGTTGTTCCACTCGTCCCACAGCCAGAACCCGATGCCGGTGCCGCCGGTCAGCATCTCGGCCGCCACGATCACCAGCCAGGCCGTGCCGATGGACAGCCGCACGCCGGTCAGCATGTACGGCAGCACGGCCGGGAACAGTACGCTGCGAAAAATCTTCCACTCGGACAGGTCGAGCACGCGCGCCACGTTCAGGTAGTCCTGCGGCACGCGGGTCACGCCCACGGCCGTGTTGATGATCATTGGCCAGATCGAGCAGATGAAGATGGCCCAGATGGCGGCCGGGTTGGCGGCCTTGAACAGCAGCAGGCCGATGGGCAGCCAGGCCAGCGGCGACACCGGCCGCAGCAGGCTGATTACCGGGGCGGCCATCGCGTTCAGGAACGCGAAGCGCCCCAGCAGGAAGCCAGCCGGGATGCCGATCACGGCCGCCAGGCCAAAGCCGGCCGCCACGCGCGCCAGCGACGCCAGCACGTTCCAGCCGATGCCCTGGTCGTTCGGGCCGTTGCGATAGAACGGATCGGCGAACAGCGGCACCGCGGCATTCCACGTGGCGCCCGGCGTGGGCAGCGCGGGAATCAGCGTGGCAACGCCGTGCCAGAACAGCAGGAACAGCACGAAGCCGGCCAGTGGCGGCACGCACTTGAGCACGAAGCCGGCCACGGCGTCGCGTCGCGCGGCCTGCCGGGCCTGGGCGGCCAGCTCCAGGGCGCGGCGGCGCGTCTGCTCCTTGGCTTCCGAATCGAGGACGTCTGCATCCATGGCGGCACCTTGCGTAGATGGGGTGGCGATGGCGGGGGCGATGGCATTCACGGCAAGCTCCATTCCAGAGGGCGATCAGGTCGCGAACAACGCGTGGGGATCAGAGGGCGCCTGCCTTGATCCGGAATCCGTCGGCGTAGGCCTTGGGGTCCTTGGTGGCGTCCCAGGTCACGCCGTCGATCAGCTTGGCGGTGCGGAAATCGCTCTTGGGCAGCGGCACCTGCGCGGCGGCGGCGGCCTGCTTGAAGACGTCGATGCGGTTCACCTGCCTTGCCACGGCCAGGTAGTCGGGATGGTCCTTGAGCAGGCCCCAGCGCTTGTGCTGCGTCAGGAACCACATGCCATCGGACAGGAACGGGTAGTTGGCCAGCCCGTCCTGGTAGAACTTCATCGAATCGGGGTCGTCCCAGGTCTTGCCCAGGCCGTTGCTGTAGCGGCCCAGCATGCGGTCCAGGATGATGTCCATGTCGGTGTTGACGTAGGACTTGGCGGCGATGGTCTCGGCTGTCTTGCGCCGGTTCGAGGCCGACGCATCGATGAACTTCGACGCCTCCAGGACGGCCGCCACCATCGCGCGCGCGGTGTTCGGGTTCTTCTGGACGAAATCCGATGTGGTGCCGAGCACCTTCTCGGGGTGATCCTTCCAGATGGACTGCGTGGTTTCGGCCGTGAAGCCGATCTTGTCGGCGATGGCGCGGGCGCCCCACGGTTCGCCCACGCAGAAGCCGTCCATGTTGCCCACGCGCATGTTGGCCACCATCTGCGGCGGCGGCACGGTGATGGCCTTGGCGTCCTGCATCGGATTGATGCCGTTGGCGGCCAGCCAGGAGTAGAGCCACATCGCGTGCGTGCCGGTGGGAAGGTCTGCGCGAACACGTACTCGCGCTTCTCGCGCGTCATCAGCGCCTTCAGGCTGGCGCCGTCCTTGACGCCCTTGTCGGCCAGCTTTTGCGACAGCGTGATGGCCTGGCCGTTGTGGTTCAGGTTCATCAGCACCGCCATGTCCTTCTTCGGGCCGCCGATGCCCAGCTGCACGCCGTAGATCAGGCCGTAGAGCACGTGCGCGGCATCCAGCTCGCCGTTGACCAGCTTGTCGCGCACGGCGGCCCACGACGCCTCCTTGGTCGGCGTGATCTTGATGCCGTATTTCTTGTCCAGGCCCAGCGTCGACGCCATCACCACCGATGCGCAGTCGGTCAGCGGGATGAAGCCGATCTTGACCTCGGCCTTCTCGGGCGCGTCGGAGCCGGCCGCCCAGGCCCCGCTGCGCACCAGCGGATCGACCAGCGTCATCACGCTGGCCCCGGCGATGGTGGCCAGCGCGCGGCGGCGGCCATGGCTGGCGGGCGCGTGGTCGGCGGCGGCGTGGTCGGCGACGTTGGGCTTGGCAATCTTGAGGCGAGAGGGCATTGCGATGGCTCCGAGATGAAAAAAGGCGTCCTGACCGCAGATCCGGATCCATGGGAAGCCGGAAGGTGCGGTGCAGGACGCCGTTGTCCGATGCCGCGCGCGCCATCGTTGGCACGCGTGCACACATGTTGTGGCTGCTACTTGTGAACTGCCGGCCGTCGTTGGCCTTGTCACCGATAACGCAAGCGCTGTGCCATGCTCGTTGCGGTGCACAAGATCGCGCGAGGGTCGTCGCTTTTCACCAGCCGGAGGCGCGGCGCCTCCGGACGGTGCATGCGGGGGCATCCCGGGCCACCCTGGGTGGCGCGCGGCGACGCCGGAATCGAGCGGGAAGGGGATGCGGCAGCCGGGGTGGTGCAGCGCCAGTCCAGTGCATGCACCGGCTGGGGGATGCGCAAAAGCGTCAGGCCATCACGTCGATCACGCGCTGGGCGGCTTCCACGAGCTTGATGCCGCGCTCCATCGCCATCGAACGCAGGCGCTTGTAGGCGTCGTCCTCGGTGATGCCGCGCGACTCCATCAGCAGGCCCTTGGCACGTTCGACGGTCTTGCGCTCGGCCAGCTTGAGCCGGGTGGCGTCCAGTTCGGCGCGCAGCTGCTGATCGAGTTCGAACCGGGCGTAGGCCACGTCGAGCACGGTCTTGACGCGCTCGGCGCGCAGGCCGTCGACGATATAGGCCGTGATGCCGGCCGACAGCGCGGCCTTGATGCGCTGGGAGTCGTCGTTGTCTGTGAACAGCACGATCGGGCGCGGCGCGTGCTGGGTGGACACGCAGACATGCTCGATGGTGTCGCGGGCTGCCGATTCGGACGCGATGATGACCAGGTCCGGCAGCGTGGCCGCGATCACATCGGGCAGCCGCAGGTCCGCGTCGACCGTCTGCACCGCCGTGAAGCCGGCCTGCGCCAATCCGGCGCGGATGGTCTCCACATTGAGCGGATCGGCATCGTGCGGGTCGCGCACCAGCAGGATGCTGAGCGTGCGGGAAGCGGCGGCCGGCGGCGGACTGGCGGAAGGGGCGGGGTGCGGCGGTTCATGGCGGTCGCTTGGTTGCAGTGCAATATGCAAGATCCGCGCCGGGTTGCTTCCACTGTATGCCGCCGTACGCCGGGTGTATGCTTTGGCCCTGCCGCGCCCGCCGAATGCACCGGCGCGGCATTCCATCAAAAGAGAAAGCAGGAGAGTGTGGATGACCGAGTTCGTATTCGCCCCGCAGGCGCCCGTCGGGGTGCCGGTCCGTGGCAGCAGCGCAAGCTTCCCCGTGCGCCGGGTGTATTGCGTGGGCCGCAACTATGCCGCGCACGCACGTGAAATGGGCTCGGACCCCGACCGCGAACCGCCGTTCTTCTTCTGCAAGCCCTCCGACGCGGTCAGCTACGTGGCCGACAACACCGAAGGCACCTTCCCGTACCCGCCGGGCACCGGCAACTGCCACTACGAAGTGGAGCTGGTCGTCGCGATCGGCAAGGGCGGCAAGGATATCCCCGTGGACCAGGCCGCCAGCCATGTCTACGGCTACGCCATCGGCCTGGACATGACGCGCCGGGACCTGCAGAACGAGTCGAAGAAGACCGGCCGCCCCTGGGAAACCGGCAAGGCCTTCGACAAGTCGGCGCCGATCGGCCCCATCGTGCCGGTATCGGCCATCGGCCATCCCGAGAAGGGCGAGGTCACGCTGGCCGTGAACGGCGTGGAAAAGCAGCGCGGCGATTTGTCGGACCTGATCTGGTCGGTGCCCGAAATGGTGTCGTACCTGTCGAAGCTGTTCGAACTGCAGCCGGGCGACCTGATCTACAGCGGTACGCCCGAAGGCGTGGGCCCGGTGGTCAAGGGCGACGTCATGCAATGCCGCGTGGCCGGCGTGGGCGACCTGACCGTCAAGGTGGTCTGACGCATGCTCGAGCTCCACAGCTACTTCCGCAGCTCGGCCTCGTTCCGCGTACGTATCGCCCTGAACCTCAAGGGCCTGCCCTACGACTACAAGGGCGTGCATCTGCTGAAGGAAGGCGGCATGCAGCTGAAGCCCGAGTACCGCGCGCTGAACGCCGACGGCGTGGTGCCGACGCTGGTGGTCGATGGCCGCCCGCTGATCCAGTCGATGGCCATCATCGAATACCTCGATGAAACCCATCCCGAGCCGGCGCTGCTGCCGAAGGACCCGTTCGACCGCGCCGTGGTACGCGGCCTGGCCCAGGAAATCGCCTGCGAAATCCATCCGCTGAACAACCTGCGCGTGCTGAAGTACCTGAAACACGAGCTGAAGGTGTCCGAGGAAGCCAAGGACGCCTGGTACCGGCACTGGATCGAGCAGGGGTTTGCATCGCTGGAGGTGAACCTGCGCCAACTGGGCCACGTGGGCCGCTACGCGTTTGGCGACACGCCGACGCTGGTGGAGCTGTGCCTGGTGCCGCAGGTTTTCAACTCCCAGCGCTTCAACGTGGACCTGACCCCGTTCCCGACCATCGCGCAGATCCACGCGAACTGCATGGAACTGGACGCGTTTCAGAAGGCGGCACCGGGGGTGCAGCCGGATAGCGAGTAGGCGTTTCGCCAGTTCGGATTAATCCGAATCAGCAGGACCAAGGAGCCCGGCAGTGATGCCGGGCTTTTTCTTTTTCAGGTCTGATGCAACTGCACCAGTTTGCGACAAAGGCAGGACTTTCGACTTCGGCTTGGCTAAGCTTTGCAGACTTGGTTGATAACAATTCTCGTTTGCGTCGTACGGAGCCGTACGATGTGGTTTCGATGTTTGCCATTGCCAGGGAGACATGACAAGCGACCCATTCTCAGCCGTCTATGGTGTCTACACCGGCGTGGTGTTTGGCTTTCTCGCGCCGCGCTATATGTTGATCAGGTACCTGCGTGAGGATCGTTACGCCGCTGCGGCGTATGCGGCGATGGGGATGTACGTAGCCAATGTGGCGATATCCATTCTGGGTTTTCAACACGAATGGAAACTCGCTCTCGCCATGGCGTTTTCGGGGCCCTTGTTGGCACTCTGGATCTCGCTGCTTGCCTGTGGCCTTGATCGCGGTAAGGCGGGTTACGGGGGCGGCTAGTGCCGCGCTAAGTGCCCTCGGTCTTGACTGGAGAAAACATGGAGCCGGAAACAGTTGGCCGTATCTTTACGTCATACACGGTAACCGTATTCTTCTTCCTACTTCCGCGTTTTGTCCTGATAGAAGGGCTTGCGAAGCAACGCTATGCATTCATTGCGTTTGCGATACTGGGCATTTTCCTGGTGAATATCGTTGTGGCGGCGATTTTGTTCCGCCATGGCCGGATACCGGCGTTTTACATAGCCATGGTCGGGCCCTTAATGTCGCTCTGGGTGTCGCTTTTGTCCTGTGAGTTCGACACACGCAAAGATAAGCCGACGTAGAGAAAGCACGAAGGAACGCGCCAAAGCAAAGGCCTCGCAAATGCGGGGCCTTTGTTCGTGCGCTACGCAGGGAATCACCCCAGCAACGCTTCCGCAAACTCCTCGGCCTTGAACGGCTGCAGGTCTTCCACCTTTTCGCCCACGCCGATGAAGTACACCGGTACCGGGCGCTGGCGGGCGATGGCGGCCAGGATGCCGCCCTTGGCCGTGCCATCGAGCTTGGTCACGATCAGGCCGGTCAGGCCCAGGGCGTCGTCGAACGCGCGGGTTTGCGACAGGGCGTTCTGGCCCGTGTTGGCGTCGATCACCAGCAGGCATTCGTGCGGGGCCGTGGGCATGGCCTTGCCGATCACGCGCTTGACCTTCTTGAGCTCTTCCATCAGGTGCAGCTGCGTGGGCAGGCGGCCGGCTGTGTCGGCCATCACGATGTCGATCTTGCGCGCGCGCGCGGCGTTCACGGCGTCGAAGATCACGGCGGCCGGGTCGCCGCTTTCCTGGGCGACTACCGTCACGTTGTTGCGCTCGCCCCAGATCGTCAGCTGTTCGCGTGCGGCGGCCCGGAAGGTGTCGCCAGCGGCCAGCAGCACCGACTGGTGGTAACTCTGGAAATGCTTGCAGAGCTTGCCGATGCTGGTGGTCTTGCCCGCGCCGTTGACGCCGGCGATCATCATCACCAGCGGCTGCTCGCGGCCCAGTTCCATGGTCTTTTCCAGCGGCTTGAGCAACTGGACCAGCAGGTCCTTCAGCGCCGCCTTGACGCCCTCGGCCGTCTCGATGCGGTCGCTCTTCACGCGGCGGCGCAGTTCGCCCAGCAGGTATTCGGTGGCCTCCACGCCGGCGTCGGACATCAGCAGCGCGGTTTCCAGTTCCTCGAACAGGGCTTCGTCGACCTTCACCCCGACGAACAGCACGCCGATGTTGCGGCTGGTCTTCGACAGGCCGGCCTTCAGGCGCGACATCCAGCCGCGCTTGGCCTCGGCCGTCTGCGCGGGCGGCGGCACCAGTTCCAGTTCCTCGACCACCGGAGGTTCGTAGGCGACCGGGGCGGGCGGGGCGGGGGCACCTGGGCCGGCACAGGGACGGGCACCGGGATGGGGCAGGGGCAGGGCGGGGGCCGGCGCGGGAATTGGAGCAGGCGATGGCGCTGGCGTTGGCGCCGGGACGGGAACCGGCACCGGTACGGGCACGGGCACCGGAACAGGGACCGTAACGGGTGCCGGCGCCGGGGTCGGAGCGGGCGCGGGGGCCGGCGCGGGCCCGGGTGCGGGCGAAGGCGCGGCAACCGGCGGTTCGACGGGCGCGGGAGCCGGCTCGGCCTTGCGCTTCTTCCAGAAACTAAACATTGGGAAAGGGGTCAATACCCCGGTAGAATCAATCGCCAAAATTCTAGCAGACGGGGTCGCATGAACCATTGCGCTGACTTGTCCGGATCGGGCGCTGCCCGCATCGTATCGCCGTCCACGGGCGCCGCCAGATTCTCGCGGCGCCTGCTTTCCACCCTGATCGTCGCCTCGCTGGCCGGCCCGCTGGCGGGCACCGCCTGGGCGCAGCCCAAGGGGGAGGCCTCCCGGGCCACCACGCCGCAGGGGCCGCCCTCGGGCATGGCCACGGCCGGCCAGGTGGGGCAGCCGGAGGCCGGCACCACGGAATTCCGCCTGTCCAACGGCATGCGCGTGATCGTCAAGGAAGACCATCGCGCGCCCACGGTGGCGCACCAGATCTACTACCGGGCCGGCGGCAGCGACGAAGTCAGCGGTACCACGGGCGTGGCCCACATGCTCGAACACATGATGTTCAAGGGCACCCCCAAGGTGCCGATCGGCGAGTTCTCGCGCCAGATTGCCCTGCTGGGCGGGCGCGAGAATGCCCTGACCAACCGCGACTTCACGCTCTACTACCAGCAGATCGCCAAGCAGTACCTGCCCAGGATGATGGAGCTGGAGGCCGACCGCATGGCCAACCTCATCATCAAGAAGGAAGAGTTCGACCGCGAAATGAAGGTGGTGATGGAAGAGCGCCGCCTGCGGACCGACGATTCCCGCGCGGCAAGGTCTACGAGCAGTTGCTGGCCACCGTCTACACGGCCATGCCGTACCGGCATCCGGTGATCGGCTGGATGGACGACCTGGTCAACATGCGCGTGGAAGACGTGCAGGACTGGTACAAGAGCTGGTATGTGCCGAACAACGCGCTGCTGGTGGTGACCGGCGACGTCAAGGCCGCCGAGGTGCGGGCGATGGCCGAGCGCTACTACGGCAAGCTCAAGCCGCGCGCGCTGCCGCTGCGCAAGACGCAGCTCGAGGCGCCGCAGCAGGGCATCAAGCGGATATGGGTCAAGGCTCCGGCCGAGAACCCGTACATCGTGCTGGCCTACAAGGTGCCGCGCCTGCATGACGTCGAAAAGGATGTCGATCCGTACGCGCTGGAGGTGCTGTCCGCCGTGCTCAACGGCTACGACAACGCCCGCCTGACGCGCGAACTGGTGCGCGAGCAGCGGCTGGCCGACGACGTGAACGTGGGCTACGACAGCATCAACCGCAACGAGTCGCTCTTCGTGCTCGATGGCACGCCGGCCAGCGGCCACACCACCGAGGAAATCGAGAAGGCCCTGCGCGAGGAACTGCAGCGCATCGCGAAGAACGGGGTGTCCGAGGAAGAGCTCAAGCGCGTCAAGGCGCAGGTGGTGGCCGGGCAGATCTACAAGCGCGATTCGGTGTTCGGGCAGGGCATGGAGATCGGCGTGGCCGAGATCTCGAACATCTCGTGGCGCCAGATCGACCGCATGCTCGACAAGATCAAGGAAGTCACGCCCGCCCAGGTGCAGGCCGTTGCCGCTAGGTACTTCAGCGATGACAACCTGACCGTGGCCACGCTGCTGCCGCAGCCGATCGACCCCAACAAGCCCAAGACCGCAGCCCCGAAGGCCTGCGCCACTGAGGACAGAGTCCAAGGAGAAACAATGTCCCTGTCCGTCATGACCATTGCATCGCCGCGCCTGTTGCGCCGCCTGGCCGGCGCCGCCTGCGGGGCGGCCGCGCTGCTGGCCGGCACCGTTGCCCAGGCCGCCATTCCCATCGAAAGCTGGACGGCATCCACGGGCGCCAAGGTGTTCTTCGTGCCCAGCCCGTCGATCCCGATGCTCGACGTCAATATCGACTTCGACGCCGGCAGCCGCTACGACCCGCCCGGCAAGTCCGGCCTGGCCACGCTGACCGCCGCGCTGCTGGACAAGGGCGCCAACGCGCAGGACGGCCAGCCCGCCCGTAACGAGGCCCAGATCGCCGATGCCTTTGCCGATACCGGCGCCGATTTCGGTGGGGCGGCGGGCGGTGATCGCGGCGGCATCGGTCTTCGTACGCTCACGGCCTCGCCGGGACGTGAGCAGTCACTACGTCTGGCAGGCCAGCTGATCAAGGCGCCGGCCTATCCGGATGCTGTGGTGGCACGCGAAAAGCAGCGGCTGATCACGGCCATCCGCGAGGGCGATACCCGCCCCGGCGTGATCGCCGACAAGACGCTGTCGAAGGCCATCTACCCGACGCATCCCTATGGCGTTTCGGCCACGCCGGAGTCGGTCGGTTCGATCACGCGCGATGACCTGCTCAAGTTCTGGCGCGACAACTACACGGCCAGGCGCGCGGTGGTGACGCTGATCGGCGCCATCGACCGCAAGCAGGCCGAGCAGATCGCCGAGGACATGACCCGTGGCCTGCCCGAGGGCACCGCGGCGCCGAAGCTGCCCGACGTGCAGATGACGATTCCGGCCAGCGAGAAGCGTATTCCGCACCCGGCGCAGCAGGCCAGCGTGGCCATCGGCGCGCCGTCCATCGCGCGTGGCGATCCCGACTACTTCGCGCTGCTGGTGGGCAACTACGTGCTGGGCGGCGGCGGTTTCAGCTCGCGGCTGACCGACCAGGTGCGCGAGAAGCGCGGGCTTACCTACGGCGTGGACAGCTATTTCGCGCCGTCCAAGCAGCCGGGGCCGTTCAGCATCACGCTGCAGACCAAGAAGGAAAACACCAACGAGGCGCTGGGCCTGGTGCGCCAGATCCTGTCCCAATACGTGGCGCAGGGTCCCACCGATGCCGAGCTGAAGGCGGCCAAGGACAACCTCGTCAATGGCTTCCCGCTGCGCATCGACAGCAACCGGAAGCTGCTGACCAATGTGGCCAACATCGGCTGGTACGGCCTGCCGCTGGACTACCTCGATACGTGGACCGCGCAGATCAACAAGGTCACGCGCGACCAGGTGCGTGCCGCCTTCCAGCGCCATGTGCAGCCCGACGCCATGGCCACGGTCATCGTCGGCGGCCCGGAAAAGTGACCTGAAAGCCTGATCGTGGGGCAGGACACGCCACGGCGCTGTGCCGGCCCGTGTCAGGCTCTACAATCACGGCATGAATCCGCAATCCCGACCTTCGCCCGCACCGCGCGGGCGAACTTCTTCGTCCCGCCAGCCCCGCCAGACGCCGGCCCAGGTGCGCATCATCGGCGGCCGCTGGAAACGTTCGCTGCTGCCGGTGCTGGAAGCCGAAGGGCTGCGCCCCACGCCGGATCGCGTCCGGGAAACCCTGTTCAACTGGCTGGGCCAGGACCTGGCCGGCATGGTTTGCCTGGACCTGTTTGCCGGATCGGGCGCGCTGGGTTTCGAAGCCGCATCGCGCGGTGCGGCGGCGGTGACGATGGTAGAGGCCAATCCGCGCGTGGCCAGGCAACTGCGCGACAACCAGTACAAGCTAGACGCCGCGCACGTGCGGATCGTCCAGGCCGACGCCTTCGCCGCCGCAGCGCAGATGCCGGCCAGCAGCTTCGACGTGGTGTTCCTGGATCCGCCGTTCGCCGAGGACTGGATCGGCCCCGCGCTGGAGCACGCGGCGCGGCTGACCCGCCCGGGCGGCGTGGTCTATGTCGAATCTGACAAGGCGCTGATTGGAGCCGATGCGCCGGTGCCGGCGTCGCTGGAAATCATTCGCCAGGCACGCGCCGGCGCGGTGCATTTCCACCTGCTTCAGCATCGTCCCGGCAACGGGGCAGACTAGGGGATCGCGTACCGCCGCGCCGGGCCGGTCATATGACGACTGCCAGGCGGCATGCCGCGCCGGGCAAGCGTTTGCGGGCTGCTGCAATGCGGCAAAAAGGCAGCCGGGCGGACTTCCAAAAGCTGCGTTTGGGGTTACACTACGCCGCTGTTGTTTGTCCAACGCCCGTCACGCAGGCAGTATTCGACAGCGGCCCCGGCATCGCGGGCCGGCAACGGGCAGCCCCAAAGGAGGAAACATGGTCGTCGCCGTCTATCCCGGTACTTTTGATCCCATGACCCGGGACACGAGGATCTCGTCCGTCGTGCGTCGAATATCTTCGACGAACTCGTGGTCGGCGTGGCGCACAGTCCCAACAAGCGCCCGTTCTTCTCGCTCGAAGAGCGTATCGGCATTGCCCGCGAGGTGCTGGGCCACTATCCGAACGTCCGTGTGGAAGGCTTTTCGGGCCTGCTCAAGGATTTCGTGCGCAAGAACAATGCGCGCGTGATCGTAAGGGGCCTGCGCGCGGTGTCGGACTTCGAATACGAATTCCAGATGGCCGGCATGAACCGCTACCTGCTGCCCGACGTCGAGACGATGTTCCTGACTCCGTCGGACCAGTACCAGTTCATCTCCGGCACGTTCGTGCGCGAGATCGCCGTGCTTGGCGGCGATGTCAGCAAGTTTGTCTTCCCCTCCGTGGAGCGCTGGCTTCAGGAGAAGATCGGCAAACCGGAATAAAATACGGTCTTCGATTCCGCCGACGTGGCCAGTCCGGGCGCGGGCGGGTCGCTGGAAGGAACCATCATGGCGCTACTGATCACCGACGACTGCATCAATTGCGACGTTTGTGAACCCGAGTGCCCGAACGAAGCCATCTCGATGGGGCCCGAAATCTATGAGATCGACCCCAACAAGTGCACCGAGTGCGTCGGTCACTTCGACGAACCGCAATGCCAGCAGGTATGCCCTGTGGCCTGCATTCCGAAGGACCCGAACCGCATCGAATCGCACGAGGTGCTGATGCAACGCTACCGGCTGCTGACCGCGGCCAAGCACGTGGCCTGAGCCGGAGGCACATCCGGCCACTTCGTTCCGGCCCCACAAAGCAAAACGCAGCAAAACAACGCAGCAACGAAAAACCCCGCGCGACCGCAAGGCCGGCGGGGTTTTTTTCATGGCTGAACGGCAGCCAGCGGGCGGCTCAGCGCCCCGTGTGCAGTTCCATCATCGCGCGCTCGCTCTCGCCGCGCGCCAGCATGCCCAGCGGACCCATGCAGCGGTCGATCGCTTCGTCGATATCCTGCTGCTCTTCCTTGCGTGGCGGTTTCAGCACGAAATTGACCACGTCCTCGCGGCCGCCGGCGGAACCGCCCGGGGTGTTGCGCGGATGGCCCACGCCGATGCGGAGGCGCCAGTAGTCCTGCGTGGTCAGGTGGGCGGAGATGTCCTTCAGGCCATTGTGGCCACCGGAGCCGCCGCCGCGCTTGAGCTTGACCGAGCCGGCCGGCAGGTCCATCTCGTCGTGCGCGACCAGGATCTCGTCGGGCAGGATCTTGTAGAAGCGCGCCAGCGACACCACCGACAGGCCCGAGCGGTTCATGAACGTGGATGGCTTGAGCAGCCAGATGTCCTGGTCCCACAGGCGCGCGCGGCCAGCCAGGCCGTGGAAGCGGCCTTCCACGCGCAGGGTGGTGCTGCCCATGCGGGCGAGCTGGTCGACCAGCCAGAAACCGGCGTTGTGGCGGGTGGCCTCGTATTCCGCCCCGGGGTTGCCGAGGCCGACGATGAGCTTGATCATGGGCTGAAGAAAGCGAAAAAGCAGGCGTGAAGGATACGCGAAAACGGCGTACGAAAAAAACCGCCGGCGAACCGGCGGTCTTTTCGTAAAGCGCGGGCAGCTTAGGCAGCCGGCGTTTCGCCTTCGCCTTCAGAGGCTGCGGCCGCCTGGGCACCAGCCGGCAGCGAGATGCTGGCCACGGCCGGGTTGTCGTCGCCGTGGGTGATGGCGGTCACGCCCTTCGGCAGCTTCAGGTCCGACAGGTGCAGGGTCTGGTTCAGTTCCACTGCGGCCAGGTCCACTTCGATGAACTCGGGCAGGTCGGCCGGCAGGCACGACACTTCCAGGTCGTTCAGGATGTGGTTCACGATGCCGTGGCCCAGCTTCACGCCAGGAGCGGTTTCCTGGTTCATGAAGTGCAGGGGCACCTTGACGTGGATCTTTTCGGTGGCCGACACGCGCTGGAAATCAACGTGCAGAACCATCGGCTTGAACGGGTGCATCTGGAATGCGCGCAGCAGGGCCTTTTCAGCCTTGCCAGCCACTTCCAGGTCCAGGATCGACGAGTGGAACGCTTCCTTCTTCAGGGCGTGCCACAGGGCGTTGTGATCCAGTTCGATCATCTTCGGCTCGGCGGCGCCGCCGTAGATGATGCCGGGGGTCTTGCCCGAATTGCGCAGGCGGCGGCTCGCACCCGTTCCCTGTACGCTACGCTCGAAAGCGACTACTTTCATGTTCAACTCCAGATGTGAAGAAGGCTGTCCGCGACCAGACAGCCTCGACTGACGATACAGCATTCAAACCGTACCGCATGAATCGCATTGGCCACCCTGAGGCGGCCAATGCGGTAAACCCAAAATTCTAGCAGGCTTTTGCCGATCCTGCGCCGTATACCGGATACCGGATCAGCCCATCAGCCGATCAGTGGTCGGCAAACAGCGACATGATCGAGTCGCCCTTGACGATCCGGGTAAAGGTCTCGGCCAGCAGCGGGGCGGTTGAAACCTGGCGGATCTTGCCGGACTGGCGTGCTTCGTCGGACAGCGGGATCGTGTCGCAGACCACCACTTCGTCCAGTTCCGAAGCCGCGATGCGGGCAGCGGCACCGCCCGACAGCACCGGGTGCGTGCAGTACGCGAACACCTTCAGCGCGCCACGCTCCTTCAGCACCTGGGCAGCCTTGCACAGCGTGCCGCCGGTATCGATCATGTCATCCATGATCACGCAGTTGCGGCCGGCGACTTCACCGATGATGTTCATCACCTCGGACACGTTGGCCTTGGGACGACGCTTGTCGATGATGGCCAGGTCGCAGTCCAGCTGCTTGGCCAGCGCACGGGCGCGCACCACGCCGCCAACATCCGGCGACACTACCAGCAGGTCGCCGTAGTTCTTCTCGCGCAGGTCGCCCAGCAGAACCGGCGAAGCGTAGATGTTGTCGACGGGGATATCGAAGAAGCCCTGGATCTGGTCGGCGTGCAGGTCCATCGTCAGGACGCGCTCCACACCGGCAACTTCCAGCATGTTGGCCACGATCTTGGCCGAGATGGCGACGCGGGCGGAACGCGGACGGCGATCCTGGCGCGCATAGCCAAAGTAAGGCATGGCGGCGGTGATGCTGCGTGCCGAGGCGCGCTTGAGCGCATCGACCATCACCATCAGTTCCATCAGGTTGTCGTTGGTCGGCGCGCAGGTGGACTGCAGCACGATGACGTGCTTGCCGCGAACGTTTTCCTGGATTTCTACCTGGACTTCACCGTCGGAGAAACGGCCGACCAGAGCTTTGCCCAGCGGAATGCCGAGGTGCTGTACGACAGCCTCCGCGAGTTTAGGGTTGGCATTGCCGGTAAATACCATCAAGCCTTCGACGCTCATTCGGGGCACCTGTCTTGCTGCTGGGGGAGCTTTGCGCCACCGGCCAGCGCCGGTAGCGTTATCTGCATGTCCGTTTGGACACTATAGGAAGTAATGGCAGGGGAAGAAGGATTCGAACCTTCGAATGCCGGAATCAAAATCCGGTGCCTTGACCAACTTGGCGACTCCCCTACACAACCTTTAACGTCTGTCGCCGAACCGAACTTTACTTCAGTACTTCGCCAAACGAAAACCTGCTATGCGAACGTTGCGAGCGGGTGGTGAGACAAACTTTTCACACACCTGCCATCCCAATCGGACGGCAACCTTTCCATCACCTCCTGCGCATCCTGCTCGCTTTCGAAACGGGCAAACACACAGGCTCCGGAACCGGTCATCCTTGCATGCGGACTGTATTGTCTCAGCCATTCAAGGGCTCGGGCAACTTCGCCGAATTTCGCTGTTGCTATCGCTTGCAAGTCGTTGCGACCGAAAGCGAATTTGTTTGTGCAAGCAGCGAAGTCCGCAACTATAGAGATAGGGGAATCCCTTGTCAAGCGTTCGTCCGAAAAAATTGCTGCAGTCGGTACATGCTGGCGCGGATGGATGATCACGAACCAGCTGTCGGGCAGGTCCACGGGCGTCAGTTCCTCGCCCACGCCCTCGGCAAAGGCGTTCTGGCCGAACACGAACACCGGCACGTCGGCGCCCAGGGCCAGCCCGATGCGCATCAGTTCTTCGCGCGGCACGCCGGCGCCCCACAGGTGATTCAGCGCCAGCAGCGTGGTGGCCGCGTCGGACGACCCGCCGCCGATTCCGCCGCCCATCGGCAGGATCTTGTCGATGGCGATGTCTGCGCCGAACCGTGTGCCGCAGGCCTGCTGCAGGGCGCGCGCCGCGCGCACCACGAGGTCGGTGTCGGCGGGCACGCCGGGGATGTCGGTGACACGCGCAATCACGCCGTCGTCGCGGCGCCGAAAGTGCAGGGTGTCCGACCAGTCGATCAGCTGGAACACCGTCTGCAGCGTGTGGTAGCCGTCAGGGCGGCGGCCCGTCACATGCAAAAACAGGTTGAGCTTGGCCGGCGCGGGGCAGTTGCGCAGTTCGGCAGGCGGCAGGGCGGTGCCTGCGGTCGTGGCTTGCGTCATTGTTCGGATTTGGGGTCGATCACCAGCCGCACGGACAGCGGTGCGTCGTTGCCGTCGCGCGCCATGTCGATGCGGCGCGGCTGGGCGGATTGGGCCGATTGGGCGGAAGGGGTGACGGTGCCTTCGGGCGTTTCCTGCCAGGCCACGTAGCGTACGGTCCAGCCATTCTGCCTGAGCGTGTCGGGCCGGCCGCTGGGGTCACGCGTGACGCTCGCCGGCGCGCCCGGCGCGGGCCGCGCATGCAGCCAGTCGCGCATGCCGGACACCGGCAGCGAAAAGCCCAGCGCCTGCTCCATCAGGCTGTCCACCTCGGGGGCATTGCGCGGCTTTTCGTTGGGCAGGTCGAGCGTGGCGCCGGACGGCGTGCTGGTGACCACGGCCAGCGTCTGCCCCAGCGGCGAGATCAGGTCCAGCCGGACGTTGCGGCCCTGTTCCTGCCAGCGGAAGCTGCCTTGCACGCCTTCGCTGCGGCCATAGCGCGTGTAGTTGGCGGCAAAGCGGCCGGTGTACTGCTCGCTGCGGGCCGACTCGCCGGCGTCGAAACTGCGGGATGGCGTGATGGTGCTGCACGCGGCAAGCCAGAGCGGGGCGGCCACGCAGAGCAGGGCCAGGCGTCGGGATCGGAGCATGTGCGAGTTCGCGGATGGTTGGCGGATGGTTATCGGAAGTTGGGCGATGTTCGGTGCCCAGAAAGCAGCGCCCGGGCACGAGGGCCCGGGCGGTTAGGCATGGTACGCCATGCCCTCTATTTGGACAGCGACACGCTCTGGTTGTAGCGGCGCAAGGTGTCGACCAGCGTGGGGTTCTCGGGCTCCACCTTGGCCGCCTCGGTCCACGTCTTGCGCGCTTCGTCGTGCTGGCCCAGTTGCCAGAGTACCTCGCCCAGGTGCGCGCCGATCTCGGCTTCGGGCGCCTTGCTGTAGGCGGTCTTCAGCAGGTCGGCGGCGGGCTGCAGTTCGCCCTGGCGATACTTCACCCATGCCAGGCTGTCCATGATGTACGGATCGTCCGGACCCAGTTCCGACGCACGCTCCAGCAGCTTGCGCGCCTCGGGCAGGCGTTCGTTGCGGTCGGCCAGCGAATAGCCCAGCGCGTTGTAGCCCTGCTTCTGCTCGGGCTGCAGTGCGATGACCTTGCGCAGCCCCGTTTCCATGCTGTCGTAGCGCTTTTCGCGCTCGTCGAGCATGGCCAGTTCATAGAGCCAGTCGGCGTTGTCGGGCTCCACCTTCACGCGTTCGTTCAGCACCTTGCGGGCGCGGTCGTACGCCTTGACTTCGAGCAGCGATCCCACTTCGGCCTGACGGATCGCGGTCATGCGCTGGCTGCGCTGCAGCGGATCGGAAATGTCCTCGGCATCCGACAGCAGGTCGCCGAACACGGCCTGCGCATCGTCGAGCTTGCCCATGCGCGCCAGCAGCTGGCCGCGCTTGGCCTGCGCCGCCGTGGCCAGGCGGGCGTCCTCGATCTTGTCCAGCCAGCCGATGGCCGCCGCGTAGTCCTTCTTTTCCTCGGCGATCTGGGCCAGGTACTGGTACGCGACGTCGGGATTGGCGGCCGGAGACTTCTCGGCCATCTGCAGGTATTCCTTCAGATAGCGTTCGGCTTCGTCGTAGCCGCGCGCCTGCAGGCTGGTCAGGCCCAGCGCCAGCGGCACGCGCGGATCGTTGGGCGCCACCTTGCGCAGCACCTCGAATTCGGCGCGCGCGGCTTCCATGTCGTTCTTCTGCAGATACAGGCGCGCCAGCGTGATGTGACCGTTGACCGACGACGGCGACTTGGCCAGGAACCGCTTGAGCACGTCGATCGACTTGTCGGTGGCCGACTCGGCCAGCAGTTCGGCCGACATCAGCGCGGCGGGCTCCAGGTCGGGCTTGATGCGCAGCGCCTGGTCCAGCTCGGCCAGCGCGCCGGCGTTGTCGCCCGAGGCTTCGCGCGCCCGCGCCAGCGCCAGGTGCGTTTCGGCCAGCTTGGAATCATTGGCGGTGATGCGCTGGAGCACTCCCACCGCGCCGGCCGGGTCGCTGGTGCGCGCCATCTGCTGCTGCAGCAGCAGAATCGCATCGCCACGATGGTTGGCCGGGGCCGCGGCCAGCTGCTGGACCAGCAGCGGCTCGGCGTCTTCCCAGCGGCCGTTCAGCACCAGCAGTGTCGACAGGACCTGCCGGGCGGCGGGCGACTTCGGTGCCAGCTCGGCCCACAGCCGTGCACTGTCGAGTGCCTGCTGCGCGACGCGCGCATTGAACGCGATTTCCGTGGCCCGTTGCGCCATGCGCGGGTCGCGCGTGTCGCGGGCCAGATCCATGTAGGTGCGATAGGCCGGCCCCACCAGCCCGCGCTGCAGCGAGATCTCGGCCGCCAGCACGCGATAGAGGATATCGGGCGACAGCGCGACATTCGGCAGCGGAGTGCGCGCCGCCTTGGCGGCGCCTGACGGCGCAGGCACTTCGATGACTTCGTCATCGTCCTGCGCGACCGTTGCCGGGGCGGCGTGGGCCAGCGAAGCGAATGCCAGGCACGCGGCCACGCCCAGGGCGCGCGCATGGCGACGGAAACGGAATGTGTTCATGGGGATGGCTTCCGGGCGCATGGCCTGAGAGGGCAAGATCTTGTCCGGCATGAAATCAAAGCTCCGGCGCACGGGGCGTGGGAATGGATTGGGGCATTGTAGCCTGCCGCTACAATGCGCTGCTTGCCTCGCGGGGCGCTTACGTATGGGAACCCGCACAATGGTGGACCGCCGGCAGGGAATTCCCTGCGTCATTGGAGCGTAAAAGCTGCCCATAGGTTCTGCGAGGTTCAGAAAGCTGGGCCGGATTCCGGCCGGGAGACACAAGGCGTCATGCCAGAACTACCGGAAGTCGAAGTTACGCGGCGTGGATTGCTGCCGCATGTGGTGGGTCGCCGCATCGTCCAGGTGACCGTGCGTCATCGTGGGCTGCGCTGGCCCGTGGAGCCCGAACTGGAGGCCCGCCTGACCGGCCGGGTGATCGGCCGCATCGAACGGCGCGGTAAATACCTGCTGCTGGAATGCCTGCCGGCGCCCGCCGGCCCCGGCCCCGGTCCGGGCGACGACGCCCCGGGCTGGCTGCTGGTCCACCTTGGCATGACCGGCACCCTGCGCGTGTATCCCGATGCGCCGGCGGCCGGCGCACACGACCACCTGGACATCGTGCTGGCGCCCGCCGGCGGCTCCGGGGATGCGCAGCACAGTGCTCCCACGGTGCTGCGCTTTCGCGACCCGCGCCGCTTCGGGGCGATCATCTGGACGCCGCTGGCGGAAGCGGCGCTGGCCGAACACCCGCTGCTGCGGCGGCTCGGGCTGGAGCCATTCGATCCGCGTTTCGACGGCGCCTGGTTCCACAAGCTCACGCGCGGCCGCTCGGTGGCGATCAAGCAGGCGCTGCTGGCCGGCGAAATCGTCGTCGGCGTCGGCAATATCTATTGCTCGGAAAGCCTGTTCCGGGCGGGCATCCGTCCCACCACGCCAGCCGGCAAGATCAGCCTGGCGCGCTACGACAAGCTGGCCGCCGCCGTGCGCGAGACGCTGACCGAAGCCATCGCGCGGGGCGGCAGCACGCTGCGCGACTTCGTGGGCAGCGACGGCAGCAGCGGCTACTTCCAGCTGGACTGCCTGGTCTACGACCGCGCCGGCGAGCCATGTCGTGTTTGCGGCACACCGATCCGGCAGATCGTTCAGGGCCAGCGTTCCACGTTCTACTGCCCGCATTGCCAGCACTGACGCCCGCTGCCAAGCCCGGGAGCGCCGGCCACGAACAGCTTCTGCCAGCGCCGCATCGACGATGGCAGTTCCATGTCGACATATTGTGACAATACATTGCCGATGGCTCGGCGCAACACTCCTGGCACAGAACGGCAACAAGGGACGCGAATTCCACAAAATGTGTCTGGAAACCTGTATCGTGTGCGCAGTCATAAAAAGTTACAAAAGCTGCCGGATTCGCCCGTTTGAACAGGGGCTCCGGCAGGACGACTGGCTTCGGGTCCGCGGGTCAACGGACAAGCCTGGCGCCAGTCGTGGTACGCGCCCAAAACCATAAATCCGAGCCGACACAGCGAACCACTCATGACGAGCCTCGCCCATCAATTCGAACAATACGGCGCCTGGAGAACCGGGGTCCTTCAGTCACTCGCCGAATTCCAGTCCTGGCTGCAGCAGTACGACCTGCATGACGCCACCGCGGACGACCGCGCGCAGCGCATCCAGAGCGTGCTCAAGAGCGACCGCCTCAAGGTGGCGTTCATTGCCGAGTTCTCGCGCGGCAAGAGCGAGCTGATCAACGCCATCTTCTTTGCCGACTACGGCCGCCGCATCCTGCCATCGTCCGCCGGACGCACGACGATGTGTCCGACCGAGCTGCGCTACGACGAGAACGAACCGCCCTGCATCCGGCTGCTGCCGATCGAGACCCGCCTGCAGGACGCCTCGACGGCCGACTTCATGGAGCCCGGCTCGTCCGGTTCGCACTGGACCACCGTGCCGCTGGACCCGTCGTCGCCCGAAGGCATGCTGGCCGCGTTCCAGCACGTGGTGGAAACCACGCGCGTGACGCCGGCCATGGCCGAATCGCTGGGCCTGTACAACGAGAACGACCCCGACGCCGCCTATTCGGTGGATGCCGACGGCATGGTGGAAATCTCGCGCTGGCGCCATGCGGTGATCAACTTCCCGCATCCGCTGCTGCGCCAGGGCCTGGTCATCCTGGACACGCCGGGCCTGAACGCGATCGGTACCGAGCCGGAACTGACGCTGCGCCTGATTCCCGACGCGCACGTGGTGGTGTTCGTGCTGGCCGCCGACGCCGGCGTGACCAAGAGCGACCTGGCGCTGTGGCGCAGCCACGTGGGCGCCGGCCATCGCCGCGGCTGCCTGGCCGTGCTGAACAAGATCGATGGCCTGTGGGACCCACTGAAGTCGTCGCCCGAGATCGCCGGCGAGATCGCGCGCCAGGTTCGCACCACGGCGCAGACGCTGGGCATCGAGGAACGCCGCGTCTACCCTGTATCGGCGCAGAAGGGCCTGGTAGCCAAGGTCACGCACGACCAGCCGATGCTGGTGCGCAGCAACCTGATGCAGTTCGAGAACGTGCTGTCCGACCAGCTGATTCCGCAGCGGCGCGAGATTGTGTCCGACCAGGTGCATCGCCTGGTGCAGGACATGTCGCGCGGCGCGCAGCAGCTGCTGCAGAGCCGCCGGCGCGATATCGTCGAGCAACTGTTCGAGCTGCGCGGCCTGCGCGGCAAGAACCACGCGATGGTCAAGCACATGCTGATGCGCGTGCAGAGCGAGAAGGAAGAGTTCGAGCAGAGCATCGCCAAGTTCCAGGCGCTGCGGCTGGTGTTTGGCCGCCATAGCGCCGACATCATCAAGAGCCTGCAGCTGCGCGACGTGCGCCGCACCATGCGCGACAAGCGCGAGCAGATGAAGGAACGCTTCTTCTCGCGCGGCCTGCGCGAGGACATGGAATCGCTGTTTGGCCAGTTGACCGGCCTGATCCAGGATGCCGACCAGAAGATCGCCGGCCTGCATCAGCTGGTGGAAACCATGTACCGCCGCTTCAACGCGGAGCATGGCTTCACGCTGCCATCGCCGATGCAGTTCGTGACGTCGCGCTACACGGCCGAGCTGCAGGAAACGCTGGCGCTGGTCAACGCGCACTTCGGCACCGTGAACATGCTGACGCGCTCGCGTCCGCAACTGGTGCAGAACGCGTTCGCGACGATGGCCAGCCGCGTGCTGGAGAACTTCCGCGACCTGAACCGCGATATCGAGATCTGGCTCAAGTCGGTGATGACGCCGCTGGAAGCGCAGGTGCGCGAGCACCAGAAGCAGTTGCGCCGCCGCGTGGATTCGATCGAGCGCATCCACGAAGCCACCGACACGCTGGAAAGCCGCATCGCCGAGCTGGAGGATGTGCTGAACGGCCTGGACGAACGCAGCACGAAGATCGAGGCCTTCACGCGCCAGTTGCTGGAGGTGCCGGTCGAGGCGTCGGCGCGCGCTGCATAGCCGTTTCGCCATCGTTGGTATCATGTGGCGCCGCCTCGGAGCGGCGCCTTTTCTTTTGGCGCCGCCTCAAAGCGGCGCCTTTTCTTTTCCAGACACCCCCCGCAATGCCCGCAAGCCCGCCGCCGCGCCCATGCTCCACGATGAAACCGCCGTACCCGCCGATTTCGGCATGCGAGTGGTCACCTGGCAGCGCCAACACGGCCGGCACGACCTGCCGTGGCAGAACACCCGCGACCCGTACCGCATCTGGCTCTCGGAGATCATGCTCCAGCAGACCCAGGTGGCGGCCGTGATCGAGTACTTCCAGCGCTTTGTCTCGGCGCTGCCCACGGTGGCTGCGCTGGCCGCCGCGCCGGCCGACGAGGTGATGGCGCTGTGGGCTGGCCTGGGCTACTACTCGCGCGCGCGCAACCTGCACCGCTGCGCGAAGGCGGTCATGGACGAGCATGGCGGCGTGTTCCCGACCGATCCAACCGTGCTGGTGACCTTGCCCGGTATCGGGCGCTCGACGGCGGCGGCCATTGCCGCATTCAGTGCAGGCGTGCGCTCGCCCATCCTCGATGGCAACGTCAAGCGGGTCTTCGCGCGCGTGTTCGGTATCCACGGCTATCCCGGCGAGCGCGCCATCGAGACGCGCATGTGGGCGCTGGCCGGCCAGGCGCTGCCGCCGGCCGGGCCCAATCAGGCCGAAGACATGGTGGCCTATACGCAGGGGCTGATGGACCTGGGCGCCACGATATGCTCGCGCGGCAAGCCGGCGTGCCTGGTCGATGCGCAGGCGTGTCCGCTGTCCGCCGACTGCGTGGCCCGCCGCGACGGCCTGACGTCGCAACTGCCGACCCCCAAGCCGCGCGCCGCCATTCCCGAGCGCAGCACGGTGATGCTGATCGTGCGCCATGGCCGCGATGTACTCGTCAATCTGCGACCTGACAGCGGCATCTGGGGCGGCCTGTGGAGCTTGCCGGAAATCGCGGTGGACAGCCTGCCGTTCGATGCCGAAGCCGCCGAGGACGCTGCGCTGGAAACCGCGCGGCAATTCGGCCAGCCCGTCCGCTCGTTCCTGGCCGGCGAACTGACGCACGTATTCACGCACTTCCGGCTGCTGATCCGCGCGATCCGCGTGGATCTGGACGCGGCAACGCTGCGTGCCAACGGCCAGACGCGCTGGCTGTCGCTGGACGATCTGGACGCGCTGGGCACGCCCGCACCCGTGCGGCGCCTGCTCGAAGACCAGGCGCGCATCGCACTTTTCTGAATTTCGTGGGAGTCTGACGGCTGGAAAACGCGGCCAGAAGGCTGGTCAGACGATGTGGTGCTGCCGCATGTAGCGATGCACGATCTCGATGCGCATGCCGGCGTCGGGTAGCGCCATCAGCATCTGCTTGGCCTTGAGCGGCACGGGCAGCAGCTCGCAGAGCCGGTTGGCCACCCAGCTGGGGTCGTCCCAGAGATAGGGCTCGGCAAACGGCAGCCGGGACTTGTCGGGCTGTTCGCTATGCACCGATGCCACGATGCGGCGCAGCGCTTCCAGGCATTCGCTCAGCAGTTCCAGCTTGCAGTCGATGACATCGTCGGGCAGTACTTCGGCCTGGGCCACCAGCAGGCCATCGTCGCGCGTGGAGTGCGACAGCACGCGGAAGCGTCGCCGCCCCCGCGTCTCGATCAGCAGCACGCCCAGCTGCTCCATATTGCAGTCGACGATCTGCGCCAGGCAGCCGATTTCCTCGGGCACCGTGTCGTGGCCGGCGCGCGCCACTTCCTCGCCGCTGGAAATCAGGCAGACGCCGAACGGCGTGCCGTCGCGCATGCAGTTACGCACCATGTCGACGTAGCGTTTCTCGAACACGCGCAGCGGCAGGCGGCCGTCGGGGAACAGTACCGTATTGAGCGGAAACAGCGGCAGCGCGTCGATGATCGCGCCGGGGGATGCGGTGTCGGTGGAAAGTGTCGACATGCGATGGGCCGCTCCAGTGGCGGGACGGCGCCGGGGCCATCCCTTCAAGCCCGCGCGTCAGCCGGCCGGGGCCAATTCGCGGTGTCTGACCAGCACATTACCATGGGCCCGGAAATAGTTGGCGAGTCGTTCGGCGATGAATACCGAGCGATGCTGGCCGCCCGTGCAGCCGATGGCCACGGTCAGGTAGCTGCGGTTGTCGGCAATGAAACTCGGCAGCCACTTCTCGACATAGGCGCGGATATCCTCGGCCATCGCCAGCACCATCGGCTGGCTCTGCAGGAAGTCCACCACCGGCGCGTCGCGGCCAGTCAGCGGCCGCAGGGCCAGGTCGTAGTACGGGTTTGGCAGCGAGCGCACGTCGAACACCATGTCGGCGTCGCTGGGCACGCCGTGCTTGAAGCCGAACGATTCGAACAGCAGCGTCAGCGTCTGGCCGTCGGCGTTGTCGTTGCGGATCAGTTCCTTGACCCAGCTGCGCAGCGTGTTGGTGCGCACATTGCTGGTGTCGATGCGATGGGCCGATTCGGACAGCGGGCTGAGCAGCTCGCGTTCCATTTCAATGGCCTCGATCAGCGACGTACTGACCGTCGCGCCGGCGTCGCCGGGCTCGCCTTCCGGGACGCCCGACGGGACGCCCCGGCCATTGGGACCATTGGGACCGTTCGGACTACCTCCCACGCGGGTCGAAAGCGGGTGGCGGCGACGCGTTTCCGAATAGCGCTGCACCAGCGCGTCGGTATTGGCCGTCAGGAACAGCACCTGCACCTGGTGATGGGCGGAAAGCTCGCGGACGGTGTCCGGCAGCCGGGCCAGCGACTCGCGGCTGCGAATGTCGGTGGCCACGCCAAGATGGGAGTACCCCTGGTCGGCCAGATACGCCGTAAGGTCGGGGATGAACTGGGCCGGCAGATTGTCGACGCAGTAATAGCCTGCATCTTCCAGGACGTTCAGGGCGACAGACTTGCCGGAGCCGGAAATTCCGGTGATGAGAATGATCCGCATAGCGACGCAAGGATAGCACCGCAAGGTAACCGCGTCATGACAGCCGGTTCCAGGCAAAAATGGCGAATCGCAGGGGATTCGCCATTTTCGGGGGGAAATCGCCGCCGTCGCGGCGCCTTACCGGTGGATCAGGTTGCCGGCTTGGCCGACAGGCACTCGCTTTGTGCCTTCTTGTATTCGTCGCCCTTCTTGCCCTTGTTGGCCTTGGAGCAGGCGGCCATCTTTTCCTGCTGGGTCTTCGGCTCGGCGGCGGCGGCCGGGCCGCTGCCCGACAGGCACTCGCTCTGCGCCTTCTTGTATTCGTCGCCCTTCTTGCCCTTGTTGGCCTTGGAACAGGCGGCCATCTTTTCCTGCTGCGCCGTCTTGCCGGACTTCTCGGCGGCGGGGGCGGACGCGCCCTGGGCAAACGCACCCGTGGCAAACAGCGGGGTAACCAGCACACACATCGCGATCAGCTTCTTCATGCTTCTCTCCTGGCTGTGGAAACACATCGTGGCCGCGCGCCTGGTGGCGTCTGGCGGAACATGGGCTCGGCGCCCATTACAGCACAAAACGGCAGCCCCCCACAGTTCGTTGACGACGGGGTGCGCCAGGCTTGTAAGCAAATGAAAAACGCCCGCGTGAAGCAGGCGTTTGGACGGACGTGGGGTGGGGAAAGGGGCGCTCAGAGCAGGCGGCCCTGGCCGCGCGATACCACGTCGGCCTGCATGGCGGCGCGCTGGCGGTCCATGAAGTCGCGCAGTGTGTCGATGCCGCGCAGGCGCAGGATCGTGTTGCGCACGGCGGCTTCCACCAGCACGGCCAGGTTGCGGCCGGCCGCCACCTGGATTTTCACCATGTGGATCGGCAGTCCGAGCACATCGAGGTACTGGGAATCCAGCGGCAGCCGTTCGAATTCGCCGTCGTTGCGGCGTACCAGCTGCACCACCAGCTTGAGCTTCATCTTCCGGCGCACCGCCGTTTCGCCAAAAATCGTCTTGATATCGAGCAGGCCCAGGCCGCGCACTTCCAGCAGGTTCTGCAGCAGCGGCGGGCAGCGGCCTTCGATGAAGTCGGGGCCCAGCCGGACGAAGTCGACGGCGTCGTCGGCCACCAGGCCGTGGCCGCGCGAGATCAGTTCCAGGCCCAGTTCGCTCTTGCCCAGGCCGGATTCGCCCATGATCAGCACGCCCATGCCCAGGATGTCCAGGAACACCCCGTGCATCGTCACGCGCGGGGCGGAGATGCGCGACAGGTACAGCCGCAGGTGATCGATCACGGCCGCCGACGACACCGGGGTTGTGAACAGCGGCGTGGACGACCGTGTGCAGCGCAGTTCCAGGTCGGGCGGCGGCTCCATGCCATCGGCCACCACCAGGAACGGCGGCTCCAGCAGGATCAGTTCGCCCATCTGGCGCTTGCGCGGTTCGTCGTCCAGCCGCTGGTAATACTGGATCTCGGGCTTGCCCAGCACCTGGATCCGGTTCGGGTGGATCAGGTTCAAGTGGCCCACCAGGTCGGCGGCGGAGGTGGCTTCGCGGGCGAATTCGACGTCGAAGGCGCGGTCGGCCCCTTCCAGACCGGCGACCCACGACAGTTTGATGTCGGCTGCGTTGTCGTCGAAGATCGACTGCGAGGTGACGCCGGTGAGTTCCATGCGGGATGACTTTCTACGAGGGGCAGTATGGCTTCAGCCGGCCAGCCAGGCCGGCCAGCGGATCGTCACGGATGCCATTCGGTCAGCAACTGGTGGACGGCTTCGGGCGTGGGCAGCGTGGCCAGGCCTTCGCGCATCTCGCGGTCCGATAACAATTGTGCGATTTCCGAGAGAATTTCGAGGTGCTGCTGCGTGGCCTGTTCGGGCACCAGCAGGAAGATCAGCAGCGAGACCGGCTTGCCGTCGGGCGATTCGAACGGAATCGGCTCGGCCAGGCGCATGAAGCCGGCCAGCGGCTGCTTCAGGCCCTTGATGCGGCCGTGCGGGATGGCCACGCCGGCACCCAGGCCGGTCGAACCCAGCGATTCCCGCGCGAACAGGTTGTCGGTGACGGTGGCGCGGGCCACACCATGGTTGTTCTCGAACAGGAGCCCGGCTTGCTCGAAGACCCGCTTCTTGCTGGTGACGGTGACGTCGAGATGGATGTTGCCGGGTGGCAGCAATTTGGCCAAACGATTCATGGGCGATGCACGAGAAGTCAGGGTGGCGATACGGCGCACAAATGCCGTCCCGCCGATGGGGCAATTCAGGTATCGAGTGCTGATTGGACGCCCGCATTGGAGCGTCCGGCCATTATAGAGCAGGGCTGTAGCGCGCTTGTGCGCTGCAGCGCCGGCGCCGCGGGTGGTACCGCGGACTGGCCGGCCGGATTGCCCACCCGGATATCGCCGCCAGCGCCTGCATGATCTATCGCCATGCGGCATGCCGTGCGGTTCACCGGGACCGTTCTGCCTGTCGTTCTTGTATGGCGCAGCATACACCGAGCCGCGCAAGATGCGAACACCCCGGCACATCAATTGGTTTGCGCCGTGGCGCCGAGGTAACGGCTAATTTCGGGTCTCGGACGGCGAGCGCCCATCAAAAAAGCCGCGCAGATGCGCGGCTTTGCTCTCTTCCTGTCAGTCCTCCCGGGAACAGCGTCCGCCGGCACGGCCAGGGGCAGTTCAGGGTTTGCCAGCCTATTGTTGCTGTAGTTGGGCTTCGGCCATCTGGTACTTGACCGCTTCCCGGTCATGGCCTTGCACGCGGTCCTTGTAGCGGATCACCTGCCGGTCGAGCTTGTCGACCAGACAGTCGATCGCCGCGTACAGGTCTTCGTGGTGCGCTTCGACGAAGATGTCCTTGCCCTTGAGATGCAGATTGATTTCCGCGTACTGCCGCTTGTCCTTTTCCTTGTGGTTGTCGACAGATAGCAGCACGCTCACGCCAATGACCTGATCGAAATGCCTGACAATTCGCTCCAGTTTCGTTTCCACATACTCACGCAGCGGAGGCGTGATGTCGAGGTGGTGTCCACTGATCTTGAAGTTCATAGCGCTTCTCCTTCTGAAAGAGCCGCACCAGGCAGGCGGTTACGGCTCGGCTACAAAGACTTGCGGAGATTCACTGCGGGGATCTTGAGCGCTTCGCGGTATTTGGCCACCGTGCGGCGTGCGACCACAAAGCCCTGTTCGCCCAGCAGTTCGGCGATGCGGCTGTCGGAAAGAGGATTCCTGGGGTCTTCGGCTCCTATCAGTTGCTTGATCAGCGCGCGGATCGCCGTGGATGAGGCCGCGCCGCCCGTCTCCGTGGAGACGTGGCTACCAAAGAAGTACTTCAACTCGAAAGTACCCATTGGCGTGGCCATGTATTTGTTCGTGGTCACCCGGGAAATGGTCGACTCATGTAAACCGAGTGTATCGGCTATTTCCCGCAAAACCAAGGGGCGCATTGCGATTTCGCCGTGCGAAAAAAAGTTCTTCTGACGTTCGACAATCGCCTGCGCCACACGCAGGATCGTGTCGAATCTTTGCTGGATGTTCTTGATAAGCCACCGCGCTTCCTGCAGCTTCTGCTGCAGTCCTGCGGCGCCGGCTTCTCCTTTTGCACCGCGCAAAATTTGCGCGTACATGTCGTTGATGCGCAGGCGAGGCATCACGTCCGGATTCAACTGGGCAATCCAGCCGCTGCCACTCTTGCGCACGAACACGTCGGGCACCACGAAATCCGCTTCTGGGCGGCTGTATGCATGCCCCGGATACGGTGCCAGCGAGCGGATCAGATCGTGCGCCGCCTTTAATACGATTTCGTCAACCTGCAGCGCTTTCTTGAGACGCGTGTAATCCCTGACGGCCAGCAGTTCGAGATGATGATTGACGATGGTCAAGGCCAGCTCGCGTTGCGGATGCTTCAGGCGCTTCAGCTGCAGGCTCAGGCATTCGGCGGCATTGCGCGCGCCTACGCCCGGCGGATCGAAGCTCTGCAGCAGTGTCAGAATGGCCTGCACCTCGTCTACCTCGAATTCAAGTTCTTCCGGCAGTTCGGTGCAGATTTCCTCGAGTGACGCACTCAGGTATCCGTCGTCGTCGAGCGATTCGATCAGGAAGATGGCCAGGCCCTTGTCGCGCGTCGAAATCTTCAGCGGCGTCAGCTGTTCCATCAGGTATTCACGCAGCGTGGGATCGGCGTCGCGCAGCTGCATCGGCGTTTTCTCGTCCTCGTCGTTCTGCGGACGACGCGCGAAGTCGTCAAGGCTCCAGTCGTTGCCGTAGTCCTCGCCGCCGGAATCGCCGAAGCCTTCTTCCTCGCCGCCGGCGGCGGCATGCTCGCCACGGTCGTCGCCATTGGCCTGCGGTTCGGCCGGAGCCGGCGCCGGGGCGCTCTGCAGGTTGACGGAGCCGTCGGCCGCCACGCGCAAAGGGCTTTCGATCCAGTCATTCTCGCGTTCGAGCAGCGGGTTTTCCGTCAGTGCCTGCTCAACCTCCTGTTGCAGTTCGAGCGTGGAAAGCTGCAGCAGGCGAATGGACTGCTGCAGTTGCGGCGTCAGGGCCAGATGCTGGGAGAGGCGGAGCTGAAGCGAAGGTTTCATGCGACCTATTCTATGCGCATCTTTCCGTTGTTGGAACGGAATTTGCTACAACCTATCGCTTCGGCTTCGTGATCGGAAACGGCTTTGGAAAAACCGTTGGCAAGTGCGGTAAAAATGACCTGCCCATGACCTGTTTGGGGCATGGCCGCGGGCGCGGCCAGCGCCTTACATGCGGAAGTTTTCGCCCAGGTAGACGCGTCGCACCGACTCGTTGGCGATGATTTCCTCGGGCTGGCCGGCGGCCAGCACGGTGCCTTCGCTGATGATGTACGCGTGGTCGCAGATACCCAGGGTTTCGCGCACGTTGTGGTCGGTAATCAGCACGCCGATATTGCGCGCCTTGAGGAAGCTCACGATGCGCTGGATTTCGCCCACCGCGATCGGGTCCACGCCGGCAAACGGTTCGTCGAGCAGGATGAAGCGCGGCGACGACGCCAGCGCGCGGGCGATCTCCACGCGGCGGCGCTCGCCGCCCGACAGCGACAGCGCGGGGTTGTTGCGCAGATGGGCGATCTGCAGGTCGTCGAGCAGCGAATCCAGGCGGCGTTCGATCTCGGCCTTGGGCAGCGGCTTGCCGTTTTCCACCTGCAGTTCCAGCACCGCGCGGATGTTCTCCTCCACGTTGAGCTTGCGGAAGACCGACGCTTCCTGCGGCAGGTACGACAGGCCCATGCGGGCGCGCTCGTGGATGGCCAGGCCGCTGATGTGCTCGTCGTCGAGCACGATGTCGCCTTCGTCCAGCGCCACCAGGCCCACGATCATGTAGAACGACGTGGTCTTGCCCGCGCCGTTGGGGCCCAGCAGCCCCACCACCTCGCCGCTCTTCACGTCGAGCGATACATCCTTGACCACCGTGCGCGTGCCGTAGCGCTTCTTCAGGTGACGCACGACCAGCGTGCTGCTGTCGGTGCGGACGGCCGATGCGTTGGACGGGGCAGAGGCGGCGAGCGTGGCGGTATCGTTCATCAGGTCTGGCTGGAGGTAAGGCGTTAAGGCTTGGGCGCGGTGGACGGCTTCAGGTCCAGCGGCGCACCGGACGCGGCGGGCGCGCTGGCGTCCGCCCGCGGCGACAGCACCGCGCGCACGCGGCCCGATGTATTGCCGGCCGTGGTGTTGGCGTCGCCGCCGGTGGCGGTGTAGTACTCGTTGCGGCTGTCGTAGGTAATCACCGCGCCACGGATCTCGTCGATGATCTTCGCGCCGACGCCGGACACGCGCGCCGCGCGGGCATGGCCGATCAGCTTGTTGATCTCGGACTTGCCGTCGTATTCGATGCGGTCGCCCCAGCCATCGATGTACTCGTCCACGCCGTCCCGTTTCTGGCGGATATACGCCTGGCGGCCGGGCTTGGACGTGGCGATGGCGTACTGGTAGCCCTCGGGGTCGGTGCGCAGTTCGGCCGCATCGGACTTCAGCACCATGGTGCCCTTGGTCAGCACCACGTTGCCCGTGAGGGTGTAGACCTGCTTGACGTCATCGTAGCTGGCGTTGTCGGCCTCCAGCACCAGCGGCTTGCCCTGGTCGGCGCGTTCGGCAAAGGCCGGCGCGGCCAGCGTCAGGCCGAGGGCGGCGATGGCAGCCAGCAGGGCGGGCGCGAGGCGGCGACAGGGCGATGTCGTCAGGGAAGCAGTCATGTTTGGCGAGTGGTGAGATAAAGAGCGGCGGCCAGGATGCGCCGGAGCGTTTGCGTCCCCGGGGTCACTGGGTCCTGGCCTGCCCCTGCGGCGAGTTCATGATGATGGTGCCGCGTACGTTACCCAGCAATTGTACTTCGCGGGTGACGTTGTTGAAGATCATGCCGTTGGCCGTCATGACCGACGGGCCGCGCGTGAGCTGCACCGCCCTGTCCGTCTTGACGATGTCGTCGTTGACCAGCAACTGGAAGTATTGCGATGCCGCCGTCATGCGCGGGTCCTTGGACGGGTCGGTGCCGGCCTGCCGGACCACGAACGCGTTGCCGTAGAGATCGATGATCGAACCTTCGGCGTTCATGGTGCCGCGCTGGGCGTTGACCGTCACGGGCGGGCGGTCCAGCTCGTAGGAGCGCATGGCCGGCGTGGTCACGTCGTAGGTCTGGTCGTCTTCGAAATGCACCATCTTCACGCCCGTGAAGCGCAGCTTGGTGGTGCCGTCCTCGGCCAGTTCGGTGGCCGAGAACCGCTCCATCCAGTAGTCGGGCTCATGGCGCTTGGCGCGCGACGCCTCGTCGGCCTCGCGCGGCGAGTTCAGCTGTACCAGCCAGAAGGTGCTGCCGGCGACGATGGCCATCAGCAGCAGCGGCAGCAGCCGCATGACCAGGCCGGCGAGTCTGGACAGGAAGTCCGGCATCGTTCAGATGACCTTGGCGCGCGTCAGGTCATGGATATGGAGCGCGCCCACCAGGCGGCTGTCGCCATCGACGACCAGCAGCTGGTTGATGCGGTTCGTTTCCATGATCTGCACGGCTTCCACGGCAAGCTGGTCCAGGTGGACCGTGCGCGGATCGTGGTGCATGACCTCGCCGATCGGCACGGTCTTCCAGTCGCGCGGGGTTTCCAGCAGGCGGCGCAGGTCGCCATCGGTGAACACGCCCACGGCCCGGCCGTCGGGGTCCACCACGGCGGTCATGGCCATGCCCTTGCGCGTGATTTCCATCAGAGCCTGGGCCAGCGGCGTGCTTTCGCGCACCTCCGGCACGGCGTTGCCGGTGCGCATGACGTCGCGCACGTGGGTCAGCAGCTTGCGGCCCAGCGCGCCGCCGGGGTGCGAGCGGGCAAAGTCTTCCTCGCCGAAGCCCCGGGCATCCAGCACGGCCACGGCCAGGGCATCGCCCAGGGCCAGCGCGGCCGTGGTGCTGGCCGTGGGGCCAGGTTCAGCGGGCAGGCTTCCTGGGCCACGGCGCCGTCCAGGTGGGCGTCGGACAGCTTGGCCAGGTTCGATTCGGGGTTGCCGGTGATCGAGATCAGGCCGGCGCCGATGCGCTTGACGATCGGGACGATCGACAGCAGCTCGGCGGTTTCGCCGGAGTTCGAGAACGCGATCAGCACGTCGTCGCGCGTGATCATGCCCAGGTCGCCATGGCTGGCCTCGGCCGGATGGACAAAGAACGACGGCGTACCGGTGGACGCCAGCGTGGCGGCCACCTTGCGGCCGATATGGCCCGATTTGCCGATGCCGGAGACCACCACGCGTCCCGTGCAGCCAAGAATCATCTCAACGGCCCGGGTAAAGGCGGGGGTCAGGCGGCCGGCCAGCGCCGAAACGGCGTCGGCCTCGATCTGGAGGGTGTGGCGAGCGAGCTCGAGTGCTCGATTCGCATCGAAATTGGCTATCATGGCGCTGGAGTATACCAACGAATGCGATGGCGTCTGGCCCGGCAGTCCGCCCGGCCGCCATGACGACCGCCGCGCTTGCCGTCTTTTGCCGGCGGGGTGCAGATGCCGGCTCAGGCGCGTGCCCGGCCGTCGTTTTTGAAGCCTGCCGAATGCATTCTCCGCTGGAACTGACCCTCGTGCTGCTGGCCGCCGCCGTCTTTGGCGTGGTGGCCTTCCGCATGCTGCAGCTGCCGCCCATGCTGGGCTACCTGGCGGTTGGCATCCTGATCGGCCCCCACGCGCTGGGGCTGGCCAGCGATTCGGGGCAGACCAAGTACCTGGCGGAATTCGGCGTGGTCTTCCTGATGTTCTCGATCGGCCTGGAGTTCAGCCTGAGCAAGCTGCGCGCCATGAAGCGGCTGGTGTTCGGGCTGGGCGGGTCGCAGGTGGCGCTGTCGATGCTGGCCGTGCTGCCGGCCAGCTGGCTGTTCAGCTGGGCGTTCCCGCTGTCCTGGCAGGCGTCGGTGGCGCTGGGCGGCGCGCTGGCCATGTCGTCGACGGCCATCGTCGTGAAGATGCTGTCGGAGCGCATGGAGCTGGAAAGCGAGCACGGCCGCAACATCATCAGCGTGCTGCTGTTCCAGGATCTTGCCGTGGTGCCGCTGCTGATCATCATCCCGGCGCTGTCGCGCGACCCCGGCGACCTGGCCTGGGCGCTGGGGCTGGCCACGGTCAAGATCGTGGTAGCCCTGGGCCTGATCTTCTTCGTCGGGCAGCAGCTGATGAGCCGGTGGTTCCACATCGTGGCGGCGCGCCGGTCGCAGGAACTGTTCATGCTGAACCTGCTGCTGGTCACGCTGGGCATGGCCGCGCTGACCGAGCGGCTGGGCCTGTCGATGGCGCTGGGCGCGTTCATGGCGGGCATGCTGATCTCCGAGACGCCGTACCGCCACCAGGTGGAAGAGGACATCAAGCCGTTCCGCGACGTGCTGCTGGGGCTGTTCTTCGTCACCATCGGCATGTTGCTCAACGTGCGCGTGGTGTTCGACCATATCTGGCTGGTGCTGGGCCTGCTGGTGGTGCCCATCGTGTTCAAGCTGGTGCTGATTACCGGGCTGGCGCGGCTGTTCGGGTCGCGCCAGGGCGTGGCCATCCGCACCGGGCTGGGGCTTGCGCAGGCCGGCGAGTTCGGTTTCGTGCTGCTGAACCAGATCGACGGCATGGGGCTGGTGGATCCGGTGCTGATCCAGGTGATCCTGGCGTCGATGCTGCTGTCGATGCTGGCCGCGCCGTTCCTGATCCAGTACAGCGACGCCATCGTGCTGCGCTTTGCCGCCAACGAATGGCTGATGCAGTCGCTGAACATGACGCGCATCGCCGCCCAGAGCCTGCAGACCGAAAAGCACGCCATCATCTGCGGCTACGGCCGCAGCGGGCAGAACCTGGCCCATATGCTGGAGCGCGAGGGCATTACCTATGTGGCGCTGGACCTGGACCCCGACCGCGTGCGGGAAGCCGCCGCGGCTGGCGATACCGTGGTCTATGGCGATGCCGGGCGGCGGGAGTCGCTGATCGCCGCCGGTATCCATCGCGCAGCGCTGGTGGTGATTACCTATGCCAACACGCCGTCGGCGGTGAAGGTGCTGCACCACGTGCAGGAACTGGCGCCGGCGATGCCGGTGATCGTGCGGACCGTGGACGATTCCGAGCTCGATACACTGCAGAAGGCCGGGGCCACCGAGGTGGTGCCGGAGATCATCGAAGGCAGCCTGATGCTGGCGTCCCACGCGCTGGTGCTGCTTGGGGTGCCGATGCGGCGGGTGGTGCGCGGGGTGCAGCAGGCGCGCGATGCGCGCTACAGCCTGCTGCGCGGCTACTTCCACGGCCGGGACGACGAGGACGACATGGTCGAGCGCGATACCGTGCGGCTGCATTCGGTATCGCTCGGGCCGGAACATACGGCGGTGGGGCGGCGCCTGGGCACGCTGGGGCTGGAGCGCATCGGCGTGGAGGTCACGGCGGTGCGCCGGCGCGGCATCCGGGCCTTCGATCCGCAGCCCGAGACCGTGCTGGAGCCCGGCGACATCGTCGTGCTGCGCGGGACGCCGGAAGCGCTGGAATCGGCGGAAGAGCGGCTGGTGCGGCAGTAACCGGCGTTCGGGTGGTCAGACGGCGGGCTGGTGCGGCTTGAAGCGCTGGGCCCTCTCCCCCGGGCCTCTCCTACGTGGGGGCGAGGGGAGTCATCGACCCACGAGGCAGGCAGATCACTCAGCACTGCGCGAGCGTCGAGCGTACGGATCGGCACAGTGGTATCGGCCGGAATGCGGCCTTCGTTCTGGAGCAATAAGTAGCGCATGCAGCACACGCGCAGGAAAGAGGCGAAGTTGGCGGTCAGCGACGCCTCGCCGCGATGCTCGGCCAGTTCGTCGTGCAGGCGCGCCAGCAGCTGGTTGACGCTCATGCCGTCGCGTTGCGCCAGTTCTTCCAGGACTTCCCAGAACAGGGTTTCCAGCCGGATGCTGGTCGCCACGCCGTGCAGGCGCAGCGACCGCGACTGGGTCTGGTACGAATCCGGATTGGCCCGGATGAAGATTTCACACATGCGTGCCTCCCGTGCGCCGCGGCCGGGCTGGCCGCGTTCGGAAGCCTCTACTCTACGATCCGCGTTCCCAGCACGGCAAGAAACTGTGCCAGCCAGGCCGGATGTGCCGGCCACGCCGGCGCCGTCACCAGGTTGCCGTCGGTGTGGGCCTGGTCCACGGGGATATCGGCGTACTTGCCGCCGGCCAGCCGCACTTCAGGCGCGCAGGCCGGGTAGGCGGAGCAGGTGCGGCCTTCCAGCACATCGGCCGCGGCCAGCAACTGGGCGCCGTGGCAGACCGCCGCGATGGGCTTGTTGGCCTGGGCGAAGTGGCGGACGATTTCGATCACCCGGTCGTTCAGGCGCAGGTATTCGGGCGCGCGGCCGCCCGGAATCACCAGGGCGTCGTAGCTGGCCGGATTGATGTCGGCGAACGTGGCGTTGAGCGTGAAGTTGTGGCCGCGCTTCTCGGTATAGGTCTGGTCGCCCTCGAAGTCGTGGATGGCGGTGGCGCAGGCGTCACCGGCCTTTTGTCCGGGCAGACCGCATGGACCGTGTGGCCCACCATCTGCAGTGCCTGGAACGGCACCATGGTCTCGTAATCCTCGGCGAAATCGCCTACCAGCATCAGAATCTTCTTTGCCATAGCTGTCTCCTGTATGGTTACGGGTTGCGGACGCCCAAGCAGCCGGGCCATTGTGCGGCGGCAAGGCGGGGCGCGGGTGGTAACCCGTTACCGCATGAACTCATTCCAGACAGATTCCCATGGCAGATCCCATTATCCAGTCCCCCGAACTCGGCGATGTCACCGGCTACCTGCGTGACCGCATCCGCACCGTGCCGGACTGGCCGCAGCCCGGCGTGCAGTTTCGCGACATCACCCCGCTGCTGCAGAACCCCAAGACGCTGCGCGTGCTGATCGACGTGTTCGTGCACCGCTACATGGACCAGCAGCTGGACCTGGTGGCCGGCATCGACGCCCGCGGCTTCATCCTTGGCTCCATCATCGCGTACGAACTGAACCTGGGCTTCGTGCCGATCCGCAAGAAGGGCAAGCTGCCGTTCCAGACGGTGGCCGAGGAATACGAGCTCGAATACGGCAGCGCCACCGTGGAAATCCACGCCGACGCCTGCAAGCCCGGCGACCGCGTGCTGCTGATCGACGACCTGATCGCCACGGGCGGCACCATGATGGCCGGCCGCAAGCTGCTCGAACGCCTGGGCGCCACCGTGGTGGAAGGCGCGGCCATTGTCGACCTGCCCGAACTGGGCGGTTCGAAGGTGCTGCACGCCAGCGGACTGCCGCTGTTCACGGTGTGCAAGTTCGAGGGGCACTGACGCCTGGGTAACGCTGCGCCTGACGTCGCATTTCGTCCAATTGCCCCGTGTGACAGCGGGGCGCATAATGCCTCATTGATAACAACGCGATGACCGGGCGGCACCGCCTCCTGCCACCCCGCCGGCACCGGTCACAAAGGGACGCGCAATGGGCGTACTGCTTCATCTTCTCTCCGGCGTGGCGCTCCTGGTGTGGGGCACCAACATCGTCAAGGTCGGCATCCTGCGCGTGTACGGCGCCAATTTGCGCCACGTGCTCTCCGCCAGCGTGTCGAACCGCTTCAAGGCATTCGTTGCCGGCCTGGGCGTGACCGGGCTCGTGCAGAGCAGCAATGCCACCGCCGTCATCGTCAGTTCCTTCGTGGGCCAGGGCCTGATCGCCGTGGCCCCGGCGCTGGCCATCATGCTGGGCGCCAACGTGGGCACGGCCGTGATGGTGCAGGTGTTCTCGCTCGACCTGTCGTGGCTGTCGCCGCTGCTGATCTTCGTCGGCGTGATCCTGCACCTGAGCTGGAAAGGCAGCAAGGCCGGCCACGTTGGCCGGGTGCTGATCGGACTGGGCCTGATCACGCTGGCGCTCGAACTGATCTCGGTTGCCACGCGGCCAGTGGTGCAGGCGGCTGGCGTCAAGGTGCTGTTCAGCACGCTGACCGGCGACGCCGCGCTGGACATGCTGATTGGCGCCTTCCTGACCATCCTCTGCTATTCGAGCCTGGCCGTGGTGCTGTTCTGCGGCGCGCTGGCGTCGGCTGGGGTGGTGTCGATCCACGTGGCGATGGCGCTGGTGCTGGGCGCCAACCTGGGCTCGGGCATCTCGGCGCTGCTGACCACGTCGGGCAACAACCAGCCCGGCAAGCGCGTGACGCTGGGCAACCTGCTGTCGCGGCTGCTGGGCTGCGTCATCGCGCTGCCGCTGCTGAGCCAGGCCGAGGACCTGCTGGCCCACTTCGACGCCGACCCGCAACGGCTGATCGTCAACTTCCACCTGCTGTTCAACGTGGCGCTGGCCGTGGTGCTGCTGGGCGCCACCGGGCCGCTGGCGCGCCTGTGCGAAGCCATCCTGCCGGGCCGCAACACGGGCGACAGCCAGGTGACGCCGCGCCACCTGGACGCCGCCGCGCTGTCCACGCCCACACTGGCGCTGTCCAACGCCGCCCGCGAGGTGCTGCGCATCGGCGACCGCGTGGAGCAGATGCTCGACAACCTGTTGCGCGTGCTGCGCACCAACGACCTGAAGCTGGCCAACGCCACCTGCCGCATCGACAACGAGGTGGACGACCTGTACACCGCGATCAAGCTCTACCTGACCCAGATCAGCACCGAGGCGCTGGACGAGCGCGACGGTCAGCGCTGGACCGAGATCATCTCGCTGACCATCAACCTGGAGCATGCGGGAGATCTGATCGAGCGTGTCATCGTCGATGCCCGCGAGAAAAAGATCGCGCACAACCTGTCGTTCTCCGAGGCCGGCATGCAGGAAATCGCCGAAATGCACGCGCGGGTGGTGAGCAATCTGCGTCTGGGTTTGTCGGTCTTCCTGACCGGCGACATCCGCAGCGCGCAGCAGCTGATGGCCGAGAAGGCCAATTTCCGTGAGCTGGAACGCAAGTACGCGCGCTCGCACCTGCAGCGCGTGGCCACCCAGACCGTCGAAAGCATCGAGACGAGTTCGCTGCACCTGGACGTGATCAGCGAACTGAAGCGGCTCAATTCTCTGTTCTGCGCCACGGCCTATCCGGTGCTGGAGCAGGCCGGGCTGATGAATCGCAGCCGGATGAAGGAAGAGGTGCCGGAGAAGATCGGGGACGTGGCGGGGGTGCGGCAGGCGTAGGGGGGCGTGCTCTCCTGGTTTTCTCCCCTCTCCCGCGCAGTGGGAGAGGGGTTGGGGTGAGGGCTAGGCGTCTCAAGACGCGCCAGGTTCAATTTGAACCGCTGCTCCCTCACCCCCGCCCCTCTCCCGCAAGGCGGGAGAGGGAGAAAACCGCGCGTGTCGAGGCTGTCCCGATTACTTCCGCTTCAACAACGGCGCCAGGTACTTCCCTGTAAAGCTCGCCTTGCTGGCCGCAACCGTTTCCGGCGTGCCCTTGGCGATCACCTGGCCGCCGCCGGCGCCGCCTTCGGGGCCCATGTCGATCAGCCAGTCGGCCGTCTTGATGACGTCGAGGTTGTGCTCGATGATCACGACCGTATTGCCGTGGTCGCGCAGCTTCTGGATCACGGCCAGCAGCAGCTCGATGTCGTGGAAGTGCAGCCCGGTGGTCGGCTCGTCGAGGATATACAGCGTGCGGCCCGTGTCGCGCTTGGACAGCTCCAGCGACAGCTTCACCCGCTGCGCCTCGCCGCCCGACAGCGTCGTAGCCGATTGTCCAAGCCGGATGTAGCCCAGGCCCACGTCCAGCAGCGTCTGCAGCTTGCGGCGCACCACGGGCACGGCGCTGAAGAACTCGTGCGCCTGCTCCACCGTCAGGTCCAGCACCTCGGAGATGTTCCGGCCCTTGTACAGCACCTCGAGCGTCTCGCGGTTGTAGCGCTGGCCGTGGCAGACATCGCACGGCACGTAGACGTCGGGCAGGAAGTGCATCTCCACCTTGATCACGCCGTCGCCCTGGCACGACTCGCAGCGGCCGCCCTTGACGTTGAACGAGAACCGGCCCGGATCGTAGCCGCGCTCCTTGGCCGCCGGCACGCCGGCGAACAGTTCGCGGATCGGCGTGAACAGGCCGGTGTAGGTGGCCGGGTTCGAGCGCGGCGTGCGGCCGATCGGGCTCTGGTCGACGTTGATGACCTTGTCGAAGTTCTCCAGCCCTCGATCTGGTCGTGCGGCGCCGGTTCGGCCGTCGATCCGTACAGGTGGCGCGCCACCGCGTTGTAGAGCGTGTCGTTGATCAGCGTGGACTTGCCCGAGCCCGACACCCCGGTCACGCAGGTCAGCAGGCCCACCGGGATCTCGGCCGACACGTTGCGCAGGTTGTTGCCGGTGGCGTTGACGATGCGCAGCAATCGCTCCGCGTCGGGCGCGGCGCGCTTCTTCGGCACTTCGATGCTGCGCTGGCCGGACAGATACTGGCCCGTCAGCGATGCCGGCGACTGCTCGATCTGCGCGGGCGTGCCCTCGGCCACGATCATCCCGCCATGTACGCCCGCCCCGGGGCCGATGTCGACCACGTAGTCGCAGGCCCGGATCATGTCCTCGTCATGCTCCACCACCAGCACGGAGTTGCCGATGTCGCGCAGGTGCTTGAGCGTGCCGATCAGGCGGTCATTGTCGCGTTGGTGCAGGCCGATCGACGGCTCGTCGAGCACGTACATCACGCCCGTCAGGCCCGAGCCGATCTGCGAAGCCAGGCGGATGCGCTGCGCCTCGCCGCCCGACAGCGTGTCGGCGCTGCGCTCCAGCGACAGGTAATCGAGCCCCACGTTGTTCAGGAAGTTCAGGCGCGCCGAGATCTCTTTGACGATCTTGTCGGCAATCTCGCGCTTGGCGCCGTGCAGGTTCAGCGTCAGGAACCACGTCAGCGCGTCGCGCAGCGGCAGGCCGTTGATCTCGTAGATGGCGCGCGCCTGTTCGTCCTCGCCGATCTTCACATGGCGGGCCTCGGTGCGCAGGCGCGTGCCGTGGCACACCGGGCAGGCCTGATTGTTCTGGTACTTGGCCAGTTCCTCGCGCACGGCCACCGAATCGGTTTCGCGATAGCGGCGCTCCAGGTTCGGGATGATCCCCTCGAACGCATGCGAGCGCACCGTGGTGCGGCCGCGCTCGTTGATATACGTGAACGGGATTTCCTGCTCGCCCGATCCGTGCAGCACCACCTGCTGCACCTCGGCGGGCAGGTCCTCGAAGGCGCTCTCGGTGTCGAATTCGTAGAACGCCGCCAGGCTCTGCAGCATCTGGAAGTAGAACTGGTTGCGCCGGTCCCAGCCCTTGATGGCGCCCGACGCCAGCGACAGGTTCGGAAACGCCACCACGCGCTTCGGATCGAAGAACGTGATCTGGCCCAGGCCGTCGCAGCTCGGGCAGGCGCCCATCGGGTTGTTGAACGAGAACAGGCGAGGTTCCAGCTCCTGCAGCGAATACGAGCAGATCGGGCAGGCAAAGCGCGAGCTGAACATGTGCTCGTGGCCGGTATCCATTTCCAGCGCCAGGGCGCGGCCGTCGGCCAGGCGCAGCGCGGTCTCGAACGATTCGGCCAGGCGCTGCTTGATGTCGGCGCGCACCTTCACGCGGTCCACCACCACGTCGATCGAGTGCTTCTCGGTCTTCTTGAGCTTGGGCAGGCTGTCTACCTCGTAGACCTTCGCCTCGGCCTCGTGCGCGGTGCCGCCGCCCGAGCGGATGCGGAAGCGCACGAAACCCTGCGCCTGCATCGAGTCGAACAGGTCGGAATGCTCGCCCTTGCGGTCGGACACCACGGGCGCCAGGATCATCAGCTTCGTGTCCTCCGGCAGCGCCAGCGCCGCATCCACCATCTGCGACACGCTCTGGGCCTGCAGCGCGATGTTGTGGTCGGGGCAGTATGGCGTGCCGGCGCGGGCATAGAGCAGGCGCAGGTAATCGTGGATCTCGGTGACCGTGCCCACCGTGGAGCGCGGGTTGTGGCTGGTGGCCTTCTGCTCGATCGAGATGGCCGGGGACAACCCTTCGATCAGGTCGACGTCGGGCTTTTCCATCAGCTGCAGGAACTGGCGGGCGTAGGCGGACAGCGATTCCACGTAGCGGCGCTGGCCCTCGGCGTAGAGCGTGTCGAACGCCAGCGAGGACTTGCCGGAGCCGGACAGGCCCGTGATTACCACGAGCTTGTTGCGCGGCAGGTCCAGGTTGATGTTCTTCAGGTTGTGGGTACGCGCCCCACGGATCTTGATTTCTTCCATATACCGTTCGTTCGCCCGGTGGGCGGCCTGCGGCAAGCAGGTCGGTCCCGCGGAATTCGATGTGCCTGGCCAGACGCCTGGGGCGCCCGGGAAACGGGCGCCAGCCTGCCGCTTCACGCACATTTTCACGCCTGGCCGGGACCGGACGTGATGGAACAAGCGCGAGAAGCAAACCTGCTAATATACCGAACTTCGGTTTCCGGGGTAGCCCGGCGGCAAACAGGCTGGAGACAGCGCGGTGCCGACGGGGCCGCGGGCAAACGCGGCAGCGTCTGTGGCATGGATGTCTGCGATGCCAGACAAGGCAACGTCCGGGCAACTTGCGGGCGCCAGTACGTGTCGAAGCTGCCAGGCTGACCGAGCCGCGACCGAGCCAGAATTCCACCTACGACCGCAATGCCGTCGATCCCGCCTTCTTCTCCCAGTCTTGCCAACGATGCCTCGCGCGCCGAACCCGTGCGCGACCGCATGACGCGCGGCGAGCTGCACGCCAGCCTGTCGCTGGCCAGCATCTTCGCCCTGCGCATGCTGGGCCTGTTCCTGATCCTGCCCGTCTTTGCCGAATACGCGCGCACGCTGCCAGACGGGCACGACGCCCAGCGCGTGGGCATCGCCATGGGCATCTATGGCCTCATGCAGGCATTCCTGCACATCCCGCTGGGCTGGCTGTCCGACCGCGTCGGCCGCAAGCCGGTGATGGTGGCCGGCCTGCTGATGTTCGTGGCCGGCGCGCTGGTGGCGGCCTTTTCCGACACGCTGACCGGCATCACCATCGGCCGCGCGCTGCAAGGCATGGGCGCGATCTCGGCGGCCATTACCGCCTGCATCGCCGACCTGACGCGCGAGCGGCATCGTACAAAAGCCATGGCGATGGTCGGCGGCAGCATCGGGCTGACGTTCGCGCTTTCGCTGGTGATTGCGTCGCCGCTGCTGCACAGCATCGGCATGTCCGGCATCTTCGGGTTGATGAGCGTGCTCGGCATCCTGGCCATCGGCGTGACGGTGTTCGTGGTGCCGAACCCGCCGCCGCCGCACCCGGTGCAACTGCCGTTCCGCAAGGTGCTGCTCAATGCCGACCTGATCCGCCTGAACGTGGGCGTGCTGGCGCTGCATGCCAGCCAGGTGGCGATGTTCATGGTGGTGCCGGCGATGCTGGCGGACGCCGGGATGCCGCTGGACCAGCACTGGAAGGTCTACCTGCCGGTGGTTCTGGTGTCGTTCCTGCTGATGCTGGCGCCGATGATGGCCGCCGAGCGCTACGGCAAGGTACGGCCGGTGCTGCTGGCGTCGGTGGCGCTGATGACCGCCGTGCAACTGCTGTTCGCCACCGTGCACGGGCTGTGGGCCATCGTCGGCGTGCTGCTGCTGTTCTTCGTGGCGTTCAACGTGCTGGAAGCCATGCAGCCGTCGCTGGTGTCGCGCTACGCGGCCGCCAGCCGCGGCGCGGCGCTGGGCGTTTACAACACCACCCAGTCGCTGGGCCTGGCCCTGGGCGGCGTGGCGGGCGGCTGGCTGCTCCAGCACGAAGGCCGCCCGGCGGTGTTCGTTGGCTGCGCGGCCGTGCTGCTGCTCTGGCTTATAATCGCCTGGAGCATGAAGGCGCCGCCGGCCCGCAGCAAGGATGGCGCCCCGGCAGTGGCGGCTTAGACACACTTTTTCACCTATCCGCAAAAGCCCGACACGCTTTTCCCTGGACTGGCGGTAGCATTCGACACGCGCCCGACGGAGCTTCCGAACGGCGCGTGATGTCGTTTACGGTCGCAAGATCGGGTGGCAACAACGGGTGGCAACAACGGGTCGCCGGTCCGGATCATATTTTCGCGAATCTCGCACTACGTTTAACGCCGCGCTGAAAGGGCGCGGTCCTTGGAGAACTTCTACATGGCATCGGTCAACAAAGTCATTCTCGTCGGCAACCTGGGCGCCGACCCCGAAACCCGCTACATGCCCAGCGGCGACGCCGTGACCAACATCCGGCTCGCGACGACCGACCGCTACAAGGACAAGCAGAGCGGCGAGTTCAAGGAAGCCACGGAATGGCACCGCATCGCGTTCTTCGGCAAGCTGGCCGAGATCGCCGGCCAGTACCTGCGCAAGGGTTCGTCGGTCTATATCGAAGGCCGCATCCGCACCCGCAAGTGGCAGGACCAGTCGGGCCAGGACAAGTACAGCACCGAAATCGTGGCTGACCAGATGCAAATGCTGGGCGCGCGCCAGGGCGGCGGCGGTGGCGAGGAAGGCGGCTACGGCGGCGGTGGTGGCGGCGGTGGTGGCGGCGGTGGCTACAGCCGCGAATCGCAAGGCGGTGGCGGTGGCGGTGGCGGCTACGGCGGCGGCGGCGCCGGCGGCCGTGGCCAGGGTGGCGGCGGTGCCGGCGGCCAGCAAGGCGGCCAGCGCCGTCAGCAGCAAGCCCCGTCGAACGGCTTCGAGGACATGGACGACGATATTCCGTTCTGATCTGACGAAAGCCCGCTGTAAAGACCAACCCCGCCGCTGTGCGGGGTTTTCTTTTGCGTCAGTCCTATAGAGACATTGAAAAGCAAGAAAGCCGGCGAGAGCCGGCTTTCCTGCTTTCGCGCTCCCAACCGCGTGCATTTGGGGTCGATTTCCTAAATTCAATTATTTGAATAACTATGACAGCGACAGTCCACTTTCTCCGGGGTGGCGGTCGCTATAGTTCTGCACATGGACAGCGCAGCAACGCAGCGGACCGCGACGAAACGGACAAAGCGAAGCAGGCGCTGCCCGATACAACCTCAAACTAATTGAATTACCTTTTATACCGGAGAAACACCATGTCGAACGCCAAACTGCAAGTCCTGACCCCGCGCAACAGCCAGCTGATCATCATCGACCACCAGCCCCAGATGGCCTTCGGTGTGCAGTCGATGGACCGCCAGACCATGAAGAACAACGTGGTGGGCCTGGCCAAGGCAGCGAAGATCTTCGACGTGCCGACCACCATCACCACCGTGGAAAGCGAATCGTTCTCCGGTTTCACCTACCCCGAACTGCTCGACGTCTTCCCGGGCAAGGAAACGCTCGAACGCACCTCGATGAACTCGTGGGACGACCAGAAGGTGCGCGATTCACTGGCTGCCAACGGCCGCAAGAAGATCGTCGTGGCCGGGTTGTGGACCGAAGTCTGCAACACGACCTTCGCCCTGAGCGCGATGCTCGAAGGCGACTACGAGATCTACATGGTGGCCGACGCCTCGGGTGGCACGACCAAGGAAGCGCATGACTACGCCATGCAGCGCATGATCCAGGCCGGCGTGGTGCCGGTGACGTGGCAGCAGGTGCTGCTGGAATGGCAGCGCGACTGGAAGAACAAGGAAACGTACGACGCGGTGACGGGCCTGGCCAAGGAACACTCGGGCGCGTACGGCATGGGCATCGACTACGCCTACACGATGGTGCACAAGGCCGCGCAGCGCACGCAGACCGCGCATCCGTCGATTGCCCCGGTGCATGCGCCGGTGATCGAGTACTGATAGCCACGGCCGGTGGCCCGGCGCCGAGAGAGCCGGGCCACCCTGAAGAAGAGCGATAACCGTCATGACCTCCCATCAAAAAATCGGCCGCAAACTGGAACTGGCCGCCGTCGCCTTTGCGACGGGCTTCACCGCGCATGCGCACAGCTCTTCGTCCCTCGGCATGCTGGCCGGAACGCTGGCGGTGTGCGCCCTGGTTGCCCGCAGCACCTTCGACAAGCGTGGATCGACGGCGGCACGACTGTAAAGTGATGCTTTAGTACCAACAGGGCAACGGTCATCACCCGGCGCAGGGGCGAACATCGGCCTGTGGCGGTTCCGGCCCTGTAGAATGTCGGCCTGTTGGCTGGCCACCCAGCTCACGCGTTCAGCGACCTCTGCGGATCGCCTTGCCGATTTCGCGCCCAATTCCCGTATGTACGACCCTGCCGGCTAACGACCCGGCGCGGCGGGGCAATGGTGCGCGGCGTCTGGCGCGTCCCGGGCTTGCGCGGTCATGGCGGCGACGCCGCCATCGGTGTGGCGACCGGCGTTGCCGCACCCTTACTCTCTCCTCGACATCATGAAAAAAATAGCAGCCGTTCTCCTGATCTCCGGTCTTTCGTTGCTGGCCGCCTGCGGCAAGAGCGATCCGACGCCGGCGGCCAAGCCCGCCAGCGCCAGCACCGCCATCGTGGTGGGCCTGGACGACAACTTCCCCCCGATGGGCTTTCGCGATGCCAACAACCAGCTGGTCGGCTTCGACATCGACATGGCCAAGGAAGCGGCGCAGCGGCTCGGCATGACGGTCGAGTTCAAGCCGATCGACTGGAGCGCCAAGGAGGCGGAGCTGAACGGCAAGCGCGTCGACGTGCTGTGGAACGGCCTGACGATCACCGAAGACCGCAAGAAGAACATCGGCTTCACCGCGCCGTACATGACGAACCACCAGATTGTCATCGTGACCGCGAAGTCGCCGATCCAGACCAAGGCCGACCTGGCCGGCCGCATCGTCGGCGCGCAGGACGGCAGCAGCGCCGTGGATGCCATCAAGAAGGAAGCGGCCGTGGCGGCCAGCCTGAAGGAACTGAAGTCGTTTGGCGATAATGTGACGGCGCTGATGGACCTGTCCGCAGGCCGGCTCGACGCCGTGGTGGTGGACGAGGTTGTGGGCCGCTACCTGGCCAGCAAGCGCGCCGGCGAATACCGCATCCTGACCGAAAACTTCGGCACCGAGGACTACGGCGTGGGTGTGCGCAAGGACGACGCCGACCTGCTGGACAAGCTGAACAAGACGCTGGCGTCGATGAAGCAGGACGGCACCGCCGCCCGCATCGCCACCCAGTGGTTCGGCGCGGACATCACCAAGTAAGGACAGCCACCTCGCAGGCGGCGCAGGGCTCGGGCAAACATCGTGAATTGCACCAGCCCTGTTGCACCTGTGGCGTAACGTTTCAGCATGGACTACGTTCTTTCTCTTCTGCCTCCGATGGTGGACGGGGCCAAGGTCACCTTGACCCTGTTCGCCATTACGCTGGGGCTGTCGGTGCCGCTGGGCCTGGCGCTGGCGCTGCTGAGGATCTCGGCATGGGGGCCGGTCAGCACGCTTGTGAATGGCTATATCTGGCTGATGCGCGGCACGCCGCTGATGCTGCAGATGCTGTTCATCTACTTTGCGCTGCCGTTCGTTCCGTATGTCGGCATCCGCCTGCCCGACTTCCCCGCCGCGGTGGTCGCCTTTGCGCTGAACTACGCGGCGTATTTCGCCGAAATCTTCCGGGCCGGCATCCAGTCGGTGGAGCGCGGCCAGTACGAGGCCAGCAAGACGCTGGGCCTGAGCTACTTCCAGACCATGCGCCGGATCGTGCTGCCGCAGATGATCGGCCGCGTGCTGCCGCCGGTCAGCAACGAGACCATCACGCTGGTCAAGGACACGTCGCTGATCTACGTGCTGGCGCTCAACGACATCCTGCGCACGGCGCGCAGCATCGTGCAGCGCGATTTCACGACAACCCCGTTCCTGGTGGCCGCACTGTTCTACCTGGTGATGACGCTGGTCCTGACGTGGCTCTTCCAACGCCTCGAAAAACGCTATGCCCGATACGATCAATGAGAACGCCGGCGCGCGCGAGCGCCCATTGATGGTGTCGGCCCGCGACATCCACAAGTCCTTCGGGTCGCTCGAAGTGCTGAAGGGCGTCTCGCTGTCGCTGCGCAAGGGCGACGTGACCGCCGTCATCGGCCCGTCGGGCTCGGGCAAGAGCACGCTGCTGCGGTGCCTGAACCATCTGGAAATCATCGACCGGGGCACGCTGGAGATCGAGGGCGAAGTGCTGGCAACCACCGAGGGCAGCGGCGTCAGCTATGCCAGGGGTGCCGACCTGCGTCGTATTTGCGCCAGGATGGGCATGGTGTTCCAGTCGTTCAACCTGTTCCCGCACCTGACGGTGCTGCAGAACCTGATCGAGGCACCGATGACGGTCAAGGGCATGCCCCGCGACCGCATCGTCCCGCTGGCCGACGAACTGCTGCGCAAGGTGGGCCTGTTCGACAAGCGCGACAGCTACCCCTCGCGTCTGTCGGGTGGCCAGAAACAGCGCGTGGCGATTGCCCGCGCGCTGGCCATGGAGCCGGACATCATGCTGTTCGACGAACCCACCTCGGCGCTCGATCCGGAGCTGACCGGCGAAGTCCTGCGCACCATGCGCCAGCTGGCCGACGAGCACATGACGATGCTGGTGGTCACGCACGAGATGGGTTTCGCGCGCGAAGTGGCCAACCATGTGGTCTTCATGGATGGCGGCAAGGTGGTCGAGGAAGGGCCGCCCGGGCAGCTGTTCGGCGCCCCGGTCCATGCGCGGACAAGGGAATTCCTGACGCGCGTGTTCTGATCGTGTGCGTGAAGGGCAGGCAAAGGGGCACGCGCTGGCGTGCCCTTTTGTCGCCTTTGTCGCTTTTGTAACAGGATTGTTGCAGGTAGAATTCGCACCGCGGCGCGCGGTCCTCGTGCGCCGTCCGTGATTGCAGGTGCCGACGATCGATCCGTCGGTTAAACGGGAAACAGGTGCGTCGTTGATCGTCCAAAGATCGTCGGCAATGCCTGTGCTGCCCCCGCAACGGTCAGCAGGTTTGGGAGCCATCACGCCGATCCTCAGGGTCGGCAGCCACTGCGCCAGCATCAATCGGCGTGGGAAGGCGATGGCATCCCGGAAGCCGACGCTTCCACCCTGCAAGCCCGGATACCGGCCTGTTGTCATCATCGAAATCCATTTGCTCGGGCGGGGTCGTCCGGCTTCACGATGAAATACAACTTGTCCGCGCTTTCCGCTGGCCGCCCGCGCTCGGTCCAACTTCGCCTGCCTCGTGGCCGCCGCCCACGCCTGCTGGCCGCCTCGCTCGGCACCGTCGCCAGCCTCAATTTCCCGTACGCCCTGGCCCAGGAGGCCACCTCCGACAAGAAGGAAGGCACGCTGCCGGCCGTCACGGTCAGCGAGACCGCCCGGATCGACCAGCCTGGCCTGGCGCTGTCGAAGCCCGAATACACCGGCAGCCGCCTGGGCCTGACGCCGCTGGAAACCCCGGCCAGCGTCGAAGTGCTCAGCGGCGAGACGATCCGCGCGCGCGGCGACCAGAGCGTGCGCGAGGCCGTGACGCGCGCCACCGGCATCACCGGCAATCCGGCGCCGGGCAACGGCGGCACGTCGCTGACGGCGCGCGGCTTCTCGGGCCAGGGATCGGTCATGCAGCTGCTGGACGGCACGCGTATGTACGTGGCCTCGGGCACGGTTACTTTTCCGTTCGATACCTGGTCGGTGGACCGTATCGAAGTGCTGCGCGGGCCGGCATCGGTCATGTATGGCGAAGGCGCCATCGGCGGCGTGGTCAACGTGGTGCAGAAGAAGCCGATCCGCGGCCCCATCGAGAACGAACTGCAGATCACCGGCGGCACCGAGAAGACCGCCCGGGTGGCATTCGACAGCGGTGGTCGCGTCAACGACAACCTCTCGTACCGCTTCGCCACGGCCTACAACCGCTCGGCCGGCTGGGTCGACCGGGGCGATTCGAACAACCTGATGGTATCGGCATCGGTGCGGCTGGACATCAATCCGGAATTCAACCTGACGCTGTCCTATGACGACGGCACCCAGCATCCGCAGCAGTACCTGGGCACGCCGCTGGTCAACGGCAGCCTGGACACGTCGCTGCGCAAGAAGAACTACAACGTCGGCGATGCCCAGATCAGCTACCGCGACCGCTGGACGCGCCTGAGCGCCGAATGGACGCCCAACGACAGCGTCACGGTGCGCAACCAGTTCTATTACCTGACCAGCCATCGCCATTGGCGCGACAGCGAGACCTACACGTTCCTGCCGGCCACCTCGCAGGTGCGCCGCACGGACTACCTGGAAATCCTGCACGATCAGGAGCAGGTGGGCAATCGGGCCGACTTGACGGTCAAGAGCCGCCTGTTCGGGATGGAAAACGCCACGACCGTCGGCTTCGACATCAACAAGATCAACTTCACGCATTCGAACAACTCGCCGTATGGCGGTTCGTCCACGGTCAATGCGTACAACTTCGATCCGGGCCTGTTCTTCAGCCCGCCGGGCATCGTCACCTCGCCGCGCTTCCGCGCCAACACCACGCAGTACGCGCTGTTCGGCGAGCATCGCATTGCCTTTACGCCGCAGTGGTCGGTGATCGGCGGCGTGCGCTTCGACCACGCCACGCTGTACCGCACCGACCTGGTGGCCAACACGGGCTGGGAAAAGACCTTCGCCAACACCACGTGGCGTGTGGGCACGGTGTACCAGTTCACGCCGAGCCTGTCGGTCTACGCGCAGTACGCCACGGCCACCGATCCGCTGGGTGCGCTGATCACCACATCAGACGCGCAGCGCAACTTCGACCTGGCCACCGGCAAGCAGTTGGAAGTAGGCATGAAGCAGGCGTTCTGGGGCAATCGCGGCGAATGGACGTTCGCGGCCTACGAAATCCGCAAGAAGAACCTGCTGTCGCGCGATCCGGTCAATCCGACGATTACCCAGCAGGTGGGCGAGCAGTCGTCGCGCGGGCTGGAAGCATCGGCCAGCGTCGAAGTGGTGCGCGGCCTGCGCCTGGACGTGAACGGCACGGTGCTGCGCGCGCGTTATGACGACTTCAACGAGTCGGTGGGTGGCGTGGCCGTGTCGCGCGCCGGCAATGTGCCGACCAGCGTGCCGCGGCAGGCCGCCAACGCGTGGCTGAGCTGGAACTTCATGCCGCAGTGGACCTTTGCCACCGGCCTGCGCTACGTGGGCGGCCGCTATGCCGACACTGCCAACAAGGTACGCGTGCCGAGCTACACGACCGTGGATACGGCGCTGTCGTGGCGCGTGTCGAAGCAGGCGGCGCTGACGCTACGCGTGTACAACCTGTTCAACCGCGACTACGCCGAATCGTTTTCGAATGGCGGCCAGCAGTGGCTGCTGGGCCGCCCGCGCTCGGCGGAGCTGTCGGCCAACTTCTACTTCTGAGATCACGGCCATGTGGCGCAAGCTCAGGCTGAAGCGCTGGCTGTACCTGATCCATCGCTGGATGGGCATCGCCGGCTGCCTGCTGATCGCGATGTGGTTCGGCTCCGGGCTGGTCATGATGTACGTCGGCTTTCCCGGGCTGACCGATGCCGAACGGCTGGCCGGGCTGCCGCGGATCGATCTCTCGCGCGTAGCCGTTTCGCCAGATTCGGCGATGGCGGGGCCGGGCTCGATGCCTTCCCGCGCAGCCTGAGGCTGGAGATGGCGGGCGACCTGCCGGTCTATCGCATGGTCGATGTCAAGGGCCGGCCGCATACCGTATCCGCCATTGATGGTCAGGTAATCGCGCAGGTCGACGCCGCCACGGCACAGGCCACCGCGCAACGCTTTGCCGGCAAGCCCGCGCAGTGGCTGGAGACGGCCGAGCGCGATCAGTGGACCGTGCCGAACGGCCTCAATGCCTGGCGCCCGCTGCACCGTATCGCCATCGACGATGGCCGTGGCACAGAACTGTACATATCGGCAAGGACCGGCGAGATCATGCGCGATACCCACCGCGCCGAGCGCTTCTGGAACTGGCTGGGCTCGGTGCCGCACTGGCTCTACTTCACGCCGATCCGCAAGGATCCGCCGCTCTGGCGCCAGGTGGTGCTGTGGACATCGGGCCCGTGCGTGGCCGTGGCCATCACGGGATCTGGATTGGCTGGCTGCGGCTGCGCGTGCGGCGCCGCTTTGCCCACGGCAGCATGGCGGGCACGTCGCCGTATCACGGCTGGATGGCCTGGCACCACGTGGCCGGACTGGCCGGGGCGCTGTTCCTGCTGTTCTGGCTGATCTCGGGCTGGCTGTCGGTCAATCCGAACCAGTGGTTCAACGGGCGCGGCTTCGATGGCGCGGCGCTGCAGCGCTACGCCGGCCATACGTCGGCATCGTTCCCGGCACTTGCCTGGCAGGCGCTGGACGAGGGTGTACGTGAAGTGCGCATGACTTGGATAGGCGGCAGGCCGGTGTTGCTGATGTCTTCGGAAAACGGCGACATCCGTGCGGTCGATCCCCATGACGGCGCGCCCGTGCAATGGGACCAGGCCGAGTTGGTGCGCACCGCAGCCAGGCTGTTGCCGGACGCCCGGATCGCATCGCAAATCGTCCAGAACGAGCCCGACGCCTATTGGTACAGCCATCACCATGCGCGCAAGTTTCCGGTACTGCGCGTGGGTTTCGACGATGCGGACGGCACCTGGGCCTATGTCGATCCGTCGACCGGGCAGGTGGTCGGCCGCAGCGACGACAGCCGGCGCCTGTACCGCTGGCTGTTCAACGCCGTCCACAGTTATGACCTTGTCACGTTGACGCGGCATCGTCCGCTTTGGGACGCCGTGGTCTGGGCGCTTTCCATCGTCGGCCTGGTGATGTCAGTGAGCGGCGTGGTCATGGGGTGGCGGCGACTGAGACGCTAGGCAGGTACCGACAGGCGGGGATGGCAATGCTGTCACGGAATCGTCACACGCGGCGCTTACATTTTCGTTCGAACATGCAAAGTGAGCGAACGAGCGTCGATGAGCCTGACCCCGCGGCAACGTGAAATCTTCGGCTGGCTGAATGATGCCGGCTACCTGAGTACCGAACAACTGGCGAGCCGATTTGGCGTCAGCAGCCAGACCATCCGGCGCGATATCAACGAACTGAGCCTGCAGGGCCTGGCGCGCCGCATGCACGGCGGGCTGAGCCTGCCGGCCAGCCAGCACAACATCAGCTACCTGCAGCGCAGTACGGCGCACGTCGAGCGCAAGTGGCGTATTGCCGAGGTGGCGATCGGCATGGTCGAGGCCGATGCCACGGTCTTCCTGGGCTATGGCACCACCGTGGCCGACTTTGCCCGCGCGCTGCCCGACGACCTGCCGCTGCGTGTGGTCACCAACAACCTGGGTGCCGTGCATGCCTTGGCGGACAAGCCGCGCATCGAGACGTGGGTGGCCGGTGGGCGCCTGCGCGCCGGCGATTTCGACGTCATGGGCAGTGCCACATTGGATTTCGTGCGACGTTTTCGGGCGCATGTGGCGATCTGCAGCGCGGCCGGCATCGACGCGGACGGCACCTTCTACGAATTCCAGCCCGAAGAGGCCGAGTTGAGCCAGGTGCTGCTGTCGAACAGCCATCTGCGCGTGCTGCTGGCCGACAGCAGCAAGTGCCTGCGCAACGCGCCCTGCCGCGTGGCCGGGCTGGACCAGATCGATCACCTGTTCACCGACACCGAGGCCTCCGACGCGCTGCCCACGCTGCCGGCCCTGTGCGAACGCGCCGGCGTGGTGCTGCACCTGTGCTGAGCCCGCAGCGGCGGGCGCGCCTTCCTTCCTGAATCCCGCGGCCTATCTTCGACGCGAACGGCTGCAGCAGCGCTTCGGCGACCACGTGGCATGCGAGGGCGCCTTGCTTTGGCGCCGCCGGGGCCTATGCTGAATCACACCGGTTTCCGGCGTGTCACAGAACAGAAAAGGCCCCATGGCATCCACCACGCCCAATCCCAACCCGGCTCACCCCGCCGCCCATGCATCGCACCCGCACTGGCTGCGCTGGCTGCCCGGTCTGGCCATGCTGCGGAGCTACCAGGCCGCGTGGCTGCCCCGCGACCTGGCCGCCGGGCTGGTGCTGACGACGATGCTGGTGCCGGTGGGCATCGCCTATGCCGAGGCGTCGGGCGTGCCCGGCGTCTACGGGCTCTACGCGACCATCATCCCGTTGCTGGCCTATGCGCTGTTCGGGCCGAGCCGGATACTGGTGCTGGGGCCCGATTCGGCACTGGCCGCGCCGATCCTGGCCGTGGTGCTGGCCATGTCCGGCGGCGACCCCATGCGCGCCGTGGCCACCGCCAGCCTGATGGCCATCGTGGCCGGCCTGTTCTGCGTCGTGCTGGGTCTGCTGCGGCTGGGCTTCATCACCGAACTGCTATCCAAGCCGATTCGCTACGGCTACATGAACGGCATCGCGCTGACGGTGCTGGTCAGCCAGTTGCCGAAGCTGTTCGCGATTTCGGTCGACGATGCCGGGCCGCTGCGCGAGCTGTGGCAACTGGCGCGGGCCATCGCTGACGGCCAGACCCATTGGCCAACCTTCGCGATTGGCGCGGCCAGCCTGGTGGTGATCCTGCTGCTCAAGCGCTTCGAGCGCGTGCCGGGCATCCTGATCGCCGTGGTGCTGGCCACGCTGGCGGTCAGCGTCCTGCGGCTGGATGCCCAGGGCGTGAAGGTACTGGGCGAGATCCCGCAGGGGCTGCCCATGTTCGCGTTGCCCTGGTTCAGCGGCGTCGATATCGTGCGGGTCGTGCTGGGCGGCTGCGCGGTGGCGCTGATTGCGTTTGCCGATACCAGCGTGCTGTCGCGCACCTATGCGGCACGCACGCATACGCACGTGGATCCGAACCAGGAGATGGTGGGCCTGGGCGTGGCCAATCTGGCGGCCGGGCTGTTCCAGGGGTTTCCGATCAGCAGCAGCGCGTCGCGCACGCCGGTGGCCGAGGCGGCCGGCGCGCGCACGCAGCTGACCGGGGTGGTGGGCGCCATCGCCGTGGCGGCGCTGCTGCTGGTGGCGCCCAACCTGCTGCGCTACCTGCCCAACAGCGCGCTGGCCGCCGTGGTCATCGCAGCGGCCATCGGCCTGTTCGAATTCCGCGACTTGCAGCGCATCTATCGCATCCAGCAATGGGAGTTCTGGCTGTCGATGCTGTGCTTCGCGGCGGTGGCCGTGTTCGGCGCGATTCCCGGCATCTGCCTGGCCGTCGTCATCGCCATCATCGAATTCCTGTGGGACGGCTGGCGGCCCCATTTCGCGGTACTGGGCCGGGTGCCGGGCCTGCGCGGCTATCACGACCTGAAGCGCTATCCGCATGCGGCGCTGATCGACGGGCTGGTGCTGTTCCGCTGGGACGCGCCGCTGTTCTTCGCCAATGCCGAGCTGTTCCAGCAACGGCTGACGCAAGCCGTGGAAGCGGCGCCGGCGCCGGTGCGCCGTGTGGTGGTGGCGGCCGAGCCGGTGACCAGCGTCGATGTCACGTCGGCCGACGTGCTGCGGGAACTGGCCCAGAAGCTGGCCGAGCATGGCGTGGCGCTGCATTTCGCGGAAATGAAGGACCCGGTGCGCGACAAGCTGCGCCGCTTCGAGCTGACGGAGACATTCCCCAACGACTGCTTTCACCCGACCGTGGGCAGCGCCGTGGACGACTACCTGACCAGCATCGGCGCCCGGAAACTGGAGGAATGACGCGGTCCTGCCGATCAGCCCCCGGCGGCGCCCATTGCGCCGAAGCGCCACGATAGCCGCCGCGCCGCCTGCCTGACCCGCTGCGCCACATCGCTGTCCAGCGCGCTGTCGAAGCTGCCGCTGCTGCCCATCACGGCGATCACCAGCGCCAGCGCGCCAGTGTGGTCGAACACCGGGGCGGCCAGCGTGTCGATGCCGGGCACGGGGCGGCTGACGGCGTTGTCGATCCCTTCGTCCCGGATCTTGCGCCAGCGGGGCGCGGCGGCCTGCCGCGTGGCTGTGTCGACGGTCAACCCGGCCATGCGGATCGCATCCTGCGTCAGCGCCTGCGCCAGCACGTCGTCGGGCAGGTGGGCCGCGAACGTGCGGCCGATGGCCGTATTGACCATCGACAGCACCGTGCCCACGCGCAGGCTGACGTGCTGCGGGCGCGAGGCTTCCTCCAGCCGAATCACGGTCGGCCCCAGCGGGCCCAACACCGCCATCGCCACCGACAGGCCGGTGGCATCGGCCAGCGCCACCACCTCCGGCTCGGCCTCGCGCGTGGGCGACAGGCGCTGCAGGGCCACCAGGCCCATTTCCAGCGCCAGCGGGCCCGCCTCGAAATCGCCATCGGCATTGCGCGCCAGCAGGCCGATCTTCTGCAGGCTGACCAGATGCGGAAAGGCCTTGGCCGGCGCCATGCCGGCGGCACGCGCCAGGTCGCCCAGTGGCAGTGGCCGGCCCGCATCGGCCAGCGCATTGAGCAACTGGCCGGTGTTGTCCAGCGACTGGATGCCGCGCTGGGGCTTGTTGTCTTCCACGTCGGTCATGTGGGTTCCATTGCCTGGGCGATGTCATCGCGGGCGCCACGCAGCGCACGCGCAACCGGGCCTTGCCAGTCGACGTCGATGGCGCCGGTGGAACCGATGGCGGTCAGCACCAGATGCAGCGTGCCATCGGCATCGACCAGCGGCAACGCCAGGCTGCTGACGGCAGGGCTGGGCGAATCGATGCTGCGTGCCATGCCGCGCTGGCGCACGGCGGCAAGCTGTTCGAGGAAGGCGGGCAGGGCGTCGGCCGACGTGGTGGCCTGCTGGCGCCAGATCGGCAGCCAGCGGTCTTCGGGCTGGAACGCGCAATAGGCGCGGCCGGTGGCCGTGGTGGCCAGCGCCATCACCGTGCCCACGTGCAGGTTGACGTGGAGCGGCGACCCGGCCGGCGCGTAATGGACGATGGTCGGCCCCTGCGGCGTGGGCAGGCTGATGGCCACGTTCCAGCCGATGGCCGACGCCAGCGCCTGCACGTGCGGCACGGCCGCGCGATAGGCCGGGGTGTGATCGAGATGCAGCATGCCCAGGCGCAGGGCCAGCGGGCCGGGTTCGTAGCGGCCGTCGAGATGATCGCGCTTGATCAGACCAAGCCGCGTCAGGCTGACCAGGTAGGTGTGCGCCTGGGCCGGTGCCAGCTGCGCGGCGGCGGCCAGTTCGGCCAGGGCCATCGGCCGGCGCGCATCGGCCAGCGCCTGCAGCAGGCGGCCGCCTACCTCCACGCTCTGGATGCCGCGCTGCGTCTTGCCGGCGGATTCGCCTGGAGGTCTTGCCATGCCTTGCCCGCTGCCCATTCGTCGAAAGAGCCCAATGGTACGCGATGCATCGGCGTCGGGCGGCCTGTCAGGCGCATGGCGCGGCGCTATCGGGTCGGGGTTTTCCCGGGGCGCGCACGCTGCCACAAGGCCTGGCGGGCAATTTAGCAAATAGCAATCGCATTTGCCATTGACTAAAAATAGCTGTCTTCCTAAGATTGATTGACGCCGGTCCCCCAGCGCGCCCCCGATTCCATCCCATACAGAAGACAACGAGGCAGACATGGCAAAAGCATTCGCATCCCAGGCCGACCTGGAAGCCAAGCAGATCACCTTCACCCAGCTTTCCGAGAACGCCTGGGCCTACACGGCCGAGGGCGACCCCAACTCGGGCGTGATCATTGGCGACGACGGCGTGATGATCATCGATACCACCGCCACGCCGGCCATGGCCCAGGACCTGATCGCCAGGATCCGCACGATCACCGACAAGCCGATCAAGTACGTGGTGCTGTCGCACTACCACGCGGTGCGGGTGCTGGGCGCGTCGGCCTACTTTGCAGAGGGCGCGCAGCAGATCATTGCCAGCCGGGGCACCTACGAGATGATCGTGGAGCGCGGCGAGGCCGACATGAAATCCGAGATCGAACGCTTTCCGCGCCTGTTCGCCGGCGTGGAAACGGTGCCGGGCCTGACCTGGCCGACGCTGGTCTTCGAGCGCGAGATGACGCTGTTCATGGGCAAGCTGGAAGTGCGCATCGCCTACCTGGGCGCCGGGCACACCAAGGGCGACACCGTGGTGTGGCTGCCGCAGCAGAAGGTGCTGTTCTCGGGCGACCTGGTGGAGTACGACGCCGCCTGCTACTGCGGCGACGCCCAGCTTGAACAATGGCCGGCCACGCTCGACGCGCTGGCCGCGCTGCAGCCCGAGAAGCTCGTGCCGGGCCGCGGCCCCGCGCTGACCACGCCGGCGGACGTGGCCAAGGGCCTGGCCTATACCAAGGATTTCGTCTCCACGCTGCTGCAGGCCGGGCGAGAGGCGGTGGCCGACAAGCTCGACCTGAAGGCCGCCATGGCGCACACGCGCAAGTCGATGGACCCGAAGTTCGGCCACGTGTTCATCTACGAGCACTGCCTGCCGTTCGACGTGTCGCGCGCGTTCGACGAGGCATCGGGCATCACGCACCCGCGCATCTGGACGGCCCAGCGCGACCAGGAAATGTGGACGGCGCTGCAGGCGTAGGGTTTTCTCCCCTCTCCCACCTGCGTCACCTGCGGGAGAGGGGAACAAAAGAACATAACCACCTGAAAGTGGACGGAGACACCATGCGCAGTACCGAAGCCGGCATCGACTACCAGAAGCAGACGTACGCCTACACCCCTTGCGCCGAGCAGCAGCGCGGGCACCGGGCCGACGGCCCGCATCCCGTGGTCGTGGTCGGCGCCGGGCCGGTGGGCCTGGCCACCGCGATCGACCTGGCGCGGCACAACGTGCCTGTGGTGCTGGTCGATGACGACTGCACGCTGTCCACCGGCTCGCGGGCGATCTGCTTTGCCAAGCGCACGCTCGATATCTTCGATCGCCTGGGCTGCGGCGACCGCATGGTCGACAAGGGCGTGCGCTGGCACGTCGGCAAGGTGTTTCTCAAGGACAGCCAGATCTACGCGTTCGACCTGCTGCCCGAGGCCGGCCACCAGCGCCCGGCATTCATCAACCTGCAGCAGTACTACGTCGAGGGCTACCTGCTGGAGTGCGCGCAGGCGATGCCGAATATCGATATCCGCTGGAAGAGCCGCGCCGTGGCCGTCGAACAGCACGCCGACCACGCGTCGCTGACCATCGAGACCCCGGACGGCTGCTACACGCTTTGCGGCCGCTACGTGGTGGCGGCCGACGGCTCGCGCAGTCCGCTGCGCCGGATGCTGGGCCAGGAAAGCCACGGCCACACGTTCCGCGACCGCTTCCTGATTGCCGATGTGAAGATGGAGGCGCCATTTCCGGCCGAGCGCTGGTTCTGGTTCGATCCGCCGTTCCATCCGAACCAGTCGGTGCTGCTGCACCGCCAGCCCGACAACGTCTGGCGCATCGACTTCCAGTTGGGCTGGGACGCCGACCCCGTGGCCGAGAAGGCGCCCGAGCGCGTGATCCCGCGCGTGCAGGCGCTGCTGGGCCCCGACGCAAAGTTCGAGCTGATATGGGTCAGCGTCTACACGTTCGCGTGCGTGCGCATGGACAGCTTTCGCCATGGCCGCGTGCTGTTCGCCGGCGATGCGGCGCACAGCGTGTCGCCGTTCGGCGCGCGGGGCGCCAACAGTGGCGTGCAGGATGCCGAGAACCTGGCATGGAAGCTGGCCTACGTGCTGCAGGGCAAGGCGCCCGACAGCCTGCTCGATAGCTACGCCAGCGAACGCGAATTCGCCGCCGACGAGAACATCCGGAATTCCACCCGCGCCACGGATTTCATCACGCCCAAGAGCGCGGTCAGCCGCGTGTTCCGCGATGCCGTGCTGACGCTGGCCCGCGATCACGCGTTCGCGCGCCAGCTGGTCAACAGCGGCCGGCTGTCGGTGCCGGCCGTGCTGAGCGAGTCCACGCTGAACACGGCGGATGCCGATGCCTTCGGCGGCGCCATGGCGCCCGGGGCGGCCTGCGTCGACGCCCCGGTGGCCGATGCGGCATGGCCATGGCTGCTGCAGCATCTGGGGAATGCGTTCGTGGCGCTGGTGTTCGGCCCGCCGGCCGGGCTCGATGCCACGCAGGCCGAGGCGCTGCGCGTGCTGCAGCAGGGCGGCATTCCGCTGCGCGTGGTGTTTGTTACCGACGCAGCCATCTCGGCATCGGCACTGGCCTGGCCGGGCGCCACGGTGCTGCGCGATGCCGAAGGCCTGGCGGCCCGGCGCTACGACGCCCGCGCCGGCACCTGCTACCTGATCCGCCCCGACCAGCACGTGTGCGCGCGCTGGCGCGGTGTCGATGTCGCGGCTATCGCCGCCGCGCTGGCGCGTGCCACCGGCAACGCGCCGGCATCGACGCGCCTGCAGCCATCCGCCCCGGCGCCGGCCCTGGCCTGAAGACCGAACGCCTGACCGCCGCAATCCGAAGGAGACAGGCCAAGATGCCGCTCAATACCGCCCCCAATCTCACCCGTCCCGACGATTTCTACGAGGCGCTGATCGACATGCACCGCGACCTGGACGATGCCGCCAGCCAGGCCGTCAACGCTCGGTTGATCCTGCTGCTGGCCAACCACATCGGCGACCCCGACACGCTGGCCGAAGCCATGCGGCTGGCCCGCGCCGCCGCCGAGGCGCCCACGCCAGCCTAGCCCGGACCGCCAACCCTCCACATTCCCGCACCCCGGCGGCGCACCGACGCCGAGCCGTACTGCCGCATTTCCCCGAAACCGGGCGTCGCATGCCCGTCTTCGGGGAAAATCCATTTGTTTCATGGTTGTCCATGATGGAACACTTGTTGCTCAATGACTAGCATTGCAACAGCTGACGCTTTCATTCAACAGGAGTGTTTCCATGACCCAGTCCTTCCCGATCCGTGCCGCCGTGCTGCTGGCCGCGTTCAGTGGCGCCGGTTCGGCGCAGGCCGCCGATGCCGCGGCGGTGGCCGCCAGCCCGACGCTCGGCAAGATCAAGTCGTCCAATACGATCTCGATCGGGCACCGCACGTCGTCGATCCCGTTCTCGTATTACGACGCCAACCAGAAGGTGATCGGGTTTGCCCAGGATATCTGCGACCGTGTGGTCGATGCGGTCAAGAAGGAAACCGGTTCGCCGAACCTGCAGGTGCGCATGGTCCCGGTGACATCGCAAAATCGCCAGTCTCTGGTGCAGAACGGCACGGTGGACCTGGAATGTGGCGTCACGACCAACCTGAAGTCGCGCCAGCAGCAGGTGGCGTTCTCGACCACCTACTTCGTGGCGGGCACGCGACTGCTGGTCAAGAAGGGCAGCCCGGTCCACGACTTTGCGGACCTGGCCGGCAAGTCGGTGGTGACCAATGCGGGCACGACGTCGGAGCGCATCCTGCGCAAGCTCAACGACGAGAAAGGCGCCAACATGACGATCCAGAGCGCCAAGGACTACGGCGAATCGTTCCTGATCCTGCAGTCGGGCCGTGTGGCGGCGTTCATGATGGACGATGTGCTGCTGTCCGGCGCCCGCACGCTGGCGCCCAAGCCCGATGACTGGGCCGTGGTTGGCACGCCGCAGTCGTTCGAGGCCTACGGCTTCATGATGCGCAAGGACGATCCGGGCTTCAAGCAGGTGGTGGATAACGCCATGACCGGCCTGATGCGCAGCGGCGAGATCCAAACGCTGTACGCCAAGTGGTTCCAGAAGCCGGTGCCGCCGAAGAACCTTTCGTTCGACCTGCCGCAGAGCGAGCAGATCAGGAAGGCGTACGCCAACCCTAACGACGAAGCGTTCGAGTAAGACCGCCTGACGGCTTAGCGGCCTTTCTCCGGCAGATAAGCGCCGGTGCGGTGGAGCTGCCCCTCGGTCTGCTCCAGCGCCCGGATGGCCCCCTTGCCCTTGCGGGCCAGCAGCTGTTCGACCAGTGCCTCCACCATCGTCACGCCCGACGTGATCGACGGAAAAAACGATGGGCTGTCGATGGCGAACAGCAGCGTGCAATCGGCCTCCAGGGCAATCGGAGCCACGGTGCTGTCGGTCAGGGCAATGACCTTGCAGCCGGCCTCGCGCGCGGCCTGGGCCACGCGCAGGCTTTCCTGCGAATAGGGCGCGAAGCCGGCCACCAGCACGGCGTCGCGGGCATCCAGCGCGCGCAGTTCCATCTCCAGCGTGCCGGCGTCGCCCCGGATCAGCCGGACCGAGCTGCGGAACAGCCCGTAGATATAGTGGAACGTGAAGGCAATCGGAAAGCACGAGCGGAAGCCGGCCACATGGACGATGGGCGCGGCGGCCAGCAGGTCGGCGGCGCGGGGCAGGGTGTCGGCGTTGTTGGCCAGCAGGGCGTCGAGGTTGTGGTGCTGGACCTCGATCATCTCGGCCAGCATCTTGCCCGGGCCGCTGCTCTTGTCCGAATCCTTGACCACCTTGCGCGCCCGGCGCGCATACGGCTGGCTGCCGCCTTCGCGCACCGCCATCACGAACAGTTCGCGCAGCCCCTGCCAGCCCTCGAATCCCAGCGACTGCGACAGCCGCACCAGCGTGGCTGGCTGCACGCCGGCGTTGGCGGCCACCTTGCGCATCGACTGGATGGCGATGTCGCGCGGATGATCGAGCAAGTAACGGGCGCCGCCCTGGAACTGGACGCTGAGATTGGGGAATTCCGTGCGCAGTTGTTCGAGCAGGGCGTCAAGCGATTCGGGGGGATTCGGCTGGTCGGCGGACATCGATGTGATGAGAAGGCGGGATTTGCAACGATTGTTGCATAGGTGGCATCGGGGCGTGGGTGGAATTGCGAGGACCGCGCGAATCGTATGTTTCGTCATAGCCTTTAAATGAAACAGTTGTTGCGTACGAGCGCAGATATTCCTATACTGGCTTCCTGTTTCGCGCCCTCGCGCTTTCTCGCACGCCCACCATGACGCACGTCTTCCATCGCAATCCCAAGCAATCCTTGCCTGTCGCCGTTGGCGGCAAGGGTATCGAGCTGTTCGACAGCCACGGCCGCGCCTACCTGGACGCCTCGGGCGGGGCGGCGGTGTCGTGCCTGGGGCACGGTCATCCGCGCGTGATCGAGGCCATCAAGTCGCAGGTGGATTCGCTGGCGTACGCCCACACGTCGTTCTTCACGACCGAGGTGTCGGAAACGCTGGCACAGACGCTGGCCGATGCCGCGCCGGGCGACGTGAACCACGTGTACTTCGTGTCGGGCGGCTCCGAGGCCGTGGAAGCGGCGCTGAAGCTGGCGCGGCAGTATTTCGTCGAGACCGGCCAGCCACAGCGGCGCCACTTCATCGCGCGCCGCCAGAGCTACCACGGCAACACGCTGGGCGCGCTGGCCATCGGCGGCAACGCGTGGCGCCGTGAGCCGTTCCTGCCGCTGCTGGTGCCCGCGCACCATGTATCGCCGTGCTACGCCTATCGCGACCAGGCGGCCGGCGAGACCGACGTGCAGTACGCGCAGCGCCTGGCTGACGAGTTGGAAGCCAAGATCCTGGAACTGGGGCCCGATTCGGTGGCCGGCTTCGTGGCCGAGACCGTGGTGGGTGCCACGGCGGGCGCGGTGCCGCCGGTGGCCGACTACCTGAAGCGCATCCGCGCCGTCTGCGACAAGTACGGCGTGCTGTTGATCCTGGACGAAGTGATGTCCGGCATGGGCCGCACCGGCTACCTGTTCGCGTGCGAGGAAGATGGCGTGGTGCCCGATATCGTGACCATCGCCAAGGGCCTGGGCGCCGGCTACCAGCCGATCGGCGCGATGATGTCGACGGCGCGCATCTACGACGCCATCGTCGGCGGCAGCGGCTTCTTCCAGCACGGCCATACCTATATCGGCCACGCCACGGCCTGCGCCGCCGCACTGGCCGTGCAGCGCACGATTGCCGAGGACAAGCTGCTGCCCAACGTGCTGGCTCGCGGCGAGCAGCTGCGCGCCCGCCTGCGCGAGGCGCTGGGCGACCACCCGAACCTGGGCGACGTCCGTGGCCGCGGCCTGTTCGTCGGCGTGGAGTTCGTGGCCGACCGCGCCACCAAGGCCACGCTCGATCCGGCGAGGAAGACCCACGCCGTGCTCAAGCGCACCTGCATGGAAAACGGCCTGCTGGTCTACCCGATGGGCGGCACCGTCGATGGCATCCATGGCGACCACGTGCTGTTCGCGCCGCCGTTCATCTGCACCCCGGCCGATATCGACAATATCGTCGACCGCTTCGCGCAGTCGGTGAAGCAAGTGCTGCCGGCGTGAGGACCGACATATGACCCCCGATACCCTGCGCCGCCCCTTCGCCCTGGCCGTGGCGCCCAACGGCGCGCGCAAGACCCACGCCGACCACGCCCGCCTGCCCATCACCCCCGACGAACTGGCCCAGTGCGCACGCGAATGCGTGGAGGCCGGTGCGGCGATGATCCACCTGCACGTGCGCAAGGCCGATGCCACGCACAGCCTTGAAGTCGCGGACTACGCACCGGCCATCGCGGCGGTGCGCAAGGCCGTCGGCCAGAACCTGGTGCTGCAGCTGACCACCGAGGCGGTTGGCATCTATCAGCCGGCACAACAGATCGCCATGGTCCGGGCGTTGCGTCCGGAAGCCGCATCGGTGGCGGTGCGCGAGCTGGTGCCCGACGATGCGGCGCTGCCGGCCGCGGAATCGCTCTTTCAGTGGATGCATCGAGAGAACGTGGTGGCGCAGTACATCCTCTATGACGCCAACGATGTGCGCCGCTATGCCGCCTTGCGGGGCAGCGGCGCGATTCCCGAGGGCCGCCACTGGGTGCTGTTCGTGCTGGGGCGTTATTCGGCGGGCCAGAAGTCGTCGCCGTCGGACCTGCTGCCGTTCCTGGCGGCCTGGCACGAAATGGGGCTGGACCAGGGGGGCGTCGAATGGGCGGTTTGCGCGTTCGGCAAGCAGGAAGCCGATTGCGCGGCGGCGGCCGTGATGCTGGGCGGCCATGCGCGCATCGGCTTCGAGAACAACATGACGCTGCCCGATGGCGCCACGGCCCCCGACAATGCCGGCCTGTTGCGTGCCGTGCGCACGCCGCTGAACAGCCTTGGCTACGCGGCGATGACGGCCGACGACCTGCGGGCGCGCTTCGCGTAATCCCGCAGTCATTCCGCCCGGCACGGCTGGCGGGATTCCGGTACGCTAGGCGCTTCATCCAGTTCCGCTACAGGAGTGCCGATGTCCGCCAGCCCGATCCGCCAGTCGTCCACCGCCGAAGCCGCGCCGCTGGCGCGGGACATCGTCCACGGCCTGCGCGCCTCGCGCATCCGCGAGGTGGCCAACGCCGGCATCGGCTTGCCCGATGTCATGCCGTTCTGGTTCGGCGAGTCGGACCAGGTCACGCCGGCCTTTGTCCGCGACGCCGCCGCCCGGGCGCTGGCCAGCGGCGCCACGTTCTATACCCACAACCTTGGCATTGCCCCGCTACGCGCCGCGCTGTCCGACTACGTGACGCGGCTGCACGGCGCCACGGCCGTCGACAACATCGCGGTGACCAGCGCCGGCGTCAACGCGCTGATGCTGGCCGCGCAACTGGTGGCGGGCCCCGGCGACCGCGTGGTCTGCGTTACGCCGCTGTGGCCCAACCTGGTGGAGATCCCGCGCATCCTCGGCGCGACCGTCGAGACCGTGGCGCTCGATTTTGGCGACGCAGGCTGGACGCTCGACCTCGAAAAGCTGCTGCACGCGCTGACGCCGGGCACGCGCGCCGTGATGATCAACTCGCCGAACAATCCCACGGGCTGGGTCATGCCGCGCGCGCAGCAACAGGCGGTGCTGGACCACTGCCGCCGCCACGGCATCTGGATCATCGCCGACGAAGTCTACGAACGGCTCTACTACGGCAGCGAGGGCGGCAACGCGCCGTCCTTCCTCGACATCGCCAGCCGCGACGAACGCGTGATCGCGGTGAACTCGTTCTCGAAAGCGTGGCTGATGACCGGGTGGCGACTCGGCTGGATGGTGCTGCCCGCATCGCTGATGGACGACCTTGGCAAGCTGATCGAATACAACACGTCGTGCGCGCCATCGTTCGTGCAGGAAGCGGGGGTAGTGGCCGTCCAGCAGGGCGAGGCGTTCACGCAAGACCTGGTACAGCGTCTGCGCACCTCGCGCGACCATCTGGTCGGCGCGCTCTCCGGCCTGCCCGGCGTGGAAGCCCACGCGCCAGACGGCGCCATGTACGTATTCTTCCGCCTGGCCGGCGCCACCGACAGCCTGGCGCTCTGCAAGCGGCTGGTACGCGAGGCGCATCTGGGTTTGGCGCCCGGCAGCGCGTTCGGGGACGAAGGCGAGGGTTTTGTCAGGTGGTGCTACGCGTGCGACGTGGCGCGGCTGGATGAGGGGGTGCGGCGGTTGAGGGGGTTTTTGGAAAGGCTCTGATGCTCATGCTGGGGCACTCGCCGTTTGCCGAAAAGAAAGCTCGCGCTGACGAATGAACTTCTCCAGGTGTCTGTAGGGAATGCTGTTGCCAAACTCGTGATGTGACCAGACGATGCTTGCGACGATGTCGATGAACTGCAGGGCCAGGCTGTCGCGGCTTTCCCAAGGCGTAGTCTTTAGCGCGGTGGAGGCGCCGCGCACGGCCAGTTCAAGACGGAGATAGTCGTGCATGAAGAACCTGAGTTGGTCCTTCATGGAACGTTCGTCGGGTATGAAGGATACCGCCGCATGATCGGCCATGACATCGAGCAGAAGCATTCGGGTCATGTAGTGATAGAGGCCGTTCGGATGCAAGCGAAAGGCCTTGCTCACGTTTTCCTTGCGGACCGTGATCGTGCGGAACTCGATCCGTCTTCCGCTGCCGGCAATCCTGGCTACCTCCTGCGCGAAGCCGCGGCGCTCCTTGGCTGACATCTGCACTGCCTTGAGTTCCTTCGAAAGCGTTCTGCCGCGCTTCTTGTAGAGCCCACGGACGGGCCGGTTCAGGATCGGCTCGTCACCATCCGAGATGACTGCGGCGGCGAGCGTAAAGTGCCGGCTGGATCCGCCGTGTTGATAGGGCTTGTCCAGTTGCCATCCGAGGCAACCGCATTCATCGAGATAGATTGTGATGGCCATAAGAAAATAGCCTCCGCGTACGGAGGCTATGGAAAGGTGCGGTACCCAGGTCTGTCGCACTCAAAGTGCGCTTACGATGACGACGCCGTTTGTCGCAGGGGCCCTGGGCCGTCGAGGCAGTTTAAACCGCTGCGTCGCTACGGAATCATCATGGCGCGAGCGTACCCATGAGTCAATACACGCGGCGAGCTTTCAGATTTGTCTCAATCTACTTTGCCGCAACCGCCTCCCCCCACCACCCACCCCCCCAGCGCCTGCATCAATGCCGCCGAATCGGCCAGTCTTGCGGTGCGGGCTTGCGACAGGTCCAGCGCGGCCTGGCGGGCCTGGCGTTCGGCGTCGATGACCGTGAACTGGCTCACCCCGCCCAGCCGGTATTGCTCGTTGACGATGGCCAGCGTGTCGCGCGTCTGCCGGGCGTTGTCGGCGCGGGCTTCCAGCGTGCCGGCGTCGGCGTCCAGCGCGCGCAGCGTGTCGGCCACGTTCTGCAGCCCCTGCAGCACGGCCTGCTGGTAGGCGCCCAGCGACTGCTCGTACGCCGCTTCCTTGGCGCGCTTCTGCGCGCGCAGCTCGCCGCCGTGAAACACGGGCTGTACCACGCCGGCGGCCAGGCTCCAGACGTTCATGCTGCTGAACAGGTCGCGGGCGCGCATCTGCTGTGTGCCGCCACTGGCGGTCAGCGTGATCTGCGGATAGAGGTTGGCCGTGGCCACGCCGATATCGGCGGAAGCCTGGTGCAGCAGCGCCTCGGCTGCGCGGATGTCGGGGCGGCGGCGCGCCAGTTCGGCGGGCAGGCTGACCGGCAGGGTTTCGGGCAGGTGCAGGTCTTCCAGCCGGAATTCGGGCAGTTGCGCGCTGGCCGGCGTCTGTCCCGTGTACACGGCCAGCTGGTGGCGCGCGGCGTCGAGTTGCTGCGATAGCCCCGGCACCAGCGCCCGCGTTTGCGCCAGTTCGGACTGCTGCCGCTGCACGTCAACCCGCGCCACGCCGCCCACCTTCAGCCGCTGCTGCATGATCCCCAGCTGACGCTGTTGCGCTTCGGCGATGGCCACCGTATCGGCCAGTTGCGCGCGCAGCCCGGCTTCGCGGATGGCCGTGGTGGCCACGTTGGCGGCCAGCGACAGGCGGGCCGCTTCCAGTTCGTAGCGCTGGTAGTCGACGGCGGCGCGCAGGCCTTCCAGCTCGCGCCGCTGTCCGCCGAACAGGTCCAGCGCGTACGACACCTGCACGCTGGCGTTATAGAGCGTGAACGGCCCCGGGCTGGGAAACTGCGTGATGCCGACGGAGGTCAGGTCTACCTGCTGGCGCGTGGCGTTGAGCTTGGCATCGACCTGTGGAAACTGCGTGGCACCGGTGCGCGCGGCCAGGTTCTCTTGCGCCTCCCGCAGGCGGGCGCGCGCCTGGGTCAAGGTAGGGCTGTTGGCGAGCGCGATGCGCACCGTTTCGTCGAGCTGCGGATTGCCGAACAGCGTCCACCATTGCCCGGGCACGTCGCCGGCCCGCAGGGTCTGCGTGGGATAGCCTGCGGCCGGCATCTGCACCGGCTGCGGACCGGCGGTGTAGCGCGCGTCGGTTGGTGCATCGGGCGAACGGAAGTCGGGGCCTACCGCGCAGCCGGCGATCATCAGCGCGGAAAGGGATGCAAGCAGGGCAAGGATCGTACGCATGGCTGGACTCCGCGTATCAGTCGAGCGTGCGCTTGTAGAAGCGCACGGCGATACCCATGACGATGACCGTGAACAGCGCCACGGGCCAGACGTTGGGCCAGAGTTCGGTCCAGCCGCTGCCCTTGAGCATGATGCTGCGGACCATCCGGTTGAAATACGTCATCGGCAGCACGTTGCCGATCCACTGCGCCCACGTCGGCATGCCGGCGAACGGGAACATGAAGCCCGACAGCAGGATGTTCGGCAGAAAGTAGAAGAAGGTCAGCTGCACCGCCTGCAGCTGGTTGCTGGCCAGCGACGACAGCGTGATGCCCACCGTCAGGTTGGCCGCGATGAACAGCAGCGTGGCCAGGTAGACCGCCAGCACCGAACCCAGGAACGGCACCTGGAACACGTAGTGCGCGGCCAGCACGATGATGGTGGCCTGGATCAGCCCGATGAAGATGTACGGCACGATCTTGCCCGAGATCACCTCGATGGGCTGCACCGGCGTGGCCAGCAGGTTTTCCATCGTGCCGCGCTCGCGTTCGCGCGTCATGGCCAGGCCCGTCATCATGACCATCGTCATCGTCAGGATGGTGCCCATCAGCCCCGGCACGATGTTGTACTGCGTGATGCCCTCGGGGTTGTACAGCCGGTGCACGTTCACGTCGAAGGCCGGCTTGCCGCCAGCAAGCGGCGCCAGCGCGCCCTTGAGGTCGATGCGCGCGACGGTGTCCGGCAATTGCGCCAGCGATCCGATGGCCGGTCCTGTGGCCGACGGGTCGGTGGCATCGGCTTCCACCAGGATCTCGGGGCGGTCGCCGTGCAGCAGCCGCCGCGAGAAGTCGTGCGGGATGTTGACCACGAACTGCACGTCGCCGCGCAGCAGCGCCTCGCGGCCCGAGGCCTCGTCGGGCATCGTCCGCACGACCTTGAAGTACGTGGTGTTTTCCAGCGCCGCGATGAACGTGCGCGAGAAGTCGCTATGCTCGCCAACGATCACCGCCGTGGGCATATGGCGCGGATCGCTGTTGATGGCAAAGCCGAACAGCAGCAGCTGCACGATGGGCAGCGCGACGATCATGCCGAAGGTGATGCGGTCGCGGCGCAGCTGCAGGAATTCCTTCAGCACGATGCTCCACCAGCGCTGCACCGAGAACGCGTTGTGCGGGCGCGAGGATCGGCGCGACGGCTGGGGCGCGGCGCTCATGAGGCCTCCTTGCGGCCCGGCGCGGCCTTCTTCTGGGGCGGCGCGGCCATGTTGTCCTGCGCCCCGCCCATCATGTGGATGAACACGTCCTCGAGGCTGGTCTCGGTCTGCACGAGGCGATGGCCCGCCCCCGCGTATTGCCGAAGCGTGTGCTCCAGTTGCGTGGCGTCCTTGCCGGTCACGTGCAGCGCCGTGCCGAATGCCACGGTCTGGTCCACGCCGGGCTTGCCCTGCAGTTGCGCGGACAGCTCGGCCAGGTTGTCGCCCTCGACGCTCCAGGTGCTCAGGTGCTGGCTGGCCACGACTTCGGCGGACGTGCCTTGCGCCAGCAGCTTGCCGTAGGCGATATAGGCGAGCTTGTGGCAGCGCTCGGCCTCGTCCATGTAGTGCGTGCTGACCAGCACCGAGATGCCGCGCGCGGCCAACTGGTGCAACTGTTCCCAGAAGTCGCGGCGCGCCTTGGGATCGACGCCGGCCGTCGGCTCATCGAGCAGCAGCAGTTGGGGCTCGTGCAGCAGGCAGGCGGCCAGCGCCAGCCGCTGCTTCCAGCCGCCGGACAGCGATCCGGCCAGTTGCTCGGCGCGCGATTGCAGGCCCAGTTCCTCCAGCGCGTGCGCCACCACGTCCTTGCGGTTGGGCATGTCGTAGACGCGGGCGACGAAGTCCAGGTTCTCGCGGATCGACAGGTCCTCCCAGTAAGAAAAGCGCTGGGTCATGTAGCCGACGTTGCGCTTGATGTCGGCGGCCTGCTTCAGGATGTCGTAGCCCAGGCAGGTGCCCGAGCCGGAGTCGGGCGTCAGCAGGCCGCACATCATGCGGATCGACGTGGTCTTGCCGCTGCCGTTCGGCCCCAGGAAGCCGAAGATTTCGCCGCGCGCCACCTGCATGGTCAGGTTGTTGACCACGTGCTTGTCGCCAAAGTGCTTGTTCAGGTCGTGCACGTCGATGACAAGTTCGCCGTTGCGGTGTCCGGTGCCCTCGGTGGCCTGCGTGGTCATGACTGCGTCACCTCCACCGGCTGGCCCGGACGCAGCTTCGGTGCGTCGCCGGCGCTGGGGCGGGCCTCGATCAGGAAGACCAGCTTGCGGCGCGTTTCGTTGCTATAGATGACGGGCGGCGTGTACTCGGCCTGGTTCGATACATAGGTGACTTTGGCGGCGATTGGGGCCGCGCAGCCATCGCAATGGATCGTGATGGCCTGCCCGTTCTTCAGCGACCCGACCACGGCCTCGGGCACGTAGAAGCGCACCTTGACGTTGCCGGGCGGCAGCATGCGCACCACGGCGCTGCCGGCCGGTACCCATTCACCGGGGCGGAACGGCACGTCGTAGACCAAGCCCGGTACGGTGGCGTTGACCGCCTTGCGCGACAGCTTCCACTCGGCCTGCGCCAGCGCGGCGCGCGCGGCGTCGACCTGTGCCGACTGGGCGGCCAGCTGTTCCTTGCGGCCGGGCAGCCGGGCCACGTCGATATCGCGCCGCAGTTCGCGCACGCGGGCCGCGTCGGCGTCGGCGGTGGCGCGGCTTTCGTCGAGCTGCGCCTTCGAGATGCCGCCGATCTCGAATTGCGCCTCGTCGCGCTTGCGCTGGGCAGCGCTGCGTCCGGCCTGCGCCTGGGCCTGCACCAGCTGCGCCTGGTTGACGGCCACTTCCACGGGGCGCTTGCCGGTCTGGATATCGGCCAGCTGGGCCTCGGCCACGCGTACCTGCTCGGCGGCCTGCTGGCGCGCGGCGCGTTCGTCGTCGGATTCCAGCACGAACAGCGGCGCGCCGGTGCCGACCTGCTGGCCACGATCGACCGAGAGCGTGTCGAGCCGGCCCGCGAACGGCGAGGCCACGGCGACGAATTCCCCTTCCACATAGCCCTGCCAGGTGGTGGGCTTGTCGTTGCCGCAGGCGGCCAGCAGCGGCACGGTCATGGCGGCCAGCAGCAGGGGCCAGGTTCGGTTCGGGACGGGAAGCATCATGCGGGCTCCGGGATACCAGGTTCAGGCAGCGGTTTTGGGCGGCACGGACAGGCCGTGGCCCAGCAGGGCGGTGACATGGCGCACCAGCGTGTCGGTGTCGATATCGGCGGCGCCGGGCAGCGCGCGCCAGATATGCGTGGTAGCCAGCGGCAGCAGCGTCAGTCCGATCAGCGACACCATCACCAGCGCGGGCTCCAGGCCGGGATTGAGCCGGCCCTGCGCATGGGCGGCGGCCAGTGGGGTAGCGATCAGCTCTGCGCGTTGCAGGGCCACCCGTTGCAGCAGCCGCTCGCGCAGCTGGCCTTCGGTGCCGACGATCTCGCGGATCCACAGGCCCGGAAACCATGGCGTGGCCGATGCGGTGCGGATTAGCTGCTCGGCCAGCGCCTGGATGCGGGCGACGGGGTCGGGCGGGCCGGCCTGGAGCGTGCCGAAGACATGCTCGATCAGCGGCCGGAGCCGTTCCTCGAAGATCGCGTCGAGCAGCGTGTCGCGGTCGCGGAAGTAGTAATGGACCAGCGCGGGCGTGACGCCCGCCTCGGCGGCGATGGCCTTGGTCGACGTGGCGGCCACGCCGTGGCCGGCAAACAGCGTGACGGCGGCGTCGATCAGGCGGTCGCGCTGGCCGGCGTCGGCCGCCTGCGCTGCAGGGCGGCCGGGGCGGCGCGGAAGATCAAGCGGCGGGCGAGGGGGCATCGGAACCAGTACGAAGGAAATCTCAAGCCGGGAATCCCGATCAATATTAATTTTCGAGTTAATTAATACAAGGTCTGTTACAACTTTGGCCTGGCGTCCCTGCAAGACGGTGATAAAGCAAGCGTTGGAGGATTGCTGCGACGCAGCAAAACGAGGTAGACATGTCATGTGGGCTTGGCTATGCTCGCGCCTGTCAAGAAGGGTGCCCGAGGGTGGTGCATCCGCATCCCGGGTTCTCCTATGCTGCGTTTCCGTTTCCTGGCCGCCATGCTGCGGCCGCGCCCCCGCTTTGTCCGTCAGCTCGCCGCCTGCATCGTGGCGAGTACGGCATTGCCGTGGGCGGCGCATGCGCAGGAAACGCCAACCGTGAACGCGCCGGCCGCCAGCGTGCCCCTGGTGAACGATCTGGAAAGCCCGTTCGCGTTCCACGGCCAGTCCACCTATATCTGGCAGCGCAAGCCCGCGTTCAGCGCCCCGTACTCGGGCGAGAACAGCCTGACGCCCAATCGCGCCAAGAGCTATTCGTTCACCGCCACGTTCGACCTGGGCCTGCGGCTCTGGAAGGACGCCGAATTTCACCTCAACCCCGAGGTGGCCCAGGGCGTGCCGTTTTCCGAGCTGCACGGCATGGGCGGGCTGTCGAATGGCGAACTGGCCAAGACGGCCAGCACGAGCCCCAAGGTCTATCGCGCCCGCGCCTTTATCCGCCAGTACTGGGGCATGGGCGGCGGCGAGGAGACGCTGGACGCCGATTTCAACCAGTTCGCGCGTACCGTCGACAAGCAGCGCCTGGTGCTGACCGCCGGCAACTTTGGCGTGATCGACGTGTTCGACCAGAACCCCTACGGGTCCGACCCGCGCACGCAGTTCATGAACTGGTCGTTCATGACGCATGGCTCTTGGGACTATCCGGCCGACTCGCGCGGCTATGACTGGGGCGCGGCGCTGGAATACATCGGCGATGGCTGGTCGGCACGCATCGGCCATTTCCTGCAGCCGGTGGAATCGAACGGGCGCGCACTGGACACCCGGCTGTTCGAGCACTACGGCCAGATGCTGGAACTGGAAAAGCGCTACACCATCGCCGACCGGCCAGGCCAGGCGCGCGTGCTGCTATGGCGAAACAAGGCGCGCATGGGTGCCTTCAACGATGCCATCGCCTTCGGCCAGGCCAATGGCGTGACGCCCGACGTGGCCGATGTGCGCCGCGAGCACAGCAAGTGGGGCGTGGGGCTGGCCTTCCTGCAGGAAGTGGCCGACGACGCGGGCGTGTTCCTGCGCGCCAACTGGTCCGACGACAAGACCGAGACCTACGCCTTTACGGAAATCGGCCGGCAGGTATCGGCCGGCGGCACGATGAAGGGCGCGCTATGGGGGCGCCCCAAGGACGAGTTGGGTCTGGCCGTGGCCGTGAACATGCTGGGATCGGGCCACCGCAACTACCTGGCTGCCGGCGGTCTGGGGGCCTTCCTGGGCGACGGCGCGCTGCGCTACGGTCCGGAACAGATCGTGGAAATCTACTACAGCATCGCGGTGTGGAAGACGCTGTCGCTGAGCCCGGACTTCCAGTACGTGCGAAACCCCGGCTTCAACCGCGATCGGGGGCCGGCCAAGTTCATCGGGATTCGCGCGCACGCGGAGTTTTGAAGCTTTGCTCCCCTCTCCCACAAGTGGGAGAGGGGAGAAAACCCACTCACAACGTTGATTACTGCCGCGCGTTGCGCCGGTTATCCGGCCACGGCGTATTGAAGTTGGTGCGGAACGGGTTGATGTCCAGGCCGCCACGGCGCGTATAGCGGGCGTAGACGGCCAGCTTCACCGGCTTGCACATGCGCATCAAGTCGGTGAAGATCCGCTCCACGCACTGCTCGTGGAACTCGTTGTGGTTGCGGAACGAGATCAGGTACTTCAGCAGCCCCTCCTGGTCGATCGGTGCGCCCACGTAGCGGATCTGCACGCTGCCCCAGTCCGGCTGGCCGGTCACCAGGCAGTTCGACTTCAGCAGGTGCGATACCAGCGATTCCTCCACCGGCGATTCTTCCTGGTCGGCCTTGAGCAGCGTCGGATCGGGCTCGTAGACGTCGGTCTCGATATCCAGGCGGTCGAGCAGCAGGCCATCCAGCTCGCCCATCTTCTGCGTGCCGAGATCCGATTCGGTCACCAGCCGCACCTGCACCGTGCCGCCCGTGGCTTCGGACAGGTCGTGGTGCAGCAACTGCTGCAGTGCCTCCGCCGAGGCGATCTTGCTCTGGTTGAACGAGTTCAGGTAGAGCTTGAACGACTTCGATTCGACGATGTTCGGCGTATCGGCCGGGATGATGAAGCTGGCCAGCGCCACCTGGGGCTTGCCCTTCAGGTTCAGCCACGACAGCTCGTAGGCATTCCAGATGTCGACGCCGAAGAACGGCAGTGCCTTGCCTTCCGGCAGGCCGATCTCGGTGCGCTTGGGCTGGCGCGGGATCGGGAACAGCAGCGTCGGGTCGTATTCGGTCTTGTAGGCCGAGGGCTTGCCCAGGGGCGAGTGCTCAGGAAGCGTCATGGTCGGTCTCAGGACAGGAACAGCTTGTAGACGGGGTTGTCGGTCTCGTCCCAGTGTACGTAACCGAGCGTGGAAAGGAACGTGCGGAACTCGCGCTTTTCGTTTTTCGGCACCTGGATGCCGACCAGGATGTTCGATGTATCCGCGCCCTGGTTCCGGTAATGGAACAGGCTGATGTTCCAGTTCGGGCTCATGCTCGACAGGAACCGCATCAGCGCGCCCGGGCGCTCAGGGAACTCGAAGCGGTACAGCAGTTCGTCATGGGCCAGCGGCGAGTGGCCGCCCACCATGTAGCGGATGTGCTGCTTGGCCAGTTCGTCGTTGGACAGGTCCAGCGTGTCGAAGCCATGGCGGCGGAAGTTGGCGGCGATCTTGTCGCTCTCGGCGCGGCTGGCGATCTGCACGCCCACGAAGATATGCGCCACGCCGGTGTCGGCGATGCGGTAGTTGAACTCGGTCACGCTACGGGTGCCAACCTGCTCGCAGAAACGCTTGAAGCTGCCGCGTTCCTCGGGGATCGTCACGGCAAAAATGGCTTCGCGCGCTTCGCCCACCTCGGCGCGCTCGGCGACGAAGCGCAGGCGGTCGAAGTTCATGTTGGCGCCGCAGGCAATCGCCACCAGGTGCTGGCCCTTGAGCTTCTCGCGCTCGGCATAGGCCTTCAGGCCCGCCACGGCCAGCGCGCCGGCCGGTTCCAGGATGCTGCGCGTGTCCTGGAACACGTCCTTCAGGCCCGCGCAGATCGCGTCGGTATCGACCAGGATGATGTCGTCCACCAGCTCGCGCGTGATGCGGAAGGTTTCCTTGCCCACCAGCTTCACGGCGGTGCCGTCCGAGAACAGCCCCACGTCCTTCAGTTCCACGCGCTTGCCGGCGTCCACCGAGCGCTTCATCGCGTCGCTGTCGTACGTCTGCACGCCGATCACCTTGATGTCGGGGCGCACGGCCTTGACGTACGAGGCAATGCCCGAGATCAGGCCGCCGCCGCCGATGGCGACGAAGATCGCGTGGATCGGGCCCGGGTGCTGGCGCAGGATCTCCATGGCGATGGTGCCCTGGCCGGCAATCACCTCGGGGTCGTCGAACGGGTGGATGAACGTGAGCTTGTGCTTCTTTTCCAGCTCGGCGGCGTGCAGGTAGGCGTCGCTGTACGAATCGCCATGCAGGACGATCTGCACCCATTCGCCGCCGCGCTCGCGCACCGCATCGATCTTCACCTGCGGCGTGGTGGTGGGCATGCAGATGATGGCCTTGCACTGCAGCCGGGCGGCAGACAGCGCCACGCCCTGGGCGTGGTTGCCGGCCGACGCGGCAATCACGCCGCGCTTGAGTTCCTCGGGCCGCAGCGACGCCATCTTGTTGTACGCCCCGCGCAACTTGAACGAGAACACCGGCTGGGTGTCCTCGCGCTTGAACCAGACCGCGTTGTTGGTGCGCGCCGACAGCGCGGCGGCATAGGTCAGTTCGGTCTCCTGGGCCACGTCGTACACCTTGGCGGTCAGGATCTTCTTCAAATAGTCGGGCTTGGCGGGGGTGCGGGTCATGGTCTGCGGGGTGCCGCGCGGGCAGGGGCAAAAAAAGCCGGAAAAATCGGCGGAAACCGCCAATGATAATGGATGGCGCACATGCGGGCCCTGGCCACGCGTGCAGGCGCCCCAGGTGCCGCAAGGGCCACTGTTGTAGGACAGCGCCCGGTGGACGCTCGTCAAATCGGCATGCTACGGTTTCACGCGATGCCCCCCCTACCTCTCATCGAACCCAACACCGCGCTGTTCCTGGACTTCGACGGGACGCTGGCCGATCTTGCGCCGCGCCCCGACCTGGTGCAGGTGGAGCCCGAGCTGGTCGGCACGCTGCGCGCGCTGCACACCTGCCTGGACGGCGCGCTGGCCATCGTGTCGGGACGTCCCGTGGACGAACTCGACTATTTCCTGCAACCGTTGCGATTGCCGGCCGCCGGCGTGCATGGCGCGGAATTCCGCCACGGCGCCGAGAGTATCGTGCGGCCACCGGCGCCAGGCATCGGGCCGTTGCTGCCCAAGCTCGAAGCACTGGTGCTCAGGCATCCGGGGCTGCAGCTGGAGCGAAAGTCGGTGGCCGTGGCCATCCACTATCGCCAGGTGCCCGAACTGGAGCCCCTGGTGCGCGCCGCCGTGGCCGATGTGCTGCGCGATGCGGTCGGGCTCGACGCGCTGCCCGGCAAGATGGTCATCGAGATCAAGCCGGCCGGCGTGGACAAGGGCGGGGCGATTGCCACGTTCATGCGCTCGGCGCCGTTTGCCGGCCGCATGCCGCTGTTTGCCGGCGACGATGTGACCGACGAGGCCGGCTTCACCGTCGTCCGTGAACTGGGCGGCGTTGGCCTGCTGGTGGGCCAGCGCGCCACGGCCGCCTCCGTCAGCGTGGCAGGACCCGCCGTCCTGCGCGACTGGCTGCATCGCTCCGCGCACGCGCTCACCCATCTGATGGCGCGCCGCGAAGACACCGCCGATCCCCTCTCACCCCCATCGTCTGAAAGGGAGGACCCGTTGTGAGTGACCCTGCCAACCTCAACCCTGCCATTGCCACCGAGGCGCCGGCGGTCAACACGGATTCGGACAGCTCCTGCCGCCAGGCCGATCCGTCGCTGTCGCTGGGCATGATCGGCAACTGCGCGTTCTCGGCGCTGGTCGACGGCCGCGGCCGCATCGTCTGGTGCTGCATGCCGCGCTTCGACGGCGACCCCGTGTTCAACGCGCTGCTCGACACCAGCGAGAATGCGGGCCACTTCAATATCGAGATCGAGGACTTCCAGGAAGCCACGCAGTGGTACGAGCCGAATACGGCCATCCTGCGCACGCGGCTGATCGACCAGCACGGCAGCTGCCTGGAGATCACCGATTTCTGCCCGCGCTTCTTTCGGCTGGGTCGCTACTTCCGCCCGCTGACGCTGGTGCGGCGCATTCGCCCGATCCGTGGCGCGCCGCGCGTGCGCGTGACCGTGGCGCCGCGCTTCAACTGGGGCCGCAACAAGCCGCAGGTCACGCGCGGCAGCAGCCATGCGCGGTTCGTGGGCGAGGACATGACGCTGCGCCTGACCACCGACGCGCCGCTGGCCTATGTGCTGTCGAATACGCCCTTCCTGGTCACGCGCGGCTACAACTTCATCCTCGGGCCGGACGAAACCCTGACGCACGGCGTGGACGATATCGCCCGCGACTTCGAGCAGGAAACCACTTCGTACTGGCGGCTCTGGAGCCGCCGGCTGGCGGTGCCGCGCGAATGGCAGGACGCCGTGATCCGCGCCGCCATCACGCTGAAGATGTCGCTGTACGAGGAAACCGGCGCCATCGTGGCGGCGATGACCACCAGCATCCCCGAGGCGCCCGGCAGCGGCCGCAACTGGGACTACCGCTTCTGCTGGCTGCGCGACGCGTTCTTCGTGGTGCGCGCGCTGAACAGCCTGTCGGAAGTCGGCACGATGGAAGACTACCTGCGATGGCTGTCCAACGTGGTGATGCAGTCGCAGGACGGCCACATCCAGCCGCTGTACGGCATCGGGCTCGAACGCGAGCTGCCCGAAAGCATGCTCGATCACCTGGGCGGCTATCGCGGCATGGGGCCGGTGCGGGTGGGCAACCAGGCGCAGGAGCACTTTCAGCACGATGTCTACGGCAACGTGGTGCTGGCCGCCGCGCAGGCCTTTCACGATCACCGGCTGCTCTATCGCGGCGGCCCGGCCGAATTCCGCCGGCTGGAGGACGTGGGCGAGCAGGCCGTGCGCGTGTTTGGCACGCCCGATGCAGGCATGTGGGAGCTGCGCACGCGCGCCCGCATCCATACGTCGTCGGCGCTGATGAGCTGGGTGGCCTGCGACCGCCTGGCCAAGATCGCCGTGAAGCTCGAACAGCCCGCGCGCGCCGCCTACTGGCATGACCATGCCGACCGCATGAAGCAGCGCATCCTGGACGAATCGTGGAACGAGAAGCGCCAGGCGTTTGCCGAGAGCTTCGGCGGCAAGGAGCTGGACGCCAGCGTGCTGCTGATGGCCGAGGTCAATTTCATCGACCCGAAGGACCCACGCTTCGTCTCCACCGTGAAGGCGCTGGAGGAATCGCTGTGCGACGGGCCGTACATGCGGCGCTACGAGGCGCCCGACGATTTCGGCAAGCCCGAGACCGCGTTCAATATCTGCACGTTCTGGCGGATCGACGCGCTGGCGCGCATCGGGCGGCGCGAGGAAGCACGCGAAATCTTCGAAGCCATGCTGGCCGCGCGCAATCCGCTGGGATTGCTGTCGGAGGACACACACCCGGTCACTGGAGAGATGTGGGGCAACTTCCCGCAGACCTATTCGATGGTCGGCCTGATCAACGGTGCCATGCGGCTGTCGGCACCCTGGGACACCGTGATCTGAAGAAAGGATTGGCAACAACAACAAGCGATATATGGGCAGACTAGTAGCGGTATCGAACCGGGTCGCAGACCCCCGCAACCATGCGGCGGGCGGGCTGGCCGTGGCGCTTTCCGAGGCGCTCAACAAGACGGGCGGCCTGTGGTTCGGCTGGAGCGGCAAGGTGGTGGAAACCACGCAGGGTGGCACGCCCGGCGAGGGAGAGGTGCACCAGGTGCAGGCGGGCAACGTGACGCTGGCCACCGTGGACCTGTGCCGCGAGGATCATGACGCGTACTACCTGGGCTACAGCAACGGCGTGCTCTGGCCGGTGCTGCACTATCGCGTGGACCTGGCGGATTTCGACGCCGGCGGCAGCCTCAACGCCTATCGCCGCGTGAACCAGCTGTTCGCGCGCAAGCTGGCGCCGCTGCTGAAGCCCGACGACGTGATCTGGATCCACGACTATCACCTGATCCCGCTCGCGGCCGAGCTGCGTGCCATCGGCTGCGGCCAGCGCATCGGGTTCTTCCTGCACGTGCCCCTGCCCCCGCCGCTGATCCTGGCGGCCATCCCCCAGCACGAATGGCTGATGCGCGCGCTGTTTGCCTACGACCTGCTAGGGTTCCAGAGCCAGGCCGACCTGGACCACTTCTCGCGCTATGTCCAGGGCGAGGCCGGGGCCGAGCCGATGGGCGAATACCGTTTCCGCGCGTTCCACCGCACCGTGCGGGCGCAGGCCTTCCCGATCGGCATCGACGTGGACGAGTTCGCCGAGCTGGGGCGCGGCGCCGAAGCGATGGAGACCTACGAGATGATGCGTGGGCAGTACGCGCGTCGTCGGCTGCTGCTCGGCATCGACCGGCTCGACTATTCGAAGGGCCTGCCGCAGCGGCTCAAGGCCTACCAGACGTTGCTGGCCGAATACCCCGAGAACCGGTCGAGCGCCACGCTGATCCAGATCGCCGCGCCGTCGCGCGAGTCGGTCGATGCCTATGCCGATCTGCGCCGCGAGATGGAAGGCATCACCGGGGCCATCAACGGCGAGTATGGCGAGCTGGACTGGATGCCGGTGCGCTACATCCATCGATCCACGTCGCGCAAGCGCCTGCCGGGGCTGTGCCGCGCCAGTTGCGTGGCGCTGGTAACGCCGCTGCGCGACGGCATGAACCTGGTGGCCAAGGAATATATCGCCGCCCAGGACCCCGACGACCCGGGCGTGCTCGTGCTGTCGCGTTTTGCCGGCGCCGCCGAGCAGCTGAAGGAAGCGCTGCTCGTGAACCCGTACGACACCCGTGCCACCGCGCAGGCGATCCAGCAGGCCCTGCACATGCCGCTGTCAGAGCGCCGCGCGCGGCACCAGAAGCTGCTGGAACGCATCCGCCAGCAGGACGTGCACTGGTGGAGCAGCGAGTATCTGCGGGCGCTGATGGAGACGGAGGCGGGCTGACGACTTACCCCTCCGGATGGTTTTCTCCCCTCTCCCGCATGCGGGAGAGGGGCGGGGGTGAGGGCGCAGCAGTTCAAACCGCGCCAGGTCGCAAATCAGCCGCCATGCCCTCACCCCCAACCCTCTCCCACTGCGTGGGAAAGGGGAGCAAGACCGACGTCTACACCAGATCCCCCGGCAAATCCACATCCCGGAACGCCCCGTCATCCTCCGTCAGGATGCGCGTGACCGGCTGCGATTTCAGCAGCGCCCGGGCGCCCTCGTCGCCGTCGAGCTTCAGCAGGTCGTCCTTCCATGCCGCGCCGAATCCCACCGGATGGCCGCGCTGCCCGTCGCGCCATGGCGCGGCGATGGTGTCGCGCGACGTGATCGTCAGCGCTACCGCGCGCACCAGTTCCATCGACAGCCACGGCATGTCGGCCAGCGCCACTACCCAGCCGCGCGCATCGGCGCAGGCCGCCACGCCGGCGCGTAGCGCCGCGCCCATGCCGGCCTCGGCTTCAGGGGCTTCCACCACCTTGCAGCCGCCGCGTCGCAGTTCCTCGGCCAGTTCCGGCATGCCCGGGCGCACCACGGCAATGGAATTGGGCAGCCCGGCCGCCAGCGTGCGCGCGCTGCGCCAGGCGACGGTGCGGCCATCGGGCAGTTTTCCAGCAGCTTGTTGCGCAGGCCGGCCGGGTCGAAACGCCGGCCGAAGCCGGCGGCCAGCAGGATGCCGGTGGGCAGGTCGCTCTGGATAAGCGGGGCGCGGGCGTGCTTGCTCATGGCTGGGCCGCGGGGACGCCGCCGGGCAGGATCGGACATTCGGCCTCGCCGGCCGCGATTTCACGGGCGGCCTTGGCGCCTTCCACCTGCAGGATGTCTGGCAGCGAAACGTGGTTCTTGGCCGCCACCACTTCCGCCAGGATCGAGATGGCAATCTCGGGCGGGGTGCGGCTGCCGATGTAGATGCCGACCGGCCCGTGCAGGCGGGCCAGCTGCAGGTCGGTCAGGTCGAACTCCTTGAGCCGTTCGCGGCGCGCCTGGTTGTTGCGGCGCGAGCCCAGCGCGCCCACGTAGAAGGCGGGCGTGCGCAGGGCCTCCATCAGCGCCAGGTCGTCCAGCTTGGGGTCGTGCGTCAGCGCAATCACCGCGCAGCGCTCGTCGAGCTTCATCGCCTCGACCGTGTCGTCGGGCATCGTGCGCACCATCGTCACGCCGGGGATGTCCCACGTCTCCGTGTATTCCTCGCGCGGATCGCAGACGGTGACCTGGAAGCCCAGGCCCACGGCGATCTGGCACAGGTACTTCGACAACTGGCCCGCGCCGATCACCAGCATGCGGTAGCGCGGCCCGTGGATGGTCAGCAGCGTCTGGCCGTCGAACGACAGGCCATCGGCCGCCACGGCGTGGCCCAGCGTGGCGCGCCCGGTGGCCATGTCCAGCGAGCGGGCCACCAGCCGGCCGCCTTCTACCGCCTGCAGCAGTTCGGCAATGCCGCTGTGCGGCGCCAGCGGCTCGGCCACCAGTTCGATGGTGCCGCCGCAGGGCAGGCCGAAGCGGTGGGCTTCCTCGGCGCTGATGCCGTATTTCATGGCTTCGGGCCTCGTGGCCCGGATGCCTTCCTTGTGCACGCGATAAATGATGTCGTCCTCGATGCAGCCGCCCGAGACCGAGCCGACGACAAGGCCGTCGTCGCGCACCGCCAGCATTGCGCCTTCAGGCCGGGGCGACGAGCCCCACGTCCTGACCACCGTCACCAGCAATACGCCGTGTCCTTCCTGCTGCCACTTCACGCTGCTTTTCAGGACTTCGAGATCCACGCTGTCCATGATCGTTTCCGCTTTGTCTGATCTTCGCCGCCGTCGTCGTTCCCGGCCCCGGCGGCCCCGCTCTGGGTGTTGTCGTTGTTGTCACTGTCCGGCGCTTCGCCATCGTCGGGGCTGCCGCCCACGGCTTCGGTGAAGCGCGCGAAAAACGTATCGGCCATCTTGCGCGCCGCGGCATCCACCAGCCGCGAGCCGATCTGCGCAATCTTGCCGCCCACCTGGGCCTGCACCGCGTAGGTCAGCAGGGTCTCGTCGCCTTCGGGGGCCAGCGTGACCCTGGCGGACCCCTTCCCGAAGCCGGCCGCGCCACCTTGCCCGTCGAACTGGATGGTGTAGCTGTCCGGCGCCTGGATGTCCTGCAGGGCCATGCGTCCCTTGAAGCGCGCCTTGACCGGCCCCACGGCCGCCGTCAGCGCCAGCTGGTAGGCGTTTTCGCCGTCGGGCTCGATGCTCTCACATCCCGGAATACATTGCTTGAGCAGGTCCATGTCGTTCAGCGCCTCCCATGCCACCTGTTGCGGCACGGGCAGGCGCTGGGTCTGGTTCATTTCCATGGTGGATTTCCTTGTCAGGGGGCGGTTTGTCGGTCCGGTGTCACGGGCGGCGGCCGGCCGGTGTCGGCCAGCAGGGTTTCCAGCGCCAGCAGGCTGTCGAGGTTGTGGGCCGGGCGCAGCGCGTCGACATGCGGCAGGATGGCCTGGATGCCGCGCGCCTGCGGCGAGAAACCCGCGAAGCGCAGCAGCGGATTGAGCCACACGATGCGATGGGCAAAGCGCCGCAGGCGGGCCATTTCGCGTTCCAGCAGGTCGATGTGCTCCAGGTCGATGCCGTCGCTGACGAACAGCACCGTGGCGCGGGCGCCCAGCACGCGGCGCGCCCACTGCCGGTTGAAGGCGGCCAGCGCGGCGCCGATGCGGGTGCCGCCGGCCCAGTCGCGCACCTGTTCGGCGATCAGGGTCACGGCATCGTCGGGATCGCGCTCGCGCAGGGCCCGGGTGACGTTGGTCAGCCGCGTGCCGAACAGGAACACGTGCATGCGCTCGCGCGACTGCATCAGCGCATGGCAGAAATACAGCACAGCGCGCGAGTACTGGCTCATCGAACCGGAGATGTCGAGCAGCAGCACCACGGGCGGCTTGCGCTCGGCGTGCCTGCGGTATTTCCAGCGCAGCCATTCGCCATGCTGGCGCACGGCCAGCCGGGCACTGGCGCGCAGGTCGGCATGGGTGCCGCAGGTGGCGGCCCGCAGCCGGCGCGTGCGTTGCAGCGCCAGATGGGCGCGGCGCGTGCGTACCAGATGCTGCAGGGCGCGCCATTCGTCGGCCGACAGCGTCTCGAAGTCGCGGCTGGCCAGGCGTTCGCGGTCGGAAAAGGTCAGCGGCGCCGTGAAGCGTTCCTCGCGCATCGGCGGGTCGGGCCGGGCGGCAGCTGGCTCGCGCGCCGCCAGCGCATCGGCCAGGCGATTGCTGCGTTTCGGGGGCGGCATGCCGGCATCCACGCGCGGCAGCAGCATCGCGCGCAGCTTGCCTTCCCAGTCGGGGTCGCGCCAGAACAGGTCGAACGCGGCATCGAACAGTGGGCGCTGGTCGGGGCCGGACAGCATCAGCGCTGCCAGCGCCGCACGCACTTCGCCGCGCGCGCCGATATCGATATGGCGCAGCGCCTCCAGGGCATCCACCGCATGTGCCGGCGACAGCCCGAAGCCGGCGTCGCGCAGCAACCGCGTGAAATGCGTGACGTTGCGTGCCAGCATCGGCAGGGTGGTGGGGCGGGGTGCGGTGGCCTGCTGCATGTCCTGCTTCGTCTCAGGCAGCGGGCGCGGCGCCGGCCAGCAGGTCGGCGATGGTGGGGCCGTCGGCGCGTGCCAGGTCGTCCTGGTACTTGAGCAGCACGCCCAGCGTATTGCGCACCGACTGCGGATCGAGTTCGGTCACGCCCAGCGCGGCCAGCGCCCGGCACCAGTCGATGGCCTCGGCGATGCCCGGCGCCTTGAACAGGTCGATGCCGCGCAGCCGGTGGATGAAATCGACGGCCTGCTGCTGCAGCGCGGCGGCGGCCTCGGGCGCGCGGGCGGCCACGATCTGCAGCTCGCGGTCGCGCCCGGGATAGCCCATCCACTGGTACAGGCAGCGCCGCTTGAGCGCGTCGTGCACCTCGCGGGTGCGGTTCGACGTGATGACGATCAACGGCGGCCGCTCGGCGCGGATCACGCCGATTTCAGGAATCGACACCTGGTATTCGGAAAGCACTTCGAGCAGGAAGGCCTCGAAAGGCTCGTCGGCGCGGTCGATCTCGTCGATCAGCAGCACGCGCGGCACGTCGGGCCGGGCCGGGTCTGGCAGCAGCGATTCGAGCAGCGGCCGCTTGAGCAGGTAGTCGTCGTGGTAGAGCGATTGCTGCTCGGGCCGCTCGCCACGCGCCTCGGCCAGCCGCAGCGCCATGATCTGGCGCGGATAGTCCCATTCGTAGAGCGCGCTGGCGGCGTCGAGCCCTTCGTAGCACTGCAGCCGCAGCAGCCGCGTGCCGAGCATGCCGGCCATGGCCTGCGCCAGCGCGGTCTTGCCCACGCCCGGCTCGCCTTCCAGGAACAGCGGCCGCTGCATGCGCAGGGCCAGGTACAGCACGGTGGCGGTCTCGCGGTCGGCGAAGTACTGCTGGGCCTCGAGCTGGGTGAGAGTCTGGTCGATGGAGGTTAAGAGCATGATCACAACAACAAGGCGCAAAACAGGAACGGAGCCCGGGGTTGTTTAACGGCCACCGCCGCCAGTGGCGCCCAAGCGAACGCCGAAAGTAGTGTCTTGGCTCCCTCTCCCCTCATGGGGAGAGGGCGGGGGTGAGGGGTGGTACAGCAAGCGGCCACATCGAGCAAAGCCTTCGGTTTGATCCAGCGCGGTGGCGGTTGAAACGCCAGGCCCTCACCCCAACCCCTCTCCCGCAGGCGGGAGAGGGGAGCAAAAGCCCTCAGGGTAAGCGGGGTGGTACAGCAAGCGGCCACATCGAGCGAAGCCTTCGGTTTGATCCAGCGCGGTCGCGGTTGAAGCGTCTTGCCCTCACCCCCGGCCCCTCTCCCGCAGGCGGGAGAGGGGAGCAGTTACCCCTTCAACGCCTGTTCCACCGCCCTCGCCGCCAGCACCGGGATCAGATGCGCGCGATACTCGGGCGACGCATGCAGATCGCCGTTGAGCCCCGATGGATCCATCTTCACCGCCCGGGCCGCCGCCACCGTGAAGCTGGCCGTCAGCGCCTGCTCCAGGGCCGGTGCGCGAAACACGCTGTCGGCCGCGCCGGTCACCGCCACGCGCACCGACTGGCCGGTGCGTGCCACCATCACCCCCACCAGCGCGAAGCGCGATGCCGGGTTGCGGAACTTGATGTAGGCGGCTTTTTCCGGCACCGGAAAGCGCACGGCCGTGATCAGTTCGTCGGGGGCCAGCGCGGTCTCGTAGAGGCCCTTGAAGAAGTCGTCGGCGGCGATGCTGCGACGGTCGGTGACGACGGTGGCGTTCAGGCCGAGCACTGCGGCCGGGTAGTCGGCTGCGGGATCGTCGTTGGCCAGCGATCCGCCAAGCGTGCCCATGGCGCGCACCTGGCGGTCGCCGATGCCGAACGCCAGGGCCGCCAGCGCCGGGATGCGGCGCATGACTTCGGCATTGGCCGCCACGTCGGCGTGGCGCGCGGCGGCGCCGATCACCACCTCGTCGCCCTGCACCGTGATGTCGGCCATGCCAGGAATGCGGGCGACGTCGACCAGCGTGGAGGGGCGGACAGCCGAAGCTTCATCGCCGCCAGCAGGCTCTGCCCGCCGGCCAGGAACCTGGCGTCGCCATCGGCCTTGAGCCTGGCCACGGCGGAAGCGGCGTCCGTGGCGCGTTCATACTGGAATGCGTACATGGTCGTGTCCTCCGGTTATGCGTGGCTGCCTTGCGCGGCCTGGATGGCCTGCCACACGCGGTGCGGCGTGGCGGGCATCTGCAGGTCGCGCACGCCCAGCGGCGACAGCGCGTCCACCAGTGCGTTGATGAACGCCGGCGGCGATCCGATGGCCCCGGCCTCGCCGCAGCCCTTCACGCCCAGCGGATTGTGGGTGCAAGGCGTGCCGCTGGCGGTCTCCACCGTGAAGTCCGGCAGGTCGCCGGCGCGCGGCATGGCGTAGTCCATGTAGGAGCCGGTCAGCAGCTGGCCGCTGTCGGGGTCGTAGACGCACTGCTCCAGCATCGCCTGGCCCAGGCCCTGGCCGATGCCGCCATGCACCTGGCCCTCGACGATCATCGGGTTGATGACGTTGCCGAAATCATCCACCGCCGTGAACTTGACGACGTGCGACTCGCCCGTGTCGGGGTCCACCTCGACCTCGCAGATATAGGCGCCGGACGGATAGGTGAAGTTGGTCGGATCGTAGAACGCGTTTTCGTTCAGGCCCGGTTCGAGCTTGTCGAGCGGGTAGTTGTGCGGCACGTAGGCCGTCAGCGCCACCTCGCCGAAGGTCTTGGTGCTGTCGGTGCCGGCCACGCGGAATACGCCGTCGTGGAACTCGATGTCGGCGTCGGACGCTTCCAGCAGATGCGCGGCGATCTTCTTGGCCTTGGCCTCGATCTTGTCCAGCGCCTTCATGATGGCCGATCCCCCACGGCCAGCGAGCGCGAGCCATAGGTGCCCATGCCGAACGGCACGCGGCCGGTGTCGCCGTGCACGACCTCAACGGCGTCCAGTCCGATCCCCAAACGGTCCGCCACGATCTGCGCGAACGTGGTTTCGTGCCCCTGCCCGTGGCTGTGCGACCCGGTGAAGACGGTCACGGTGCCGGTGGGGTGCACGCGGATCTCGCCCACTTCGAACAGGCCCGCGCGCGCGCCCAGCGCCCCGGCGATATTCGACGGTGCCAGCCCGCAGGCCTCGATGTAGCACGAGTACCCAAGCCCGCGCAGCTTGCCGCGCTGTTTCGCGGCGTCGCGGCGCGCCGGGAAGCCGGCCACATCGGCCAGTTCCTCGGCGCGCGCCAGGCAGGGCTCGTAGTCGCCGGTGTCGTAGGTCAGGCCCACGGGCGTGGCGTACGGGAAGCTGCGGATGAAGTTCTTGCGGCGCAGCGCGGCGGGATCGGCGCCGGTTTCGTGCGCCGCGGCCTCGACCAGGCGCTCCACCACATAGGTGGCCTCGGGCCGGCCCGCGCCGCGATAGGCATCGACCGGCGAGGTGTTGGTGAACACCGCCTGCACCTCGGCGTAGATGGCCGGGGTGGCGTACTGGCCGGCCAGCAGCGTGGCGTACAGGATGGTCGGCACGCTGCTGGCGAACGTGGACAGGTAGGCGCCCATGTTGGCAACCGTGTGCACCCGCATGGCCAGGAAGTTGCCGTCGGCGTCGAGCGCCAGTTCGGCCTTGGTCACGTGGTCGCGCCCGTGTGCGTCGGTCAGGAACGACTCCGAACGCTCGGCCGTCCACTTGACCGGGCGGCCCACCTTCTTCGACGCCCAGGTCAGCGCCACGTCCTCGGGGTAGAGGAAGATCTTCGAGCCGAAGCCGCCGCCGACGTCGGGCGCGATGATGCGCAGGCGCGACTCGGGCAGCCCCAGCACAAAGGCGCCCATCAGCAGGCGTTCGACGTGCGGGTTCTGGTTGGAGACGTAGACCGTGTAGCTGTCGTCCTGGCGCGTGTAGCTCGCGTTGACGGCGCGCGGCTCGATGGCGTTCGGGATCAGCCGGTTGTTGACGATCTCCAGCGTGGTCACGTGGGCGGCCCTGGCGAAGGCCGCGTCGGTGGCCGCCTTGTCGCCGTGGCCCCAGGTGTAGCAGGTGTTGGCTGGCACATCGTCGTGCACGAGCGTGGACGCCGACGCGGCATCGGCCAGGCTGACCACGGCGGGCAGCTCGTCGTAGTCGACCACCACCTTCTCGGCGGCGTCGCGCGCCTGCTGCAGCGATTCGGCGATGACCAGCGCTACCTGGTCGCCCACGTGGCGAACCTTGCCATGGGCCAGGGCGGGGTGGGGCGGTTCCTTCATCGGCGCGCCGTCGATGCTGTGGATCAGCCAGCCGCAGGGCAGGCCGCCCACCTTGTCGGCGGCCATGTCTTCGCCGGTCAGTACGGCGATCACGCCCGGCGACGCCTTGGCTTCGGCCGCGTCGATGGCGCGGATGTGCGCATGCGCGTGCGGCGACCGCACGAAGTAGCCGTAGCTCTGGTGCGGCAGCGTGACGTCGTCGGTGTATTGGCCGTTGCCGGTCAGGAAGCGGTAGTCCTCCTTGCGGCGCACGGGCGAGCCGATGAGCGGGTGCTTTTCGGGTGCGTTCATGGCGGGCCTCCGTTATTCGGCGCTGACCGTGACGCGGTCGCTCTGCTGCGCGGCGCCCTGGCCCTGCATGGCGGCCTGGCCCTGCTGCACCGCACGCACGATGTTGTGGTAGCCGGTACAGCGGCACAGGTTGCCGTCGAGCTGCTCGCGGATGGCCTGGGCGTCGGCATGGGGCTGCTGCTGGAGCAGCGAGGTGGCCGCCATGACCATGCCCGGCGTGCAGAAGCCGCACTGCAGCCCGTGGCATTCGCGGAATGCCTGCTGCATCGGATGCATCTCGCCGTTGGCCGCCAGGCCCTCGATGGTGGTGACGCTGGCCCCGTCCACCTGGACTGCCAGCATGTTGCAGGACTTCACGGCCCGGCCGTCCAGATGGACGGTGCAGGCCCCGCACTGGGCGGTGTCGCAGCCCACGTGGGTGCCGGTCAGGCGAAGCTGCTCGCGCAGGAACTGGACCAGAAGGGTGTTGGGTTCGACCTGCGCGTCAACGGGCTTGCCGTTGACCGTCAGGCGGATCGGAATCGCCATGCTTGTCTCCATGTGGGGTGGTGCGCGCATGGCCTGCTCCGCCGATCCCCGAATGCAAGACTGCGCGGGACGGGCCACGACGCGGTACTGCCGCTTGGTTGAGACGGCTATTTCGTGATATTGGTGCTGCCGGGTTTGCCCGGTCTTGCGACGGAATGAACGATCCGCCGCCACAGGCTCTAAAAGTAAATCACAAAACCTTCGGTGCTGCCATGCGGGTTCCCCTGCCCTGAGCGGCCTGTCCAACGTCCCCACGCATGGAAGCCTTCATCGACTGGCTGTTCGAGACCGTAGCCCTGCCCAAGGTAGGGCTGCCGGCCATCTTCCTGGTCAGCCTGGTGTCGGCCACGCTGCTGCCGCTGGGTTCGGAGCCGGCCGTGTTCGGCTACGTCAAGCTCAATCCGGACATGTTCTGGCCGGCGATCCTGGTGGCCACGGCCGGCAACACGGCGGGCGGCGCCATCGACTGGTGGCTGGGGTACGCCGCCAAGCTGGCGGTGGTGCGCTACCGCCAGCGGCGCCAGCACCAGGAGCACGAACGCGAGCATGCCGAGCATCGGCGGCATCCCCGCAAGCGGCACAAGCCCCGGCTGGACGCCAAATACTTCCGCTGGATGCGCCGCTACGGCCCGCCGACCATGCTGTTCTCGTGGCTCCCCGGCATTGGTGATCCATTGTGCACTTTGGCGGGATGGCTGAGGATGCCGTTCTGGCACAGCCTGTTCTATATGGCGATCGGCAAATTCCTGCGCTACCTGGCGATGACGGCCAGCCTGCTGTGGATTCCGGATTCGTTCTGGCACGGGGTGGGCGAGGCGATCCGCCAGTGGTTCTAGCGTGCAGGTTCGTCGGCAGCCTGAAATGCCAAATTGCGCGAAATTGCATGCAATCCGTGCTGATCCCGGGGTTTTGAGGGGTTATTCCCCAAAACGGACTTGCTGCGGTGCGGCGAAACTGGGCGTTGCAGTACAATCGCCCTTTAATGAAAATCGCGCACCGTCCCCGTGCGCAGCTTCGAAGCGGTCCCGCCCATGAACGCCCCACTCGTGCTCGATGCCAAGCTCGCCACGCAGGACGCCCCGCCGCGCCTGCGTGAGATCCCCTATAACTACACGTCGTTTTCGGATCGCGAGATTGTCATCCGTCTGCTGGGCGAAGAAGCCTGGCGCATTCTCGACGAACTGCGCGGCGAACGCCGTACCGGCCGTTCGGCCCGCATGCTCTACGAGGTGCTGGGCGATATCTGGGTGGTGCGCCGCAATCCCTACCTGCAGGACGACCTGCTCGAGAACCCCAAGCGCCGCCAGATGCTGGTCAGCGCGCTGCACCACCGCCTGAGCGAGATCGAAAAGCGCCGCGCCGCCGACCGTGCCGAGCACGCCGAGCCCGCCGCCGAAGACCGTTCCCACCGCGTGGAGCAGCTGGTCGCGTTCGCCAAGCAGGCGATCGAAACGTTCCAGCAGGAATTCGCCGACGCCTACGCGCTGCGCAAGCGCACCCAGCGCGTGCTGGGCAAGGTGACGCAGAAGGACAACATCAAGTTCGATGGCCTGTCGCGCGTGTCGCACGTGACCGACGCCACCGACTGGCGCGTGGAATACCCGTTCGTGGTGCTGACGCCGGACTCGGAGGACGAGATTGCCGCGATGGTCAAGGGCTGCTTCGAGCTGGGCCTGACCATCATCCCGCGCGGGGGCGGCACCGGCTATACCGGCGGCGCCGTGCCGCTGACGCCGTTCTCGGCCGTCATCAACACCGAGAAGCTCGAGCAGCTGGACGCCGTGGAGATGTCCGACCTGCCCAACGTGCCGCACAAGGTGGCCACGATCTTCTCGGGAGCCGGCGTGGTGACGCGCCGCGTGGCCGACGCCGCCGACAAGGCCGGCCTGGTGTTCGCGGTGGATCCGACGTCGATCGATGCGTCGTGCATCGGCGGCAACGTGGCGATGAACGCGGGCGGCAAGAAGGCCGTGCTGTGGGGCACGGCGCTGGACAACCTGGCGTGGTGGCGCATGGTCGATCCCGAGGGCAACTGGCTCGAGATCACCCGCATGGACCACAACCTGGGCAAGATCCACGATGTGCCGGTGGCCACGTTCGAACTGAAGTGGTCGGACGGCAACCGCAAGCCGGGCGAGAAGGTGCTGCGCACCGAGACGCTGGCCATCGAGGGCCGCAAGTTCCGCAAGGAAGGCCTGGGCAAGGACGTCACCGACAAGTTCCTGGCCGGCCTGCCCGGCGTGCAGAAGGAAGGCTGCGACGGCATCATCACCAGCGCGCGCTGGATCCTGCACCGGATGCCGAAGCACATCCGCACGGTATGCCTGGAGTTCTTCGGCCAGCCGCGCGACGCCATTCCGAGCATCGTCGAGATCAAGGATTTCCTCGATGCGGAGTCGAAGCGCGAGGGCGGCGCCGTGCTGGCTGGTCTGGAGCATCTGGACGAACGCTATCTGCGCGCGGTGGGCTACGCCACCAAGAGCAAGCGCAATGCCTTCCCGAAGATGGTGCTGATCGGCGATATCGTCGGCGACGACGAAGACGCCGTGGCGCGCGCCACCTCGGAAGTGATCCGCATGGCCAACGGCAAGAGCGGCGAAGGCTTTATCGCAGTGAGCCCCGAGGCCCGCAAGAAGTTCTGGCTCGACCGTTCGCGCACCGCCGCCATCGCGCGCCACACCAACGCTTTCAAGATCAACGAAGACGTGGTGATTCCGCTGCCGCGCATGGGCGAGTACACGGACGGTATCGAGCGCATCAACATCGAGCTGTCGACCAAGAACAAGCTCAAGCTACTGGACGACCTGGAAGCGTTCTTCGCACGCGGCAACCTGCCGCTGGGCCGCAGCGACGATGCCAACGAGATTCCCAGCGCGGAGCTGCTGGAAGACCGCGTGCAGCATGCGCTTACGCTGCTGCGCGAAACCCGCGCGCGCTGGCGCTACCTGCAGGACCATCTCGATACACCGCTGCAGAGCGCGCGCGCGTCGCTGATCGGGCACGGCCTGGGCCTGCTGGGCCCGGCGTTCGAGCAGCGCCTGCAGAGCCAGCCCGACGCCACGGTCTTCCACCTGATGCAGGACCGTACGATCCGCGTGAGCTGGAAGAGCGAGATCCGCGCCGAACTGCGCAAGATCTTCAACGGCGGCGAGTTCAAGCCGATCCTGGACGAGGCCCAGAAGATCCACAAGCAGGTGCTGCGCGGCCGCGTCTTCGTGGCGCTGCACATGCATGCGGGCGACGGGAACGTCCACACCAACATCCCCGTCAACTCGGACGACTACGACATGCTGCAGGACGCGCACCGCGCGGTGGCCCGCATCATGGACCTGGCGCGTTCGCTGGACGGCGTGATCTCGGGCGAGCACGGCATCGGCATCACCAAGCTGGAGTTCCTGACCGAGGACGAGATCGGCGAATTCCGCGAGTACAAGCAGCGCGTGGACCCGCAGGGCCGCTTCAACAAGGGCAAGCTGCTGCCGGGCGCCGACCTGCGCAATGCGTACACGCCGTCGTTCGGCCTGATGGGGCACGAGTCCATCATCATGCAGCAGAGCGACATCGGCGCCATTGCCGACAGCGTCAAGGACTGCCTGCGCTGCGGCAAGTGCAAGCCGGTGTGCGCCACGCACGTGCCGCGCGCCAATCTGCTGTACAGCCCGCGCAACAAGATCCTGGCTACGTCGCTGCTGGTGGAGGCGTTCCTGTACGAGGAACAGACGCGCCGCGGCGTGTCGATCAAGCACTGGGACGAGTTCTCGGACGTGGCCGACCACTGCACGGTGTGCCACAAGTGCGTGACGCCGTGCCCGGTCAAGATCGACTTCGGCGACGTGTCGATGAACATGCGCAACCTGCTGCGCAAGATGGGCCAGAAGAAGTTCAACCCGGGCACCGCCGCGTCGATGTTCTTCCTGAACGCGACCAATCCGCAGACCATCAACCTGGCGCGTACCGCGATGATGGGCGTCGGGTACAAGGCGCAGCGCCTGGGCAACGAGGTGCTGAAGAAGTTCGCGAAGAAGCAGACCCAGCATCCGCCCGCCACGGTTGGCAAGCCGCCGGTGCAGGAGCAGGTGATCCACTTCATCAACAAGAAGATGCCGGGCAACCTGCCCAAGAAGACGGCGCGTGCGCTGCTCGATATCGAAGACAACGAGATCGTGCCGATCATCCGCAACCCGAAGACGACCACGGCCGAAACGGAAGCCGTGTTCTACTTCCCGGGCTGCGGCTCCGAGCGGCTGTTCTCGCAGGTGGGGCTGGCCACGCAGGCCATGCTGTGGCACGTGGGCGTGCAGACCGTGCTGCCGCCGGGCTATCTGTGCTGTGGCTATCCGCAGCGCGGCAACGGCCAGTTCGACAAGGCGGAGAAGATGGTCAGCGACAACCGCGTGCTGTTCCATCGCGTGGCCAATACGCTGAACTACCTCGACATCAAGACCGTGGTGGTGAGCTGCGGCACGTGCTACGACCAGCTGGCCGGGTATGAGTTCGACAAGATCTTCCCGGGCTGCCGCATCATCGACATCCACGAGTACCTGCTGGAAAAGGGCGTCAAGCTGGAGGGCGTGACCGGTACGCGCTATATGTACCACGACCCCTGCCACACCCCGATCAAGACGATGGACCCGACCAAGCTGGTGAACGACCTGATGGGCGGTAACCAGGGCGGCGGCAAGATCGAGAAGAACGATCGCTGCTGCGGGGAATCGGGCACGCTGGCCGTGACGCGTCCGGACGTGTCGACGCAGATCCGCTTCCGCAAGGAAGAGGAAATGCGCAAGGGCGCCGACAAGCTGCGCACCGACGACTTCAACGGCGACGTCAAGATCCTGACCAGCTGCCCGTCCTGCCTGCAGGGCCTGTCGCGCTACAACGAGGACGCGTCGGTCACGGCCGATTACATCGTCGTGGAGATGGCCAAGCACCTGCTGGGCGAGAACTGGATGCCCGAGTACGTGTCGCGCGCCAACGCGGGTGGTATCGAGCGGGTGCTGGTTTAAGCCGTACAGGCCATAGATATGAGCTCCCCTCTCCCGCCTTGCGGGAGAGGGGAGTAAAACACTCTCTAGTTGACTCATGACCCGACTCCCGAACTGTCCCCTGTGCGAAGCCGACGGTGGCGAGCTGGTCTGGATGGGCGACCGCGCCCGCGTGATCCTGGTCGAGCACGGCCGCTTTCCGGGCTTTTGCCGCGTGGTCTGGAACGACCATGCGGCCGAGCTGACCGACCTGGACGAGCACGACCAGGCCTGGTTGATGCGGCTGGTGGCGCGGGTCGAGCGGGTGGTGCGCGAGGTCATGGCGCCGGACAAGGTCAACCTGGCCGCGTTCGGCAACATGGTGCCGCACCTGCACTGGCACATCATCCCGCGCTACCGTTGGGACACGCATTTCCCGGAGGCGATCTGGGCCGCGCCGCAACGGGCGGCCGATGCCGCGCGCATCGCGGAACTGGGCACCCGGCTGCCGGCGCTGCGCACGGCACTTTCCGTGCTGGGCGAATCGGACTGACCGCCTGGCCGGCGACCCCGCTGCAATGCTTTCCATCCCCCTGTAAAGTGCCGTTGCAGTCTGGTACGGAACCCGCCCGCCTGGCGGTGCGTCTGACTCCGGTCGAACAACAACATGCCCGCCGTCCGTCCGCGGCGGGCCAACCGCTGGCGCCATGTCTTCCACACCGTCGTCCGTTATCGTGCCCGGTCCCGCCGTACCCGCCGAGGCCCTCAAGAACCAGAGCCGGCTGCGCCTGGCGGCCACCTGGGCGCTGATCAAGCCTTACTGGAGTTCCGAAGACCGCAAGGCCGGCCTGGGGCTGCTGACCCTGGTCGTGGCGCTGAACCTCGGCATCGTCTACATCAACGTGCTGCTCAACGAGTGGAACCGCGTGTTCTACAACGCCATCGAGCAGCGCGACTTCGTTTCGTTCAAGGCGCTGCTGCTGCGGTTTTCGTGGATCGCGGCCGGCTTCATCGTGCTGGCGATCTCGCGCCAGTACTACCAGATGATGCTGCAGATGCGCTGGCGTACCTGGATGACCGGCACCTTCATGCAGCGCTGGCTCGGGCACCAGGCGTACTACCGCATCGAACAGACCCATTCGACCGACAACCCCGACCAGCGGCTGGCCGACGACCTGCGCCAGTTCACCGACGGCGCGCTGACGCTGTCGATGGGCCTGCTCAACTCGGCCGTGACGCTGGTGTCGTTCATCGGCATCCTGTGGGTGGTGTCCGGACCGATCACGCTGGCGCTGGGCGGCACGGACGTGACGATTCCCGGCTACATGGTCTGGTTTGCCATCGGCTATGCGGTGGTGGGCTCGCTGATTGCCCACTTCGTCGGGCGGCCGCTGATCGGGCTGTCGTTCCAGCAGGAACAGTACGAGGCAAATTTCCGTTTCATGCTGGTGCGCCTGCGCGAGAACAGCGAGCCGGTGGCGCTGTATCGCGGCGAGCCGACCGAGCAGGCTGGCCTGCGCGCGCGCTTCGAGCGCATCCGGGCGAACTGGAACCAGCTCATGCGCTACACCCGGCGGCTGACGTTCGTGAACTCCGGCTACGGCCAGTTCGCGATCATCTTCCCGCTGCTGGTGGCGGCGCCGCGCTACTTCTCGGGCAAGCTCACGCTGGGCGGGCTCATGCAGATCAATTCGGCATTCGGGCAGGTGCAGGGCGCGCTGTCGTGGTTTGTCGACAGCTACTCGACGCTGGTGGGCTGGAAGGCCGCCGCCAACCGTCTGATCGATTTCCAGGAAGCCATGCGCGAGGCCGAGCGCCAGGACCTGACGCACGAAGGGCCGGGCGATATCGAGGTGGTGCAGGCCGCCAGCCCGTCCGAAGGCGATATCGCGGTCAGCGGCCTGGCGCTGGCGCTGCCGGTACGCGGCGGGCTGGGCGTGGACGAGGAAGGCATCGATCCGGGCCATTACCCGGGGCAGCGTCCGCTGGTGGCGCCGTTCTCGCTGTCGATCGCACCGGGTGAGCGCTGGCTGGTGCATGGCCCGTCAGGCTGCGGCAAGAGCGTATTGTTCCGCGCGCTGGCCGGCATCTGGCCCTATGGCAGCGGACGTATCACTGTGCCGCACCGGCGCATGCTGTTCCTGCCGCAGCGCAGCTACCTGCCGATCGGCACGCTGGCCGACGCACTGTCGTATCCCGACGCCGGCAACAGCCACACCCGCGAGACGCTGGTCGCCGTGCTGCGCAAGGCGCGGCTGGGCATCCTGACGAAGCATCTGGACGTGTTCGACAACTGGTCGCTGCGGCTCTCGCCGGGCGAGCAGCAGCGCCTGGCCTTTGCGCGGGCGCTGCTGCAGAAGCCGGACTACCTGTTCCTGGACGAAGCCACCAGCGCGCTGGACGAGGACACCGAGCGCGCGATGTACCAGCTGATGGTGGACGAACTGCCCGGTGCGGCGATCGTCAGCATTGCGCACCGCAGCACCGTGGCGGCCTTCCATGGCCGGCGGCTGCGGTACGTGCCGGTGGACCGGTCCGGTGACGGACGCGCGGACGAAAGCGGCGGCGGTCCACGGGATGGGCAAGCCGAGGGGGGTGGAGTAAGCTATCGGGTCGTACAAGACGCTTGACGGCGCCACTGTAACGGCCCTCCGGGCCGGGGCGGGGGTGCCGCGACCTTTCATCATGGCTGGCCTGGACAAAGACACCCCTCACCCTACCGCGCTGACCGTCCACACGCAGTCGCGCGTGCTCGAAATCGGCTTCGACAACGGCCGTACCTGGCGGCTGCCGTTCGAGCTGCTGCGCGTATACTCGCCTTCCGCCGAAGTCCAGGGCCATGGTCCGGGGCAGGAAACGCTGCAGACCGGCAAGCGCCACGTGGGTATCGCGGCGGTGGAGCCGGTGGGCAACTATGCGATCCAGATCCGCTTCGACGATGGCCATGACACGGGCATCTACACATGGGAACTGCTGTACCGCCTGGGCGACCAGCAGGACACGCTGTGGGACGGCTACCTGAAGCGGCTGGAGGCCGCCGGGATGGACCGCGATGCCCCGATGCCGGCGGCCGGCGGCCACGCATGCGGCCATCATCACTGAATCAAGTACCTGGAGTCTGAGAATGAGCGAAACCCACTTCGGGTTCGACAAGGTCGACGAATCGGAAAAGGCCGGCAAGGTTGCCGGCGTGTTCCACTCGGTGGCCAGCAAATATGATGTGATGAACGACTTGATGTCCGGTGGCATGCACCGCATCTGGAAGATGTTCACGATTGCCCAGGCCAACGTGCGGCCCGGCCACAAGGTACTGGATATCGCCGGCGGCACGGGCGACCTGGCCAAGGCGTTCGCGAAGCAGGCCGGCCCCAAGGGCGAGGTCTGGCTGACCGACATCAACGAGTCGATGCTCCGCGTGGGCCGCGACCGCCTGCTGGACAAGGGCGTCGTCACGCCGGTGGCCCTGTGCGACGCCGAGAAGATTCCATTCCCGGACAACTACTTCGACCTGGTCACGGTGGCCTTCGGCCTGCGCAACATGACGCACAAGGACCGCGCCCTGGCCGAGATGCGCCGCGTGGTCAAGCCGGGTGGCAAGGTGATGGTGCTGGAATTCTCCAAGGTATGGAAGCCCCTGGAGAAGTTCTACGACGTCTATTCTTTCAAGGTACTCCCCTGGCTGGGCGAACGCGTGGCTGGGGATGCCCCGAGCTATCGCTATCTCGCGGAATCGATCAGAATGCATCCAGACCAGGGTTCACTTGTACGCTTGATGGAACAAGTTGGACTGGAACAAGTCGAATACTTCAACCTGACGGCCGGAGTCGTGGCGCTCCACGTCGGGAGAAAGTACTAATTCGCCATGTTCGGCCGTTGATGGCCGAAAATGACAGGGGAACAGCTCATATGTCTTCTTTTCGTGGAAAATTCCTGGCGGCCGCGCTGATGGTGACGGTGGCCATGGGGGCAGCGCTAGACGCCAATGCGAAACGCCTCGGCGGTTCGCGCAGCGTCGGCAAGCAATCGTCGAGCGTGACGCAGCAGCGTCAGGCCACGCCGCCGCAACAAAATGCGCCGGCCCAGCAGCAGCCCGCCCAGCAGGCAGCCCCCGCAACCGCCGGCGCCGCCGGTGGCGCGGCTGCTGCGGCGCCAAAGCGTAACTGGGGTGGCATGCTTGGCGGCCTGGCGGCCGGCCTGGGTATTGGCTACCTGCTGTCGCACTTCGGTCTGGGTGGCGCGGCAGCCAGCTTCCTGGGCAATGTGATCCTGTTTGCCGTTATCGCGATGATCGCGCTGTGGCTGTTCCGCAAGTTCCGCGGCGGCTCGGCCCGTTCGCAGACCCCTGCGTACGCTGGCATGGGCGGCAACGGCAATAGCAACCCGTTTGGTGGCGCGGCACGCAATGCCGAGCCGACCCTGCGCCAGGCCGAACCGGTGCAGCCCGCGGGTTACAACGGCGCGGCAGCCAACCCGGTGATGGGCGGCGCGGCCGCAGGCGCTGCTGCTGCGGCAGTGCAGCAGCCGTGGGGTGTGCCGGCAGACTTCGATACCGAAGCCTTCCTGCGCAACGCCAAGGTCCACTACGTGCGCCTGCAGGCCGCTTGGGACGCGGGCAACCTGGACGACATCCGCGAATTCACCACCCCGGAAATGTTCGCCGAGATCAAGATGGACCTGTCCGAGCGCGGCGAAGCGGTCAACAAGACCGACGTGGTCACGCTGGACGCCCAACTGCTTGGCATCGAGACGACGCCGGCCCAGCACATCGCCAGCGTGCGTTTCTCGGGCATGATCCGCGAGAATGCCGGCGAAGCGGCGCAGCCGTTCGGCGAAGTCTGGAACCTGGCCAAGTCGGCATCCGGCGGCGGCTGGCTGCTGGCCGGTATCCAGCAGGAATCCTGAGCGGAACGCCCGCCGCCGCATGGATGACATGAAGCGGCGGCCGAGTAGCTTAGAATGGAGGCCCACGTACGCGTGGGCCTTTTTTTGTTGGGCAGACCTGCCCGGAACCGGACGCCATGAACGCCTTGCCGACTCCCCTGGCCGCGCCGATCGTCGCCGCACTGAATCACCTGATCGAACAGGAGCCGTGGGCCTGCAGCCTGCTGGCGCCGTTTGCCAGCCGCGTCATCCGGTTCGACGCCGCGGCGTTCGCGCTGTCCCTGCGGATCACCGAGCACGGCGGCATCGAGCAGGCGACGCAAGCCGATACACCGGCCGTGACGCTGCTGGTGCCACTGCAGCAATGGCCGCTGGTGGTGGCCGACGTGGCCGAGGGCGGCCAGGCCGCCGCCATGCGCCATGTGCGGATCGATGGCGACGCGGAACTGGCCAATGCGGTGTCCACGCTGGCGCGCAACCTGCGCTGGGACGCGGCCGAAGACCTGTCGCGCGCCCTGCGTGGCGTGATGGGCGGCCCGGTCAGCGACAGCGTGGCCCAGCGCGTGGTCGACGGCGCGCGGCAGGTGCATGAAAGCGCGACGCGCGTGGGCCGGGCGCTGCTCGACAATGTGACCGAATACCTGCTCGACGAACAGCCGACCCTGGTGCGCCACGCCGCGCTGGACGGGTTTGGCACCGACGTGGCGCGTCTGCGCGACGACCTGGCGCGGCTGGAAAAGCGCCTGGAACGCCTGGAACGCTCGGGCGGGCAAGGGGAGGGGGCTTCAGGCCAGCTTCCGTCGGCCCACCGTTGATCGCCATGTCACTCTCCGCTGCCGCCTTGCGCGGCGCTGCCTTCTGAAAATCCCCGCATGACCCGCCTGCTGCGTCTCTGCAAGATTATCTTCGTCATCCTGTACTACGGGCTCGACGAGCTTGTGCTGTCCGGCTTCAAGAGCCGGCGCATCAAGTTCCTGGTGCGCGTGATCACCATCGGCCGCAAGCTGGACCAGCCGCGCGGCGAGCGCCTGCGCCTGGCGCTGACCACGCTGGGGCCGATTTTCGTCAAGTTCGGCCAGGTGCTGTCCACCCGGCGCGACCTGATGCCGCCCGATATCGCCGATGAACTGGCCAAGCTGCAGGACCAGGTGCCGCCGTTCGATTCGGCGGTGGCGGTGAAGATCATCGAGAAATCGCTCGGTCGGCCGCTGGCAGCGCTGTTCGAAAACTTCGAGCACCAGCCCGTGGCCAGTGCGTCCATCGCCCAGGTGCACTTCGCCACGCTGCGAGGCGGCCCCAGCCATGGCCGCGAGGTGGCCGTGAAGGTGCTGCGCCCCGGCATGCTGCCCGTGATCGACAGCGACCTGGCGCTGATGCGCGACATGGCCACGTGGCTGGAGCGCGTGTGGGTGGATGGCCGCCGCCTGAAGCCGCGCGAGGTGGTGGCCGAGTTCGACAAGTACCTGCACGACGAGCTGGACCTGATGATCGAGGCGGCCAACGCCAGCCAGCTGCGCCGCAACTTCGCCGACAGCGACCTGCTGTGCGTGCCCGAGGTGTTCTGGGACTGGTGTACCAGCACGGTCTTCACGATGGAGCGGATGCACGGCATCCCGATCTCGCGCACCGAATCGCTGAAGGCGGCCGGCGTGGACATGCACAAGCTGGCCGAGGAAGGCGTCGAGATCTTCTTCACGCAGGTGTTCCGCGACGGCTTCTTCCACGCCGACATGCACCCGGGCAACATCCTGGTGTCGGTGCAGCCGGAGACGTTTGGCCGGTATATCGCGCTGGACTTCGGCATCGTCGGCGCGCTGTCCGAGTTCGACAAGAACTACCTGGCGCAGAACTTCATCGCCTTTTTCCGCCGCGACTACCACCGCGTGGCGCTGCTGCACGTGGAGTCGGGCTGGGTGCCGCCGGAGACACGTGTCGAGGAACTGGAATCGGCCGTGCGCGCCTGCTGCGAGCCGTATTTCGACAAGCCGCTGCGCGAGATCTCGCTGGGCATGGTGCTGATGCGCCTGTTCCAGACGTCGCGCCGGTTCAACGTCGAGATCCAGCCGCAGCTGGTGTTGCTGCAGAAGACGCTGCTCAATATCGAGGGCCTGGGGCGCCAGCTGGACCCCGATCTCGATCTCTGGAAGACCGCCAAGCCGTTCCTGGAGCGCTGGATGTACGAGCAGGTCGGCTGGCAGGGTGCCTGGGAACGCGTCAAGGTCGAGGCGCCGCAATGGGCCAAGATGCTGCCCGACTTCCCGCGCCTGGCGCACCAGTTCCTGGAGCGCCGCGCGCTGTTGAACAACGGCGAGCAGGAGCGGCTGCTGACCCAGCTGGTGCACGAGCAGCGCCGTACCAACCGGCGGCTCTCCACCGCGCTGATGCTGATGGGCGGGTTCCTGGCGGGGATCGTGATCGTCCAGGCGCTGGCCTGGGCGGGGTACTGGTAAGCCGCGGCAAGGTCGCAGCAAGCCCGGCCAGATGCCGTGCGCCCCACGCTGCACCGAGCCGGTGCGAGTGTGGGCATTTGACCGCGCCCCGGGGAATTTTTTCTTGCCGGGGAGTCTGCGTCGCTATAATCCGCGTTTTGATTCGGCTACGACCGCCTATGCCCCCTCCCGGGCGCCCGCGGCCCCGACCGATGAATTGGACTCCGGGCGGAGTCGGCCTGGCGGTTCCAGGCATCCGGCCGGCATTCGGTTTTTCGCCACCAGGGCACTTCTGGCTATTTGGGATAGGGCAGCGGCATGCTGATCTGGTTCGTCATCATCTATTGGGTTATCTCGGTCGGCATCGGCCTGTGGGCGGCGCTGCGCGTCAAGGGCACCGCCGACTTCGCCGTCGCGGGTCGCAGCCTGCCGTTCTACATCGTCACCGCCACGGTCTTCGCCACATGGTTCGGCTCTGAAACCGTGCTCGGCATCCCGGCCGTCTTCCTCAAGGAAGGCCTGTCGGGCGTGGTGTCCGACCCCTTCGGTTCGTCGCTCTGCCTGATCCTGGTGGGCCTGTTCTTTGCCCGGCCGCTGTACCGGATGAACCTGCTGACGATCGGCGACTACTATCACAACCGCTATGGCCGGCTGGCCGAAGTGCTGACCACGCTGTGCATCGTGGTGTCGTACCTGGGCTGGGTGGCGGCGCAGATCAAGGCGCTGGGGCTGGTGTTCTATACCGTGTCGGACGGCGCGCTGTCGCAGGAGGCCGGCATGATGATCGGCGCGGCCAGCGTGCTGGTCTATACGCTGTTCGGCGGGATGTGGTCGGTGGCCGTGACCGACTTCATCCAGATGATCATCATCGTGATCGGCATGCTCTACATCGGCTACGAAGTCAGCGGGCAGGCCGGCGGCGTGACCGCCGTGGTGTCGCATGCGGCGGCCGCCGGCAAGTTCGAATTCCTGCCGTCGCTCGACCTGGTGCAGATCATCGGGTTTGCGGCGGCGCTGTTTACGATGATGCTGGGCTCGATTCCGCAGCAGGACGTGTTCCAGCGGGTGACGTCGTCGAAAACCGAGCAGATCGCCGGGCGGGCCTCGGTGCTGGGCGGCGTGCTGTACTTCTTCTTTGCCTTTATCCCGATGTTCCTGGCCTACTCGGCCACGCTGATCGACCCGCAGATGGTCGAGAAGTACATCAATTCGGATTCGCAGCTGATCCTGCCGCAACTGATCCTGAACCACGCGCCGATGTTCGCGCAGGTGATGTTCTTCGGCGCGCTGCTGTCGGCCATCAAGAGCTGTGCTTCGGCCACGCTGCTGGCGCCGTCGGTGACGTTTGCGGAGAACATCCTGCGCCCGTATTTCCGCCATTTGAGCGACAAGCAGTTCCTCCGGGTGATGCAGGCGGTGGTGCTGGTCTTCACCACGCTGGTGACGCTGTTCGCGCTCAATTCGCACCTGTCGATTTTCCACATGGTGGAAAACGCCTACAAGGTGACGCTGGTGTCGGCCTTCGTGCCGCTGGCCTTCGGCCTGTTCTGGAAGCCGGCCACGCGGCAGGGCGGCCTGCTGGCCATCGTGCTGGGGCTGAGCTCGTGGCTGACGTGCGAAGTCGGCTTTGCCGGCGCTACCGTGCCGCCGCAGATGGTGGGCCTGATGTTCTCGATCGGCGGCATGGTGTTCGGTTCGCTGCTGCCGCAGTGGATCAGCGACCGGCCGCCCGTCCGAGAAGTGCATATTGCATAACTTTTAAGCTTTCGTGCGAAATCGTGACGATTACGCCCCCGAATGCCTCCATTTCCTGCCGGTAGCCGCCCCGCCAACGGTTTATAATCAGCGGCTTTGCATTGCCGCACGGGTATATTTTCCGGCGCGGCCCTTGTCGATCGGACGGGGCGCTGCCATCTACCCGCTTTACCGTCTCAGATTCCACGAAAGAACCATGCCGATCTATGCCTACCGTTGCGACGCCTGCGGCCACGGGCGCGATGTGCTGCAGAAAATGAGCGATGCCCCGCTCACGGACTGCCCATCCTGCGGCACCGCCGGAACCTTCAAGAAGCAACTGACTGCAGCCGGCTTCCAGCTCAAGGGCTCGGGCTGGTACGTGACCGACTTCCGTGGCGGCAGCGGCGGCGCCAGTGCCCCGGCCAGCGCGCCGGCAGCCGATGCCCCGTCGACGGCTCCGGCCGCTCCGGCCGGAGCACCGGCACCGGCGGCACCGGCCACGCCGGCCGCCGGCAGCAACTGACGCCAGGCACCCCGTGGCTACCAAGAAAACGTCTGCCATCAAGACCTGGTTCCTGACCGGTCTGCTCGTGCTCGTGCCGCTGGGCATCACACTGTGGGTGCTCAACCTGATCATCGGCACGATGGACCAGAGCATGGCGCTGCTGCCGCTGGCGTGGCAGCCGGAGAGCCTGTTCGGGCGCCGCATCCCGGGCCTGGGCGCGATCCTGACCCTGCTCTTCATCCTGCTGGTGGGCGTGCTGACGCACAACTTCATCGGCCAGCGCCTGGTGCGCTGGTGGGAAGCGCTGCTGGGCCATATCCCGGTGGTGGGCCCGATCTACACCAGCGTGAAGCAGGTGTCGGACACGCTGCTGTCGTCCTCGGGCAATGCGTTCCGCAAGGCGCTGCTGGTGCAGTATCCGCGCGAAGGGTCGTGGACGATCGCATTTCTGACCGGGCGCCCGGGCGGAGACGTGCAAAATCACCTCCAAGGCGAATACGTCAGCGTGTACGTGCCGACGACGCCGAACCCGACTTCGGGCTTCTTCCTGATGATGCCGAAGGCAGACACCATCGAGCTGGACATGACCGTCGACGCGGCGCTGAAGTACATCGTGTCGATGGGCGTGGTGGCCCCGACCGACCTGCCGCGCCGCACCGGCGATGTCCGAGCGGACGAAGCCGTGCTGGTTGCCGACGAAGTCGCCGACACCCATACCAACTGATTTGCGCGCGGCTGCCTGGCGGCCGCGCTTTACAGGGACTTTCTCCTATGTCTTCCATGCGTACACATTACTGCGGTCTGGTGACCGAACAACTGACCGGCCAGGAAGTGGCCCTGACGGGCTGGGTGCAGCGCCGTCGCGACCATGGCGGCGTGATCTTCGTCGACCTGCGCGACCGCGAAGGCCTGGTGCAGGTGGTGTGCGATCCGGACCGTCCGGAGATGTTCAAGGCCGCGGAAGAAATCCGCAACGAATTCTGCATCCGCGTGGTGGGCAAGGTTCGCCCGCGCCCGGCCGGTACCGAGAATGCCAACCTGACCTCGGGCAAGATCGAGGTGCTGTGCCATGAGCTGACCGTGCTGAACCCGTCGGTCACGCCGCCGTTCCAGCTGGACGACGACAACCTGTCGGAAACCACCCGCCTGACGCACCGCGTGCTGGACCTGCGCCGTCCGCAGATGCAGTACAACCTGCGCCTGCGCTACAAGGTGGCGATGGAAGTGCGCAAGTACCTGGACGCGCAGGGCTTCATCGACATCGAGACCCCGATGCTGGGCAAGAGCACGCCCGAAGGCGCCCGCGACTACCTGGTGCCGTCGCGTGTGAATCCGGGCCACTTCTTCGCGCTGCCGCAGTCGCCGCAGATCTTCAAGCAGATGCTGATGGTCTCGGGCTTCGATCGCTACTACCAGATCACCAAGTGCTTCCGTGACGAGGACCTGCGCGCCGACCGCCAGCCCGAATTCACGCAGATCGACTGCGAAACGTCGTTCCTGACCGAACAGGAGATCCGTGACCTGTTCGAGGACATGATGCGCACCGTGTTCAAGAACGCCATCGACGTGGACCTGGTGTCCAAGTTCCCGGTGATGGAGTTCCGCGAAGCCATGGCCCGTTTCGGTTCGGACAAGCCGGACCTGCGCGTCAAGCTGGAATTCACCGAACTGACCGACGTCATGAAGGACGTCGATTTCAAGGTCTTCTCTGGCCCGGCCAACAGCGACAACGGTCGCGTGGTGGGCCTGCGCGTGCCGGGCGGCAGCGCGATCTCGCGCGGCGAAATCGACGCCTACACCCAGTTCGTGGCGATCTACGGCGCCAAGGGCCTGGCCTGGATCAAGGTCAACGAAGTGGCCAAGGGCCGTGACGGCCTGCAGTCGCCGATCGTGAAGAACCTGCACGACGCCGCGATCAACGAGATCCTGAAGCGCACCGAAGCCCAGGACGGCGACATCATCTTCTTTGGCGCCGACAAGGCCAAGGTGGTTAACGACGCCATCGGCGCGCTGCGCCTGAAGATCGGCCATTCGGAATTCGGCAAGAGCACCGGCCTGTTCGAGGACACCTGGAAGCCGCTGTGGGTGATCGACTTCCCGATGTTCGAGTACGACGAGGAAGATGCCCGCTGGGTGGCCATGCACCACCCGTTCACGAGCCCCAAGGACGAGCACCTGCAGTACCTGGAAACGGACCCTGGCAAGTGCATCGCCAAGGCCTACGACATGGTGCTGAACGGCTGGGAAATGGGCGGCGGCTCGGTGCGTATCTACCGCGAGGATGTGCAGAGCAAGGTGTTCCGCGCGCTGAAGATCGGCGACGAGGAAGCGCGTGCCAAGTTCGGCTACCTGCTCGACGCACTGCAGTATGGTGCGCCGCCGCACGGCGGCCTGGCCTTCGGCCTGGACCGCATCGTGACGATGATGGCCGGCGCCGATTCGATCCGCGACGTGATCGCCTTCCCGAAGACGCAGCGCGCCCAGGACCTGCTGACCCAGGCCCCGAGCTCCGTCGACGAGAAGCAATTGCGCGAGCTGCATATCCGCCTGCGCGCGCAAGAGCCGAAGACGACTTCCTGATTCGTCGCCGGATCATTCCGGTTCCGATACGAAAAGCCGCGTTCAAGCGCGGCTTTTTTGTTTTCGGCGCAAGGATGCGTTTCCATTTGTTACCACCCGGAACGAAGCCATCCCGGATGATGTCTTTCTGCCTGATGCGCGCGAAGCCAGCCCACCCGAAAGGCCGGTCGTGGCGCGGGAGGACAACACCAAAATGCTGCAACTCGATACGGAAACGATCCGGGCCTTTGTGCTGGCCCATGCGGAAACCATCCTGACCTGGCTGGTGGCCGGGCTGCTCATGATGCTGCTGGCGCGCTTCGAGCTGCGCCGCGCGGTTCGCAAGTCGGCCCAGGCGATGTCGGAATCGGTGGCCACGACCGTGGCGGCCTGTGTGCCGGACATCGCCCATGCCGTACAGGGCGCGCAGCCGGTGCCGGATTACAGCCAGGGCATGCACGGCGAAGGGCCGGTGGCGGCGCAACGGGCCGATGCCTTGCGCAAGCTGGCGCTCGATACCGTGGCAACCGTCATGGCCCGTGGCCGCTGGCTGGAGGATGTCGGCAACCTGCGACTGGCCGAGGATGCACTGCTGTCCGGCCGGCGTGCCGGCGGCGCGGACCCGCTGCTGGTGGTGGCGCCCCAGCCCGTGGTCCAGGCCTACCTGACCGCCCAACGCACGTTTGACGACGAGGCCACGCGGCTGCAGACCCATCGGCGCGAGGCGCTGCGGCTGCAGGAAGCGTTGCAGCAGGTGAACGCCGAGGCGGCCCATGTCGAGCAGGAAACGGCCAGCATCGTGATGCGTTTCGAACAGGTCAACGCCCAGGCCGCCCAAGGTGTGGAGGCGGGCGACTACCAGCGTTTCCTGATCCAGAAATACAACCAGCTTGGCATGCGCGAGAAGGAAATCGGCCAGGAACGCGCCGAACTGGCCGCCCAGGTGCGTGAAAGCACCGATGCGCTGGCCGAACATGCCCACGTGGCATCGCGGCGCTATACCCAGGCGCTGACCCCGCTGATGCAGCAACTGCGCGCCGCCTGGGGACATGGCGATTCGCCCGAGGTCTTCGACACGTGGCTGAACGGCACGCCCGGCACGGGCCCCGAGGGTGCTGGCAGCCCCGGCGGCCACTACCTGACGCCCCGGCCATCGGGCGAGCAGACTGCCGCCTGATTCCACATCGCGGTATTCAGACAGCGGAGGACGCCGAAGCTGGCGCCGCTGCGCTATGCTTGGGGTCTGTTGCCTCCACCGCCCCATGCGCTACAAGATTCCCGAATCTGTGCTGGTCGTCATCCATACGCCAGACCTGCAAGTCCTGTTGATCGAGCGTGCCGACCGGCCAGGCTTCTGGCAATCGGTCACGGGCAGCCTTGATGCCGAAGACGAGCCGCTGGCGGCCACGGCCGCGCGCGAAGTGGCCGAGGAAACCGGCATCGTGGCCAGCCGCTACCAGCTGACCGACTGGCAGCATACGATCGACTACGAAATCTATCCCCAGTGGCGCCATCGGTATGCGCCCGGCGTCACGCGGAATACCGAGCACTGGTTCGGGCTGTGCGTGCCCGAGCCGTTGCCGGTGACGCTGGCGCCGCGCGAGCACCTGCAGTTCGAATGGCTGCCCTGGCAGGCGGCTGCCGCACGCTGCTTTTCGAGCAGCAATGCCGAGGCGGTGCGCCAGCTTGCCTGGCGCATGGCGGGCGCACAAAGCGTGGAAGCGGGCGCCGAACGCGGAGTGGCATCATGAAACTGCGCGTGGTGACCTACAACATCCACAAGGGCGTGAAAGGTTTCAGCGGCAAGCCGCGCATCCAGAGCGTACGCACGGGCCTGCAGTCGATGGACGCCGATATCGTGTTCCTGCAGGAAGTGCAGGACCGCAACGACCGCCTGATTGCCGCCGAACTGTTCGACCCCGACCATACCCAGCTCAACTACCTGGCCACCGACGCCTATCCGCATTCGGTCTACGGCCGCAACGCGGTGTACGAGCACGGGCACCACGGCAACGCCATCCTGTCGCGCCATCCGATCCTGATGTCGGAAAACCTTGATATTTCGGACCACCGCTTCGAGCAGCGCGGGCTGCTGCACGCAGTGGCGGATATCAATGGCGTCGAGGCGCACCTGATCTGCGTGCATTTCGGGCTGTTCGCCCGTAGCCGTGTGCGCCAGGCCAGCGCGCTGGTGGATCGGGTGCGGGCGGTGGTGCCAGACCACGCGCCGCTGGTGATCGCCGGCGACTTCAACGACTGGAACCACAAGCTCGATACGCGCATCTGCAACACGTTGAATGCGAAGGAATCGGCCCATGCGAAGAACGGCCGCATCCATACCTTTCCGAGCCATATGCCGTGGTGGCAACTCGACCGCATCTACGTGCGTGGCTTCGAGATCGAGCGGACGCAGGCGCTGACGGGCCGCGAGTGGGCCGAGCGCTCCGACCACGTGCCGCTGATGGCTGAGCTGGCGCATCGCGTGGCCATCCCGGAAGCCTGATGGCGGATGGCGATGCGCAAAACGAAAACGGCCCGCGAGGGCCGTTGTTTTCAGTGTGACGCCAGGTAATCCCGGATCCAGCCGTAGATGGCGTCGGCGTCGGCCAGGTCGATGACGGGCAGCGTGGTCTGTCCGGCCACCGCCTCCATCGCGTCGGTCGCCACGGCCACTACGCCCGGCACCTCGGCCCAGAGCGGCGCCTTGCCATTGCCCGGGCGATAGATCTCCAGCTTCGGGAAATCGCTCCACTTGTAGCCTTCGACCATGACCAGGTCGGTGTCGGGCGGCAGCACCGCCAGCGCTTCGCCGATCTCCGGCGATGGCTTGTCTTCCGGGTAATGACGCATCAGCGTCAGGTGGCGGGCGCCGACCAGCACCACGTTCTCGCAGCCGCCCTGGCGCATGCGCCAGGAATCCTTGCCAGGCGTGTCCGGATCGAATCCGTGGTGCGTGTGCTTGATGCCGGCGACGCGCAGGCCGTCAGCCACGAACCGGGGGATCAACTGGTCCAGCAGCGTCGTCTTGCCGCTGCCCGATGAACCGGTGATACCGAATACCTTCACAATGCTTTCCCTGTTGGGCGTCACAATGTCCCGACAATAGCAGAGTTCGGCCGGGCCATGTGCAGGAGCCGCCCGTTGGCCGATAATCGAGCCATGTCACGGATCTACGATCGCGCCGAACCCGAAATGCCCCGTACCGCCGATGAGCCTGACGCGTCCGATGCACCGGACGCGCGCCGGGAACCGGCGGACGCTCCGACGTCGCCGCAGACGCCTGCCGCCGGCCTGCCCGGGTCCGTGCACGAGCTGCGCGCCGCCAGCGCCCACGCCAAGGCCAGGCTGATGCACTGGGTACGCCGGCGCGGCAGCCCGGTGCCCGGCAACCTGGTCGATCTGTTGCGCAACGGCCAGGAGTTCTTTCCCGCCCTGATCGCCGCCATCGACGCGGCGCAAGTCCACGTGGTGGTCGAAACGTACATCTATGCCGACGACGACGTTGGCGCGCGCGTCGGCGATGCGCTGATTGGTGCGGCGCAGCGTGGCGTCGACGTCCGGCTGGTGGTCGACGGCTTTGGCGCCGGCGACATGCCGGTGGCCCTGCAGGACAGGCTCCGGGCTGGCGGCGTCGTGCTGGAAATCTACCGGCCGCTGCGCGGGTTCAAGTTCGCGCGGCGCCACCTGCGGCGGCTCCATCGAAAAATCGCCGTGATCGACGGCAAGGTGGCGTTCGTGGGCGGCATCAATATCATCGACGACCACAACCACGGGCCGATCGAACTGCCTGAATTGGGGCCACGCTACGACTTCGCGGTGCGCGTGAGGGGGCCGCTGGTGGCGCAGATCGCGCTGGCGTCGGCCCGGCTGTGGTTTCGCATCGCCCAACGGCGCGGTCTGCGCGAGACCGCGAATGCGTTCGCGGAGGTGGAGACGCTGACGCGCGGCGCGCGGCTGGCACGGAGCGATGTGCAGCCCCACGGTGTGCCCGCGGCCTTGCTGATGCGCGACAACCTGCGCAATCGCCGTACCATCGAGCGGGAATACCTGTACGCGCTGGGCTCGGCGCGCCGCGACGTGATCCTGGCCAACGCCTACTTCCTGCCCGGCCACAAGATGCGCCGCGCGCTGCTGGCCTGCCGCGAGCGCGGCGTGCGCGTGCGGCTGCTGCTGCAGGGCATGGTGGAATACCGGCTCCAGCACTACGCCACCCACGCGCTCTATGCGCGGCTGCTGGAGGCGGGTGTCGAAATCTACGAGTACGAGGAAAGCTTCCTGCATGCCAAGGTGGCGGTGGTCGACGACACGTGGGCCACGGTGGGGTCCAGCAACATGGACCCCTTCAGCCTGCTGCTGGCGCGCGAGGCCAACGTGGCTGTCTATGACGCCGCGTTCGCCGATACGCTGCGCGCCCGGCTGGAACGCGCGATGGAGCAACGCAGCGCGCGAGTGATGCCGGAGGTGCATGCCCGCCTGCCGCGTTTGCGGCGGTTTGCCAACTGGGCGGCCTACTACGTGTTGCGTCTCGGCGTCGTCATTGCCGGGGTGACGGGGCGCTACTGAGGCGCCGGCAACGCGTCGCACGGTAACATGTTGCCTTGCCGCAGCATCGCCACGCCGCGTAGCGTGCATCCGCGAGCCCATGCGGTTTGCAAGCCGTTGCTGCAATGCGCCGCCACGCGCGCCCATGCCGGGCCGCGCAGCGCCGCGTGTTTAGAAACACGGGTCTAATTAAATACTTGATGCCAGTCGGCCTCGCCAGAATAATCTGAACGACCGTTCTTTTTTGGCTTAGACTTCGTGCAATTGCGACGGCGGTTTGCCGTCGCGGCGCCTGCCGGAAGCAGCGTCAAGCCAGTAAACAGCATCCGCGGGATGCTGCAGAGAACGGAGAGAAAACCATGCGACACCAGTCAGTTCGTCTTGAATCCGCCGCCGCGCCCACGCCCTTGCGAAAGGGTGAGATGACGCGCGTGGCGATTCTCGATGCCGCACTGGAACTGTCGTCCCGCGACGGGCTGGAAGGGCTGACCATCGGCCTGCTCGCGGAACGCATGCAGATGAGCAAGAGCGGCGTGTTCGCGCATTTTGGTTCGCGCGAAGACCTGCAGGTGGAAGTGGTGCGCGAGTATCACCGGCGGTTCGAGCAGGAGGTGTTCTACCCCTCGCTGCAGGAACCGCGCGGTCTGCCTCGCCTGTGGTCGATGGTGCGGCGCTGGATGGAAAAGCGCATCCAGGAAGTGACCACGGGTTGCATCTACATCAGCGGGGCGGTCGAGTACGACGACCGCGCGGAAAGCCCGGTACGTGACGAGCTGGTCAAGAGCGTCACGATCTGGCGGGCCGCGCTGTTGCGTGCGGTGGACCAGGCCAGGGAAGAGGGGCACCTGCGCGCGGACTGCGATCCGCGCCTGATGCTGTTCGAAATGTACAGCCTTGAACTAGGCTTGCATCACGACGCCCGTTTCCTGCGCCTGCCGGACAGTGCCGAACTTGCCATGGTCGCGCTCAACAAGCTGATTCAGTCTTACCGAACCTGAGCCGCCCCGGGCAACGGTCGCACGCGTCCCCTCCAGGGCGTGCGGCATGCGCGTGTGGCGGCCACTAAGCAAACCTCCAAGGAGTCTTTGATGGGCCAGTACACCGCACCGTTGCGCGACATGCAGTTCGTTCTCCACGAACTGCTCGGCGCAGAAGCCGAACTCAAGGCGATGCCGCAACACGCGGACATCGACGCGGACACCATCAACCAGGTTATCGAGGAAGCCGGCAAGTTCTGCGCGGACGTGGTGTTCCCGCTGAACCAGCCCGGCGACCGCGAAGGCTGCACCTACGTCGGCGACGGCGTGGTGCGCGCTCCGAAGGGCTTCAAGGAAGCCTACCAGCAGTACGTCGAGGCCGGCTGGCCCGCGCTGGCCTGCGACCCCGAGTTCGGCGGCCAGGGCCTGCCGATCATCGTCAACAACGCGCTGTACGAAATGCTGAACTCGGCCGGCCAGGCCTGGACGATGTACCCGGGCCTGTCGCACGGCGCCTACGAGGCGCTGCACGCGCACGGCACGCCGGAACTGAAGCAGGCCTACCTGCCCAAGCTGGTGTCGGGCGTGTGGACCGGCACGATGTGCCTGACCGAGCCGCACTGCGGCACCGACCTGGGCATCCTGCGCTCGAAGGCCGAACCCCAGGCCGACGGCTCGTACGCGATCACGGGCACCAAGATCTTCATCTCGGCCGGCGAACACGACCTGGCCGAAAACATCATCCACCTGGTACTGGCGCGCCTGCCGGACGCCCCGCAGGGCACCAAGGGCATCTCGCTGTTCGTGGTGCCGAAGTTCATCCCCGACGCCAACGGCAATCCGGGCGAGCGCAACGGCATCCAGTGCGGCTCGATCGAGCACAAGATGGGCATCCACGGCAACGCCACCTGCGTGATGAACCTGGACGGCGCGCGCGGCTGGCTGGTCGGCGAGGCCAACAAGGGCCTGAACGCGATGTTCGTGATGATGAACGCGGCCCGCCTGGGCGTGGGCGCGCAGGGCCTGGGCCTGACCGAAGTGGCCTACCAGAACTCGCTGGCCTACGCGAAGGATCGCCTGCAGATGCGCGCGCTGACGGGCCCGAAGGCGCCCGAGAAGGCGGCCGACCCGATCATCGTGCATCCGGACGTGCGCCGCATGCTGCTGACGCAGAAGGCCTACGCCGAAGGCGGCCGCGCGTTCAGCTACTGGACCGCGCTGCAGATCGACCGCGAGCTGTCGCATCCGGACGCGGCCGTGCGCAAGGAAGCCGGTGACCTGGTGGCGCTGCTGACGCCGGTGATCAAGGCCTTCCTGACGGACAACGCCTTCACGTCGACCAACGAGGGCATGCAGGTGTTCGGCGGCCACGGCTACATCTCCGAATGGGGCATGGAGCAGTACGTGCGCGACGCCCGCATCAATATGATCTACGAAGGTACCAACACGATCCAGTCACTGGACCTGCTGGGCCGCAAGATCCTGGGCGACATGGGCGCCAAGCTGAAGGCCTTCGGCAAGATCGTGCAGCAGTTCGTCGAGGAAGAGGGCACCAACGAAGCCATGCAGGAGTTCGTGAACCCGCTGGCCGACATCGGCGACAAGGTGCAGAAGCTCACGATGGAAATCGGCATGAAGGCGATGGGCAACCCCGACGAAGTGGGCGCCGCCGCCGTGCCGTACCTGCGCGTGGTGGGTCACCTTGTGTTCTCGTACTTCTGGGCCCGCATGGCAAAGATCGCGCTGGAAAAGCAGGGCAGCGGCGACAAGTTCTATGTCAGCAAGCTGGCCACGGCGCGCTTCTACTTTGCCAAGCTGTTGCCGGAAACCGCCGCCGAGATCCGCAAGGCGCGCGCCGGCTCGGCCACGCTGATGGCGCTGGACGCCGATCTGTTCTGATTTGGATCCCTGGGGGGATCCCCTCTCCCGCGTGCGGGAGAGGGGCGGGGGTGAGGGCAAGACGGTTCAAATGGCGACCATCGCATCTTGAGAGCCTTGCCCTCACCCCCAACCCCTCTCCCATTGCATGGGAGAGGGAAGAAAACCGACAGGGCTTCACATCATCTTCTTCAATACGCTCACTAGCCAAGGAGCGCGCATGTCCAATTTCATCGTCAAGAAAGTCGCCGTGCTGGGTGCTGGCGTCATGGGGGCGCAGATTGCCGCCCACCTGATCAACGCCCGCGTGCCCGTGGTGCTGTTCGACCTGCCGGCCAAGGAAGGCCCGAAGAACGGCATCGCCACCCGCGCCATCGAGAACCTCAAGAAGCTGTCGCCAGCGCCGCTGGGCATCAAGGACGAAGCGGGCCTGATTCGTGCGGCCAACTACGAGGACGATATCGAGCTGCTCAAGGAATGCGACGTGGTGATCGAGGCGATCGCCGAGCGCATGGACTGGAAGCACGACCTCTACAAGAAGGTGGCCCGCACCTGGCCCCGAACGCGATCTTCGCAACGAATACCTCGGGTCTGTCGATCACGTCGCTGTCCGATGGCTTCGACGCCGACCTGAAAGCGCGCTTCTGCGGCGTGCACTTCTTCAATCCGCCGCGCTACATGCACCTGGTGGAGCTGATCCCGACCGCCACGACGAAGCCGGAGATCCTGGACCGCCTGGAATCGTTCCTGACCACCACGCTCGGCAAGGGCGTGGTGCGCGCCAAGGACACGCCGAACTTCATCGCCAACCGCGTGGGGATTTTCTCGATCCTGGCCGTGTTCGCGGAAGCCGAGAAGTACGGCATCCCGTTCGACGTCGTCGACGACCTGACCGGCACCAAGCTGGGTCGCGCAAAGTCGGCCACGTTCCGCACCGCCGACGTGGTGGGCCTGGACACCATGGCGCACGTGATCAAGACGATGCAGGACGGCCTGGGCGGCGACCCGTTCGCGGCCGTCTACAAGACGCCGGCCGTGCTGAAGGGCCTGGTCGACGCGGGCGCGCTGGGCCAGAAGACCGGCGCCGGCTTCTACAAGAAGGAAGGCAAGGCCATCAAGGTGCTGGACGCCAAGACCGGCCAGTACGTGGATTCGGGCAAGAAGGCCGACGAGATCGTCGTGCGCATCCTGAAGAAAGACCCGGCCGAGCGCATCAAGCTGCTGCGTGAATCGACCAACCCGCAGGCGCAGTTCCTGTGGGCGGTGTTCCGCGACGTGTTCCACTACATCGGCGTGTACCTGGAGCAGATTGCCGGCTCCGCCGCCGACGTCGACCTGGCCATCCGCTGGGGCTTCGGCTGGAATTCGGGTCCGTTCGAGGACTGGCAGGCCGCCGGCTGGACGCAGGTGGCGCAGTGGGTCAAGGAAGACATCGACGCAGGCAAGGCGCTCGCCAACGTGCCGCTGCCGGCCTGGGTGCTGGAAGGCGCCGTGCCTGACCAGGGTGGCGTGCATTCGGCGCAAGGCTCGTGGTCGCCGGCGACCAGCAGCTTCGTCAAGCGCGCCGCGCTGCCGGTGTACGAGCGCCAGGTGTTCCGTGCCGCGATCAAGGGCACCGACGCCGCGGATCCACGAAAGGCCGGCAAGACCATCGAAGAGAACGACGGTGCGCGCATCTGGACCAGCGAAGGCGCCGACGATGTGCTGATCATCTCGTTCAAGGGCAAGATGAACACGATCGGGCCGGACGTGCTCGACACCATCACGCGTGCCGTGGACCTGGCCGAAGCCGGCTACAAGGGCCTGGTGGTATGGCAGCCGACGTCGCTGCAGCTGGGCGCGCCGGGCGGTCCGTTCTCGGCCGGTGCCAATCTGGAAGCCGCCATGCCGGCGTTCATGATGGGCGGTGCCAAGGGCATCGAGCCGTTCGTGAAGAAGTTCCAGGACACCATGATGCGCGTGAAGTACGCGGCCGTGCCGGTGGTGCCGGCCGTGTCGGGGATCGCGCTGGGCGGTGGCTGCGAGCTGATGCTGCATTCGGCCAGGCGCGTGGTGGCGATGGAAAGCTACGTGGGCCTGGTCGAAGTGGGCGTGGGCCTGGTGCCGGCCGGCGGCGGCCTGAAGGAAGCCGCCATCGCGGCGGCCAAGGCTGCGCAGGCCGCAGGCAGCACGAACTACCTGAACTTCGTCACCAACCGCTTCCAGGCGGCGGCGATGGCCAAGGTGTCGACCTCGGCGCTGGACGCGCAGAAGATCGGCTACGTGCAACCGACCGACACCATCGTCTACAACGTGCACGAACTGCTGTACGTGGCACAGGGTGAAGTGCGCGCGCTGGCCAATGCCGGCTATCGCGCGCCGCTGCCGGGCCAGCTGATTCCGGTGGCTGGCCGCTCGGGCATCGCCACGATCAAGGCGTCGCTGGTGAACATGCGCGACGGCAACTTCATCTCGGCGCACGACTTCCTGATCGCGACGCGCATTGCCGAAGTGGTGTGCGGCGGCGACGTGGAGGCGGGCTCGCTGGTCAGCGAGGACTGGCTGCTGGCGCTGGAACGCAAGGCGTTCATCGACTTGCTGGGCAACGGCAAGACGCAGGAGCGCATCATGGGCATGCTGCAGACGGGCAAGCCGGTGCGCAACTAATCCGCCAACGAGGAATAGACATCATGAAACAACTGCAAGACGCCTACATCGTTGCGGCTACCCGTTCGCCGATTGGCAAGGCTCCGAAGGGCGCCTTCAAGAACACCCGTCCGGACGACCTGCTGGCCACCATCCTGAAGGCCGCCGTGGCCCAGGTGCCGGGCCTGGACCCGGCGCTGATCGAGGATGCGATTGTCGGCTGCGCGATTCCCGAAGCGCAGCAGGGCCTGAACGTGGCTCGCATCGGCGCACTGCTGGCCGGCCTGCCCAACACCGTGGGCGGCATCACGGTGAACCGCTTCTGCGCCTCTGGCCTGTCGGCCGTGGCCATGGCGGCCGACCGCATCCGCGTGGGCGAGTCCGACGTGATGATCGCCGCCGGCGTGGAATCGATGAGCATGGTGCCGATGATGGGCAACTCGCCGTCGATGTCGCCGTCGATCTTCGAGCGCGACGAGAACGTGGGCATTGCCTACGGCATGGGCCTGACCGCCGAAAAGGTGGCCACGCAATGGCAGGTCAGCCGCGAAGACCAGGACGCGTTTTCGCTGGCCTCGCACCAGAAGGCCATCGCCGCGCAGCAGGCCGGCGAGTTCGCCGACGAGATTACCCCGATTGAGGTAGTCGAGAAGTTTCCGGACCTGGCCACTGGCCAGGTGAGCGTCAAGACGCGTACTATCTCGCTGGACGAGGGCCCGCGCCCCGATACGTCGGTGGAAGGCCTGGGCAAGCTGCGTCCGGTGTTCGCCAACAAGGGAAGCGTGACGGCCGGCAACAGCTCGCAGACGTCGGATGGCGCCGGCGCGCTGATCCTGGTCTCGGAAAAGATCCTCAAGCAGTTCAACCTGGTGCCGCTGGCCCGTTTCGTATCGTTCGCGGTGCGTGGCGTGCCGCCGGAGATCATGGGGATCGGCCCGAAGGCCGCGATTCCGGCCGCGCTGAAGGCCGGCGGCCTGACGCAGGACCAGATCGAGTGGATCGAGCTGAACGAGGCGTTTGCCGCGCAGTCGCTGGCGGTGATGCGTGACCTGGAACTCGATCCGGCCCGTGTGAACCGCATGGGCGGCGCGATTGCGTTGGGCCACCCGCTCGGCGCGACCGGCGCGATCCGTTCGGCCACCGTGGTGCACGCGCTGCGTCGCCACAACCTGAAGTACGGCATGGTCACCATGTGCGTGGGAACGGGCATGGGCGCAGCGGGAATCTTCGAGCGCGTTTAAACGCGCCGCAGGGACGGCCCTTGGGTAAGGGCTGTCCCGACCTTCGATCAGCTGAAGAAATGTATGGACACGAAGATGCCAACACGTTGACGCACTGACACGGAGGAGAACAACAATATGCAGGAGACCGCCATTCTGGCCGACGCGGCATGCGACATGCCGCGTGCGATGATGGACGCGCTGGGCGTCCGCACCATCCCTTTCCGCATCCGCGCCGGCGACCGCTTCGTGGTCGATACGCGCGACGAGATCGCGCTGCCTGATCTCTACCAGCAATACCTGGTGGGCAAGCAGGACCACTACGCCGAATCGATCCCGCTGCTCGAACGCGAGCTGGAAGACCATCTGCTGAAGAACGTGGTGGCCGGCTGCGACCGCGCCATCCTGCTGACGATTGCCAGCAGCCGCAGCAAGCTCTACGCAAATGCCACCGGCGCGGTGGTGGGCACGGTGGCCCGCAGCTTCAAGCTGCGCAAGGACGCGGGGCGCAGCGGCCTGTTCGACCTGACCGTGATCGACACCGGCGCCATCGGGCCGGGCCAGGCGCTGATCGTGCGAGAGGCCGCCCGCATGCTGGCCGATGGCGCGAAGGCGTCGGCGGTGGTCGACGCGGTGGAAAACCGCCTGCGCGACGCCGCCCACATGTTCCTGATTCCCGACGAGCTGCTGTACATGTACACGCGCGCGAAGCACAAGGGCGAGAACAGCATCACGTGGAGCCGCTACATGCTGGGCAGCGCGTTCAATATCCGCCCGGTCATCCGCATGCATCAGGGCGAGACCGAGGCGATCGCCAAGGTGCGCGGCGCCGAGGATGGCGTGCGCCGCCTGCTGGGCCATGTGGAAGCCTGCATCCGCGCCAAGTGCCTGCTGACGCCGTCGGTGGCCGCCGCCTACGCGGGAGACCTGGACGAGGTGGAATCGTGGCCGGCGTGGCAGTCGCTGGGCGAGACCGCCGCCCGATATGGCGTCGAGCTGATGCTGGCGCCAATGAGCCTGACCGTCGCGCTCAACGTGGGCGCCGGCGCGTTCGGCCTGAGTTACCTTTCCGACGCGCCGCCACCGTTCGTGTGAGCGGCCGTCTGCATCACGACCGAGACGAGGAAGACATGAGCATTGCCACCCGCATCGACCAGGGCATCCTGACCATTGGTTTCGATCGCATCGACAAGAAGAACGCCATCACCGCCGCCATGTACCAGACCATGGCCGATGCGCTGCGCGCCGCCGAGACCGACAACGCCGTGCGCGTGATCGTGATCGAGGGCAAGCCGGAGATCTTCACGGCCGGCAACGACCTGGAAGACTTCATGAAGCGCCCGCCGACGACGGGCAGCGACGGCGCCCAGCCGCCGGTGTTCCAGTTCCTGCACGCCATCAGCCACGCCACGAAGCCCGTGGTGGCGTCGGTCAGCGGCGCGGCGGTCGGCATCGGCACCACGCTGCTGCTGCACTGCGACCTGGTCTATGCGTCGGACACCGCCAAGCTGTCGCTGCCGTTCTCGCAACTGGGCCTGTGCCCGGAGGCCGCGTCGAGCCTGCTGCTGCCGCGCATGGTGGGCTACCAGCGCGCTGCCGAAAAGCTGCTGCTGGGCGAGGCATTCAGCGCGCAGGAAGCTTTCGCGATCGGGCTGGTGACCAAGGTGCTGCCGGTGGCCGAGCTGTCGGACTACGTGCGCCAGCAGGCAGGCAAGCTGGCGGCGCTGCCGGCATCGTCGCTGCGCGAGACCAAGCGGCTGATGAAGGGGACGACGTGGCGGCCGTGGAGAAGAAGATGGCCGAGGAAGGCGAGGTGTTCCGCCGCATGCTGGTGGCGCCGGAAGCCAAGGAAGCGTTCACGGCCTTCTTCGAGAAGCGCAAGCCGGATTTCTCGAAGTTCAATTGAGGCGCCACCGCTAGCGCCTGATTTGCTCCCCTCTCCCGCTCGCGGGAGAGGGGAACCAGGAAATCAAGCCGGCAGCACCCTCGGTTGGCGGCTTTCATCCGTGGCCACGTACGTCAGCGTGGCTTCCGTCACCTTGACGATCTCGTGGCTGTGGCGCATGCGTTGCGCGTAGACCTCCACCGACACCGTGATCGAGGTGCGGCCCGTCTTGACGATATCCGCGTAGAAGCTGACCAGGTCGCCCACGAACACCGGGTGCTTGAACAGGAACGAGTTCACCGCCACCGTGGCCACGCGGCCCTGGGCGCGCTCCACGGCCGGGATCGAGCCGGCGATGTCCACCTGGGCCATGATCCAGCCGCCGAACACGTCGCCATGCACGTTGGCGTCGGCGGGCATCGGCACGACGCGCAGGGCCGGGTTCTTGCCGGCGGGCAGTTCGGAGATGGGGGCGGATGTGGACATGTCGGCGACCGATGAGAGCGGGAAGTACGGGGAATTCATAAGGCTTTGGGGCGATGGTCTGCCGGACCAGGCGATCTCTGCGACAATCGCGGCATTGGCACGAATTCTAACGTATGCGCCGCTATTCCACGACCGCCGAGCCCGCCCCACGGAGCCGGCCAACGCCCTGTTCAAGGGCGCCGGTACGCCCAGAAGCGACTGGCAGACCGTCCGCAACCTGCTGCCCTATGTCTGGCACTACAAGTGGCGCGTGATGCTGGCGCTGACCTGCCTGGTGGCCGCCAAGGTGGCCAACCTGGGCGTCCCGGTGCTGATGAAGAAGCTGGTCGACGCGATGGACATCAAGCCCGGCGACGCCACGGCGCTGCTGGTGGTGCCGGTGGGCCTGATCATCGCCTACGGGGTGCTTCGGCTGTCCGGCTCGCTGTTCACGGAGTTGCGTGAGATCCTCTTTTCGAAGGTGACGCAGAGTGCGGTGCGCGAGATCGCGCTGCAGGTCTTCCGCCATCTGCATGCGCTGTCGCTGCGCTTCCACCTGGAACGGCAGACCGGGGGGATGAGCCGCGACATCGAGCGCGGCACCCGGGGCATCCAGTCGCTGATCTCGTACTCGCTGTACAGCATCCTGCCGACGCTGGTGGAGATGTCGCTGGTGATCGGCTTTTTCTTCCTGCACTACGACATCTGGTTCGCGGCCATCACGCTGTGCGCGCTGGTAGGCTACATCGGCTTCACGATCGTGGTGACCGAATGGCGCACGCACTTCCGGCGCAAGATGAACGAGCTGGATTCGCGCGCCAACCAGAAGGCCATCGATTCGCTGCTGAACTTCGAGACGGTCAAGTACTTCGGCAACGAGGAATACGAGGCGCGCCGCTACGACGAGAACCTGCGCACCTATCGGGCCGCCGCCATCCGCTCGCAGAACTCGCTGTCGTTCCTGAACTTCGGCCAGCAGGCCATTATCGCCACGGGCCTGATCCTGATCCTTTGGCGCGCCACGGTGGGCGTGGCGGCCGGCAAGCTGACGCTGGGCGACCTGGTGCTGGTCAACACGCTGATGATCCAGCTGTACATCCCGCTCAATTTCCTGGGCGTGATCTACCGCGAGATCAAGCAGGCCACCACCGACATGGACCGCATGTTCGTGCTGCTGGGCACCCACCAGGAGGTGGCCGACAACCCGGACGCCCCGCCGCTGCGCGTCAACGGCGCCGAGGTGCGCTTCCGCCACGTCGGCTTTGGCTACGAATCGAACCGGGTGATCCTGCACGATGTGGATTTCACGATTGCGGCCGGCACCACCACGGCCGTGGTCGGCCACAGCGGCTCGGGCAAGTCCACGCTGGCGCGGCTGCTGTTCCGCTTCTACGACGTGACGCAGGGCGATATCGAGGTGGATGGACAGGACATCCGCCGCGTGCGGCAGTCCACGCTGCGTGCGTCGATCGGCATCGTGCCGCAGGACACCGTGCTGTTCAACGACAGCATCTACTACAACATCGCCTATGGCCGGCCCGAGGCCACGCGCGAAGAGGTCATCGCCGCTGCACAGGCCGCCCAGATCGATCATTTCATCCGAGAACTGCCGCAGGGGTACGACACGCCGGTGGGCGAGCGCGGCCTGAAGCTGTCGGGCGGCGAGAAGCAGCGCGTGGCCATCGCACGCACGCTGCTGAAGAACCCGCCGATCCTGGTGTTCGACGAAGCCACGTCGGCGCTGGACTCGCGCACCGAGCAGGCCATCCAGGCCGAACTGATGCGGCTGGCGCAGAACCGCACCACGCTGCTGATCGCGCACCGGCTGTCGACCGTGGTCCATGCCGACCAGATCCTGGTGATGGACCACGGCCGCATCGTCGAGCGCGGCACGCATGCCGACCTGATGCGCGCCAACGGCCGCTACGCCGAGATGTGGCAGATCCAGGCCCGCAACGCCGCGCAGGGTTCGCCCGACGCCGACGCGCGCGATGTCGAGGTTGGCGACGCCACACAGGACGCCTGACGATTGTCGACAATGGGTGTCGGCAACGCCTGCCGACACCGGGCTGCGCACAATCATGGTTCGTCAATGCACCGCGCGCAGGCCTTGCGCCGGTGCATGACGGTGCCGTAAAAGCTGGCACGTCCCTTGCGGAATGTCCCCTCCAGAGAGATCACTACTGGAGAAGGTCCATGCCGCAATCCCCCGTGCGCCGTCATCTGCTGAAGCTGTGCACCGCGTTGGGCACCACGATGGTGCTGTCGACACTCTGCGCGGGCACCGCGCAGGCGCAGACCGCCACGAAGATCCGCTTCCAGCTCGACTGGCGCTTCGAAGGTCCGTCGGCGCTGTTTCTGCTCGGCGAGCAAAAGGGCTACTACAAGGCCGAGAAGCTGGACGTGTCCATCGACGCCGGCAACGGCTCGGGCAACGTGGTCAACCGCGTGGCCTCGGGCACGTATGACATGGGCTTTGCCGACCTGGCGTCGGTGATGGAGTTCTACGGCAACAACCCGGACGCCAGGAACCGGCCCGTGGCCGTGATGATGGTCTACAACAACACGCCGGCCGCCGTGCTGGCGCTGAAGAAGTCGGGCATCAAGGCGCCGAAGGACCTGGCCGGCAAGAAGCTCGGCGCGCCGGTGTTCGACGCGGGCCGCCGCGCCTTCCCGATCTTCGCCAAGGCCAACGGCCTGCAGGCCGGGGCGTTCAACTGGCAGGCGATGGACCCCACGCTGCGCGAGACCATGCTGGCGCGCGGCGACCTGGACGCCATCACGGGCTTTTCGTTCACGTCGATCCTGAACCTGAACGCGCGCGGCGTGAAGGACGAGGACATCGTCGTGCTGCCGTATCCGCAGTACGGCGTGAAGCTCTACGGCAACGCCATCATCGCGTCCGAACAGTTCCTGAAGAGCAATCCCGAGGCCGTGAAGGCATTCCTGCGCGCGTTTGCGAAGTCGGCGAAGGATGTGATCGCGCGCCCCGAGGACGGCATCAAGGCCGTCAAGGCGCGCGACGGGATCATCGACGAGAAGCTGGAGGTGCGCCGCCTGAAGATCGCGCTGGACAGCGTGGTGAAGTCGCCGGACGCCAAGGCCGAGGGCTTTGGCCGCGTCAACAAGCCGCGCCTGTCGCTGATGGCATCGCAGGTGGCCGACGCCTTCGCCACCAAGGGCCGCATCAACCCCGATGCACTCTGGACCGATGCCTACCTGCCGTCGGCCGCCGAACTGGACGTTTTGCGATGATGGCGCGCGAAGCCTTGATGCCCGCCTCGGGCGGCACGCGCGCCGAGGGCTCGTCCAGCCAGCCATTCGTCGATTTCAACCGGGTCTGGCTGGCCTATGACGACGAACTGGCACGTCGTGGCGAGTTCGCGGTCGAGGACATCTCGCTGCAGGCGCGCGAGGGCGAGTTCATCGCCATCGTCGGGCCGTCCGGCTGCGGCAAGTCCACCTTCATGAAACTGGCCACGGGCCTGCGCCCGGCCACGCGCGGCGCGGTCAGCATCAACGGCGCCAAGGTCACGGGGCCGCTCAAGCAGGTGGGCATGGCCTTCCAGGCGCCGACGCTGCTGCCGTGGCGCACCACGCTCGACAACGTGATGCTGCCGCTGGAGATCGTCGAGCCGTACCGGTCGACCATGCGCAAGAAGCGCGGCGAATATGTGGAGCGCGCACGCGCGCTGCTGAAAACCGTGGGGCTGGCCGGCTACGAGGACAAGTACCCGTGGCAGCTGTCGGGTGGCATGCAGCAGCGCGCGTCGATCTGTCGGGCGCTGATCCACGAGCCGCGCATGCTGCTGCTGGACGAACCCTTCGGCGCGCTCGACGCGTTCACGCGCGAGGAACTCTGGTGCGTGCTGCGCGACCTCTGGCAGGCGCAGCGCTTCAACGTGATCCTGGTCACCCACGACCTGCGCGAAGCCGTGTTCCTGGCCGACACGGTCTACGTGATGAGCGCGCGGCCGGGGCGCATCGTGCTGCGTCGCGAGATCGACCTGCCACGGCCGCGTCCGCTCGACATCACCTATACCGAACCCTTTGCCGAACGCGTGCACGAGCTGCGCGAGAGGATCGGCCATAAACCTGCTGGCCAGGCGGATAACCAACCTGACAGCGCGGGGCGGCACTGAACATGACGACGATGTCTTCTCTCCAGGCGAAGCGCGTGCAGCGCGTCGCCCCCTGGGTCCTGCTCGGTGCGTGCCTGCTGCTGTGGCAGGGCGCGTGCCTGGTCTTCGATGTGTCCGACTTCATCCTGCCCAGCCCGTCATCGATCGTGGCGTCGATGGTGGAGTACGGCGGCGTCATCGCCGGCCATGCGTGGCGCACGTTCTGGACCACCATGGTCGGGTTTGGCGTGGCCATTGTGGTGGGCGTGGTGCTGGGCATGCTGATGGGATCGTCGCGGCTGGCCTACGCGGCCACCTACCCGCTGATGACCGCGTTCAACGCGCTGCCCAAGGCGGCTTTCGTGCCGATCCTGGTGGTGTGGTTCGGCCTGGGCGCCGGCCCGGCCATCCTGACGGCCTTCCTCATCTCGTTCTTCCCGATCATGGTCAACATCGCCACGGGACTGGCCACGTTAGAACCGGAATTGGAGGATGTACTACGCGTGCTGGGCGCCAAACGGCGCGACGTGCTGCTCAAGGTTGGCCTGCCGCGCGCGTTGCCGTTCTTTTTCGCGTCGCTCAAGGTGGCCATCACTCTGGCGTTCGTGGGCACCACGGTGTCCGAAATGAACGCCGCCAACGAAGGCATCGGCTATCTGCTGGTGTCGGCCGGGTCGGCCATGAAGATGCCGCTGGCCTTTGCCGGGCTGGTGGTGATTGCCGTGATGGCGATGGTCATGTACGAGCTGTTCGCCGTGCTGGAAAAACGGATGACGGGCTGGGCGCACCGGGGCTGAGCGGCGCCGTGGCCCGGGCTTCGGGGCGCTTCAGGCGTAGTCCAGCGGCAGCGCCGTCGTGTACTTGATCTGCTCCATCGCGAAGCTGGAACTGACGTCGGCCAGTTCCGCGCCGTGGATCAGCTTCTTGTACACGGCGTCGTAGGCCGCGATATCGGGCACCACCACACGCAGCAGGTAGTCGGTGTTGCCGGCCATCCGATAGAACTCGGTGACTTCGGGGATCGACGCCACGAGGTCGTGGAAGGTCTTCAGCCATTTCACGTTGTGCTGGCTGGTACGGATCGAGACGAAGACGGTCACGCCGACGTTGAGCTTCGCGGCGTCCAGCAGCGCCACGCGCTTGCGGATCACGCCGGATTCCTCCAGCTTCTGTACCCGGCGCCAGCAGGGCGTGGAGGTCAGGCCGACGCGCTCGCCGATATCGGCAACGGGTACGGAGGCATCTTCCTGCAGGATGCCGAGGATCTGGCGGTCGTAACGGTCCATGGATGTCAGGTCCGGAAAGGGTGGTTGGCGCCAGCCGCCGGCCACCCTGGCAGGGCGTACGTCAGCTGACGATGGTATCCACCAGCAGGTTGACGCCGGTGGCAATGCGGTCCTGGTCCACGCCGTAGATGTGCAGCGACACGGCCACGGCACTGCTGTCGTTGCCCAGCGCGTGGATATGCTCCAGGCCGGCGGGCACGCTGAACGTGTCGCCCGTCTCGCGGGTTACGGCGCCAACCTGCGTGGCCGTGCGATTTTCCGGGTTCCAGCGGTAGTGCCGCTCGGACAGCGTGCCGCGCAGCACCCGGTACGCGCACCAGGTGCGATGGCCGTGCACGGGGCTGTGCTGGCCGGGGCGCCAGACCAGCACCATCACCGAAAAACGCTCGTATGGGTCGGCGTAGACCAGATGGCGCGTGTAGTTGTCGGGGCTGCCTTCCAGCGCGCCGGGCGGCAGGCTTGCCAGCAGCGTATCGGCATCGGGCAGGCTGGCCGACACGTGGGCAGCGACCATGCGGGCGCTCTGGGCGAGCGTGGCCGCCATGCCGGAGGCCATCGACGACAGCGGGGAAGGAGGGGAGGGGGGGAAGCGGGGAAAGCGTATCGGATGCGGCTTGCATGACGGGCTCGTTGTTCTTGGTCTGCGATAACAATCATCTTAAAAGCGCCCCCGGAGCACCAGCATGCAAAAGTTGGTCCGATGTTGCTGCGTATTGTAATCCTGTTCTACGGAACTCGGATCGCATAGAAAATTATTGCTGCTCATGCCGGCAGGGTGTCGGCAGGCGATAATCCGCGCCATGGAAATCAAATGGCTTGAAGACTTCGTCAGCCTGGCCGAGACGCACAGCTTCTCGCGCTCGGCCGAACTGCGGCACGTCACGCAACCGGCGTTCTCGCGGCGCATCCAGTCGCTGGAGGCCTGGGTTGGCACCGAGCTGATCGACCGCTCCAGCTATCCCACCAGCCTGACCGACGCCGGCAAGGTGTTCTACGAACAGGCGCTGGCGATGCTGGCGCAGGTCAGCGAAACCCGCGCGTTGATGCGCGGCCAGCGGTCGGCCAACGCCCAGGTGCTTGAATTCGCGGTGCCGCACACGCTGTCGCTGACGTTCTTCCCCGAATGGCTCAAGGGCGTGGAGCGCAAGCTGGGCACGCTGCCATGCCGTCTGCGCGCGCTGAATGTCCACGATGCGGTGCTGATGCTGGTGGAAGGCGGCTGCGACCTGGTCATGGTCTATCACCACCCGCGCCAGGCGATCCAGCTCGATCCCGCGCACTACGACATGCTCGTGCTCGGCACCGAGCGCCTGTCGCCGTACAGCGTGCCCGACGCCACGGGCCGCCCGCTGTTCCGGCTGCCGGGCACCGACAAGAAGCCGGTGCCGTTCCTCAGCTACACGCCCAATGCGTTCCTGGGCCGGATGGTGGACATGCTGCTGGCCGAGTCCGCCGATTCGCTGAAGCTCGACAAATGCTACGAAACCGATATGGCTGAAGCGCTCAAGGTCATGGCCCTGGCGGGCCACGGCATGGCATTTCTGCCAGAAAGCGCGGTGCGCGAGGATGTCGCGGCCGGCCGGCTGGTGCGGGCCGAAGCGGCGCGCGGGCTGCCGCAATCGATCGACATGGAGATCCGGCTCTACCGCGAGCGGCCCGGCGAGAACGGCGAGCGGCGCGGCAGCCAGCTCAGGCGCAAGCGGCAGCTGGTGGACAAGGTATGGGCGGCGCTGGTTGCCCCGTCAACGCCGGGTTGAAGGGCGTCGGCCGGCATCCGAACGTTATGCAAGCCTTGCATAACCGTTGCGGGGCGGATGATCAAACGGCATTGGATTCGGGGATGGGGGCGCCGATATGCTCCGTGTCACCTTCACTCGGAAACCAACGATGTCTTCCGCAGCACCGACGCAAAACGTCTCCAATGCTCACGCCCTGCCTTCGTACCTGAACGCCGACAACCTCGGCCCGTGGGGCATTTACCTGCAGCAAGTCGACCGTGTCACGCCTTACCTGGGTTCGCTGGCACGCTGGGTTGAAACCCTGAAGCGCCCGAAGCGCGCGCTGATCGTCGACGTACCCATCGAGCTGGACAACGGCACCATCGCCCACTTCGAAGGCTACCGGGTGCAGCACAACCTGTCGCGCGGCCCGGGCAAGGGCGGCGTGCGCTTCCACCAGGACGTGACGCTGTCCGAGGTGATGGCCCTGTCCGCGTGGATGTCGGTGAAAAACGCGGCCGTGAACGTGCCCTACGGCGGTGCCAAGGGCGGCATCCGCGTGGACCCGCGCACGCTGTCGCACGCCGAACTGGAACGCCTGACGCGCCGCTACACCAGCGAAATCAACCTGATCATCGGGCCGACCAAGGACATTCCGGCGCCGGACGTGAACACCAACGCCCAGGTCATGGCCTGGATGATGGACACCTACTCGATGAACTCGGGCAGCACCGCTACCGGCGTGGTGACCGGCAAGCCGATCTCGCTGGGCGGCTCGCTGGGTCGTCACGAGGCTACCGGCCGCGGCGTGTTCGTGGTTGGCTCGGAGGCCGCCCGCAACCTGGGCATGGAAGTCAAGGGCGCACGCGTGGCCGTGCAGGGCTTCGGCAACGTGGGTGCCGTGGCCGCCAAGCTGTTCCATGAGGCTGGCGCCAAGGTCGTGGCCGTGCAGGACCACCGCACCACGCTGTTCGACCCGGCCGGCCTGGATATCCCGGCGATGATGGAATATTCGTCGCACAGCGGCACCATCGAGGGCTACCGCGCCGAAGTGCTGAAGGGCGACCAGTTCTGGGAAGTCGACTGCGACATCCTGATCCCGGCCGCGCTGGAAGGCCAGATCACGGCCGAAAACGCGCCGAAGATCACGGCCAAGCTGGTGATCGAGGGCGCCAACGGCCCGACCACGCCGCAGGCCGACGACATCCTGCGCGAGCGCAATATCCTGGTCTGCCCGGACGTGATCGCCAACGCCGGCGGCGTGACGGTGTCCTATTTCGAGTGGGTGCAGGACTTCTCGAGCTTCTTCTGGACCGAGGAAGAAATCAACGAGCGCCTGGTACGGATCATGCAAGAAGCCTTCCGGGCGATCTGGCAGGTGGCCCAGGACAACAAGGTCACGCTGCGGACGGCCGCGTTCATCGTCGCCTGTACCCGCATCCTTCAGGCGCGCGAAATGCGCGGCCTGTATCCCTGATGCAGGGGGTCAAGGTACGGGAGGCCGGCGCTGCTGCAATGCAGCAAATGCGGCCCCCGTCCTGATTCACTGAGAATCGGCGACCGGACCTGTTCCGGTCGCCGATTTTTTTATTGGCGCCGCATTGGGAAACTTGCAATACGACGTTTGCACTTGTGTCTCATTTTGGCGCATTGCCGCGAAACGCTGCCGGAAATGGCACCAGTTAGGGGAAAAACCCGTTGTCTTGGGTGACGAGCTAAGCAATACTGTTTCGCCGGCGGGCTGTCTGTTACAGTCGCGCCTTTCTCTCTTCATGGTCAAGGAGATGTTATGAATGTTGCCAAGTTGGCTGGCCTGATGATTGCGGCAGGCATGCTATGCGCGAGCGCACAGGCAGCCGAGCCGCTGACGGGTACGCTGCAGAAGATCAAGGATACGGGTGTCATCACGCTGGGTGTGCGGGACTCTTCGATTCCGTTCAACTACAACCTGGGCGGTGTGCGCCAGGTAGGCTATTCCTACGATATCAACATGAAGATCGTGGAAGCCATCAAGGACCAGCTGAAGCTGCCGAACCTGCAGGTCAAGGAAATCCCGATCACCTCGCAGAACCGCATCACGCTGCTGCAGAACGGCACGATCGACATCGAGTGCGGCTCGACGACGAACAACCTCGAGCGCCAGAAGCAGGCATCGTTCACCACCAGCATCTTCATCATCGGCACGCGCATCATGGTGAAGAAGGACGGCGGCATCAAGGACTGGGCCGACCTGAAGGGCAAGAACGTGGTGACCACGGCCGGTACGACGTCGGAGCGCCTGCTGCGCAAGATGAACGACGACCAGAAGCTGGGCATGAACATCATCAGCACCAAGGACCATGGCCAGTCGTTCCTGACGCTGGAATCGGGCCGTGCCGTGGCGTTCATGATGGACGACGCGCTGCTCTACGGCGAGCGCGCCAAGGCCAAGAACCCGAACGACTGGATCGTGGTGGGCAAGCCCCAGTCGCGTGAATCGTACGGCTGCATGATCCGCAAGGACGACGCCCCGTTCAAGAAGCTGTCCGACAACGTGATCACCGGCCTGATGAAGGACGGACAGGTCAACGCGATGTACACCAAGTGGTTCCAGCAACCGGTGCCGCCGAAGGGCCTGAACCTGGACTTCCCGCTGTCCGACGACATGAAGGCGCTCTTCAAGAACCCGAACGACAAGGCACTCGACTGATCTGCGCGATTGGAGCAGTGCGAAACGGAAGGAGCAGTCCTTCCGTTTCTTTTGAGGACGCACTATGGATTACGTTTTTCACTGGGGAGTCTTCCTCGAGCAGGCCGCTTCCAACGAGACGTACCTGGACTGGATGATTTCCGGTCTGAAGGTCACGATCGCGCTGGGCCTGTCTTCGTGGGTGATCGCTCTCGTCATCGGCTCCGTGCTGGGTGTGCTCCGCACCGTGCCGAACAGGTGGCTGTCGGGGTTTGCGGCCACCTACGTCGAGATCTTCCGCAATATTCCGCTGCTGGTGCAGCTATTCATCTGGTACTTCGTCGGCCCCGAGCTGCTGCCCGGCGGCGAAGCCATCAAGCAGATGAACCCGTTCACCCAGCAGTTCCTGGCAGCCATGATCTGCCTGGGCACCTTCACGGCCGCCCGGGTTTGCGAACAGGTGCGCTCGGGTATCAATTCGCTGCCGCGCGGCCAGAAGAACGCCGGCCTGGCCATGGGTTTCACGCTGGCCCAGACGTACCGCCACGTGCTGCTGCCGATGGCGTTCCGCGTCATCGTGCCGCCGATCACGTCCGAATTCCTGAACATCTTCAAGAACTCGGCCGTGGCGTCGACGATCGGCCTGCTGGAACTGGCCGCGCAGGGCCGCCAGCTGGTGGACTACACCGCGCGCCCGTATGAATCGTTCATCGCGGTCACGCTGCTGTACGCCCTGATCAACTTCACGGTGATGTTCCTGATGCGCTGGGTGGAACGCCGTACCCGCGTGCCGGGCTTCATCGGCGGCAAGTAAGGAGCTGGAACATGGCATACGAATTTGATTTCAGCTCGATCAACGCGTCGACGCTGCATGTGCTGGGCGAAGGCATGATGGTGTCGCTGAAGATCACCGTGACCGCGGTGATCGTCGGCATCGTCTGGGGCACCATCCTGGCGATGATGCGCCTGTCGTCGAGCAAGCCGCTGAACTGGTTTGCGCAGGGGTATGTGACGCTGTTCCGGTCTATCCCGCTGGTCATGGTGCTGTTGTGGTTCTTCCTGATCATCCCGCAGCTGCTGCAGAAGGTGTTCAACCTGAACGCGGCGTCGGACCTGCGCATGACATCCGCGCTGATCGCGTTCTCGCTGTTCGAGGCCGCGTACTACTCGGAAATCATCCGCGCCGGTATCCAGAGCGTGTCGCGCGGGCAGATGTTCGCCGCGCAGGCGCTGGGCATGACCTATGGCCAGACCATGCGCCTGGTGGTGCTGCCGCAGGCGTTCCGCAACATGGTGCCGCTGCTGCTGACGCAGGGCATCATCCTGTTCCAGGATACGTCGCTGGTCTACGTGAGCGCGCTGGCGGACTTCTTCGGCCAGGCCTACGGCATTGGCGAGCGTGACGGCCGTATCGTGGAGATGCTGCTGTTCGCCGGCCTCGTGTACTTCATCATTTGTTTCTCCGCTTCGCTGCTGGTCAAGCGTTATCAGAAAAAGGTGGCCGTATGATCGAAATTAATAACGTTTCCAAGTGGTACGGCGCCTTCCAGGTGCTGACGGACTGCACCACAAAGGTTGCCAAGGGCGAAGTGGTGGTGGTGTGCGGCCCGTCGGGTTCGGGCAAGTCGACGCTGATCAAGACCGTCAACGCGCTGGAGCCGTTCCAGAAGGGCGACATCCTGGTCGACGGCACGTCGGTGGGCAACCCGAAGACCAACCTGCCCAAGCTGCGCTCGCGCGTGGGCATGGTGTTCCAGAACTTCGAACTGTTCCCGCACCTGTCGATCACCGAGAACCTGACCATCGCGCAGATGAAGGTGCTGGGCCGCTCGAAGGAAGAGGCGACCGCCAAGGGCCTGAAGTACCTGGAGCGCGTGGGCCTGAAGAGCCAGGCGTCGAAGTATCCTGGCCAGCTGTCGGGCGGCCAGCAGCAGCGCGTGGCCATTGCCCGGGCGCTGTCGATGGATCCGATCTGCATGCTGTTCGATGAACCGACGTCGGCGCTGGACCCGGAAATGGTGAACGAAGTGCTGGACGTGATGGTGCAGCTGGCGCAGGAAGGCATGACCATGATGTGCGTGACCCACGAAATGGGTTTCGCCCGCAAGGTGGCCAACCGCGTGATCTTCATGGACGCCGGCAAGATCGTCGAGGACTGCGCGAAGGAAGAGTTCTTCGGCAACATCGACACCCGCTCGGAACGCGCCCGCCAGTTCCTGTCGAAGATCCTGCATCACTGAAAGCCGTGAAACGGGCCGTCGGTTGTTTGACGGCCAACGCCGCACGCCACGCCCAGATGTGGCCAAACGGCGATGTCTTGGCTCTCTCTCCCCTCATGGGGAGAGAGCGGGAGAGAGGGGTGGTTCAGCAAGGAACCACATCAAGCAGGGCCGTCGGTGTTATCCAGCACGGTCGCGCCCGATACGCTCCCCTCTCCCCCAAGCCCCTCTCCCGCGCAGCGGGAGAGGGAGCAAACCACCCCCTTTCCCCTCAAGTACAAGCCGTATTCGCCGCGTTCTTCGCCTGCACCTCGGGCGGAATTGGCACCGTCCACGTCATGGTGGGCCTGCCGTCCTCGAACATGATCAGCTCGCCCGGCGCAAACTGGGTCCACGTCTCGTTGTCGGTCAGCGGCGCGGTGGCGATCACGGCCACGCGGTCGTCCGGCGTGGTGACCTGCGCGAAATCGATCGACAGGTCCGCGTCGATCAGATGCGCCTTCGAGAACGGCCACTGCCTCACGATGTAGTACAGCCGTGTGGAGCAGTGCGCAAACAGTGCCTGGCCATTACATAGCAAAAAGTTGAAAACGCCGTGCAGCGTGATGTCGCGCGTGATGTCGGCCAGCGCGTGGCCCAGTTCGTTGAGCGGCGGCTGCGATCCTGGAAAGCGCTTGCGCAGCCCCTGCATCAGCGTGCAGAACGCCAGTTCGCTGTCGGTATCGCCCACCGGCTGGTAGACGCCGGACAGAAACGGCGTGAATCCCTTCAGGTCGCCGTTGTGGGCAAAGATCCAGTGCCGGCCCCACAGCTCGCGCATGAAAGGGTGGCAGTTTTCCAGCAGCACCGTGCCCTGGGTGGCCTTGCGGATATGGGAGATGACGTTTTTCGACTTGATCGGGTAGCGCTTGATCAGTTCCGCCACCGGCGACGTGCCGGCCGACTGGTTGTCGATGAACAGCCGGCAGGCCTTGTCCTCGAAGAACGCCACGCCGAACCCGTCGGCATGATGGTCTGTCACGCCGCCGCGGGCGGCGAAGCCGGTAAAGGAAAACGTCACGTCGGTGGGCGTGGCGCAGTTCATGCCTAGCAGCTGGCACATGGCAATGGCACCGTGCGGCAGGGGCCTGCCGCTTTGCAATAGAATGCGGACATTATCCTGCGCGTGCCCGGCGCTGCCAAGCCGGGTGCCCGCGCCCCCGCCACTTCGCCCTTCCCAGCCATGAGTCAATACAAGATCGCTGTCATTCCCGGAGACGGAATCGGAACGGAAGTGATGCCGGAAGGCATCCGTGTCATGGACGCCGCGGCGCGGCGCTTCGGCATCGACTTCCAGTGGGATCACTTCGACTTTTCCAGCTACGAATACTACGAGCGCCACGGCAAGATGCTGCCGGACGACTGGTTCGACACGCTGGTCAAGTACGACGCCATCTACTTTGGCGCGGTGGGCTGGCCGGCGAAGATTGCCGACCACGTGTCGCTGTGGGGCTCGCTGCTGCAGTTCCGCCGGTCGTTCGACCAGTACGTGAACCTGCGGCCCGTCCGCCTCATGCCGGGCATCAAGAGCCCCTGGCCGACCGCAAGCCCGGCGACATCGACTTCTATGTGGTGCGCGAGAACACCGAAGGCGAGTATTCCAGCATCGGCGGCCGGATGTTTCCGAACACCGAGCGCGAGATCGTGGTCCAGGAAACGGTGATGAGCCGGCATGGCGTGGACCGCATCCTGAAATTCGCGTTCGAACTGGCGCAAAAAAGGCCGAAGAAGCATCTCACGTCGGCCACCAAGTCCAATGGCATCTCGATCACGATGCCGTACTGGGACGAGCGCGTGGAGGCCATGGCCGCCAACTACCCGGGCCTGAAGGTCGACAAGTACCACATCGACATCCTGACCGCGCACTTCGTGCAGCATCCGGACTGGTTCGACGTGGTCGTGGCCAGCAACCTGTTCGGCGACATCCTGTCCGACCTGGGCCCGGCCTGCACGGGCACCATCGGCGTGGCGCCGTCGGGCAACATCAACCCCGACAAGGTCTATCCGAGCCTGTTCGAGCCGGTGCACGGCTCGGCGCCCGATATCGCCGGCAAGGGCATCGCCAATCCGATCGGCCAGATCTGGTGCGGTGCAATGATGCTGGAACACCTGGGCCACGCCGACGCGGGCGCCGCCGTGCTGCAGACCATCGAGAAGGTGCTGGCCGCCGGGCCGGGCCACGCGCCGCTGACGCGCGATATTGGTGGCACCGCCTCCACGTCCGATCTCGGACAGGCCATCGCGGAGGCGCTGTGAACTTCCAGGGCTGCCCTCGCACATTGTTGGTCGAAAGCTTCCGCGCCGCCGTGGCGGCCGCCGATCCCCTTGAAATCGTCGCCAGCCACCTGCCGCCGCCCCATGCCGGCGGCCGGACGCTGGTGGTGGGCGCCGGCAAGGCGGCCGCGTCGATGGCGCTGGCCGTGGAACGCGCCTACGCCGGCAAGGCCACGCTCGAAGGCGTGGTGGTCACGCGCTACGCGCACGGCCTGCCGACCGAACATATCCGCGTGATCGAGGCCGGCCATCCGGTGCCCGACGAAGCCGGCGAGCAGGCTGCCGCCGATATCCTGGCCCAGGTGCAGTCGCTGGGCCCGGACGACCGGCTGATCGTGCTGGTATCCGGCGGCGGATCTAGCCTGCTGTCGCTGCCGGCCGAAGGCATTCCGATGGCCGACCTGAAGGCCACCACGCGCGAATTGCTGCGCTGCGGGGCACCGATCACGGACATGAACATCGTCCGCAAGCACGTCTCGCGCATCCAGGGCGGCCGTCTGGCGCAGGCCAGCCGCGCCCCGGTGACCACGCTGATCGTGTCGGACGTGGCGGGCGACGACCCCAGCGCCATCGCATCGGGGCCGACAGTGCCGGACGCCAGCACCTATGCCGATGCACTGGCCATCCTCAAGCGCTTCGGCGCCACGGTGCCCGAAACGGTACAGTCGCACCTGGAACGCGGCGCGCGCGGAGAGATCGCCGAAACGCCAACGCCGGGCGATCCACTGTTCGCGCGTGTGGACAATCGCATGATCGCCACGGCCCATGGCAGCCTGGAGGCCGCCGCCGCGCTGTTCCGCCGCCAGGGCATCCAGCCAGTGCTGCTGGGCGATACCGTGACAGGCGAGGCGCAGGAGGTGGCGCGCGTCTACGCGGCACTGGTGCGCGAGATTCGCAAGTACAATGCGCCGTTCTCCGCGCCGGTGGTGCTGATTTCGGGCGGTGAATGCACGGTCACATTGCCGAGCGGTGCGTCGGAAGCGGCGCGTGGCGGGCGGTGTTCGGAATTCCTGCTGTCGCTGGCAATCGAACTGGACGGCGCCGCCAATATCCACGCGATCGCGGCCGATACCGACGGTATCGACGGGTCCGAGGACAATGCCGGCGCGCTGCTGGCGCCCGATTCGCTGGCGCGCGCCGAGGCCGCCGGCGTATCCGCCCGCCAGAAGCTCGACGCGCACGATGCGTGGGGCTTCTTCAATGCCGTGGGCGACCTGGTGGTGACAGGCCCCACGCGCACCAATGTGAACGATTACCGCGCCATCCTGATTCTCTAAGTTGTGCTTGTCCCCATGACCCAGAAGCTTACGATTACCCGCCCCGACGACTGGCATCTGCACGTACGCGACGGCGCCGCGCTGTCGGCAGTGCTGCCCGATACCGCCCGCCAGTTCGCGCGCGCCATCATCATGCCGAACCTGAAGCCGCCCGTGACCACGGTCGAGCTGGCGCGCGCCTATCGCGACCGTATCCTGGCCGCGCTGCCGGCCGGTGTGGCGTTCGAGCCGCTGATGACGCTGTACCTGACCGACAACCTGCCGCCCGAGGAAATCGTCGCGGCCAAGGCCAGCGGCTTCGTGCACGCGCTGAAGCTGTACCCGGCCGGCGCCACCACGAACAGCGACGCGGGCGTGACCGATATCCGCCGCTGCTACCCGACGCTGGAAGCGATGCAGCGCGAAGGCATTCCGCTGCTGGTGCACGGCGAGGTGACCGATGGCGACATCGACATCTTCGACCGCGAAGCCGTGTTCATCGACCGCGTGATGAAGCCGCTGCGCCGCGACATGCCCGAGCTGAAGGTGGTGTTCGAGCACATCACCACGCGCGACGCGGCCCAGTACGTGGCCGAGGCCGAAGGCCCGATCGGCGCGACGATCACCGCGCACCACCTGCTGTACAACCGCAACGCCATCTTCACCGGCGGCATCCGTCCGCATTACTACTGCCTGCCGGTGCTCAAGCGCGAAGTCCACCGCGACGCACTGGTCAAGGCGGCCACGTCTGGCAGCGAGCGCTTCTTCCTGGGCACCGACAGCGCCCCGCACGCGCGCGGCCTGAAGGAGCACGCGTGCGGCTGCGCCGGCTGCTACACGGCACTGCACGCGATGGAGCTGTATGCGGAGGCGTTCGACACGGCTGGCGCGCTGGACAAGCTCGAAGCGTTTGCCAGCTTCAACGGCCCGGCTTTCTACGGGCTGCCGCGCAATACCGGCACGCTGACGCTGACGCGCGAAGACTGGGAGCTGCCGGCCGAACTGCCGTACGGCGATACCACGCTGGTGCCGCTGCGCGCCGGCGAAACGCTGCGCTGGAAGGCCAGCTGATCGGCTTGCTGTCCGCCATCGACTGGACGCGGCCGTGGTTCCGGCCCTTTGCGGAGATCGCCGCGTCCAACCCCGCCTTGATTGGCGGGGACCTGCGCCAGGCGCTCAACGCGCACGCGGCGCAACTGCCTGATCTACGCAATGCCCGAGGCATGCCGCTGCGGTTCGTGCCGCAGGCCAACCTGCCCGAGGGCGTGGCCTACGAGGCCCACATCGACGCCACCGGCCTCGTGCCGACGCGCGACAATCTTCATGATGCGTTCAACGCACTCGTCTGGCTGCATTTCCCCGAGACCAAGCGCCTGCTGAACCGGCTTCAGGCCGAAGCCATTGCGCGCGACGGGGTAGGGCAGGTGCGAGGCGGCCTGCGCGACGCGGCCACGCTGTTCGACGAAAACGCGGTGATCTTCGTCAGCCAGGACGTCTCGCTGTTCGACGCGCTGCGCGGGTTTGCCTGGCGCGATCTGTTCGTGGAGCGACGCGATGCCTGGCACACCCGATGTACGGTGGTGCCGTTCGGCCATGCGCTGCTGGAAAAGCTGGTGCAGCCCTACAAGTCGGTCACCGCCCATGCCTGGTGGATTCAGGCCGCGCCCGAAGTCTCCCTCGATCAGCTGGATCGTCTGCTGGCCGGCTCGCTCGACGCCGCCGCCGGGTCCGGTCGCCTGGCCGGCGGGCGCAGCTTCGCCCCTTTACCCGTTTTGGGCATCCCCGGCTGGTGCGATGACAATGCCGATCCGTCGTTCTACGCCGATGCCGGCGTGTTCCGCCCTGGTCGCCGCGCCACGGCCGACGCCGTCCAGGGCTGACCGTCGCCGACTTCGGTGTTAGACTGCGGCCCGCAAAGCAGGCCAGACAATCGCTGCTTGCCCTCGCAAGGGGGTGAGGGGAGGAAAGTCCGGACTCCACAGGGCAGGGTGTTGGCTAACAGCCATCCACGGCAACGTGCGGAATAGGGCCACAGAGACGAGTCTTGCCGCTGGCTTCGGCTGGCGGGAAGGGTGAAACGCGGTAACCTCCACCTGGAGCAATCCCAAATAGGCAGACGATGAAGCGGCCCGCCGAGTCTGCGGGTAGGGAGCTGGAGCCGTCCGGTAACGGCCGGCCTAGAGGAATGGTTGTCACGCGTCGTGTGCCTGCAAAGGCATGCGGCGTGCACAGAATCCGGCTTATCGGCCTGCTTTGCTCTTTCGGATACGACAACGCCCGGCGCAGGGCTCTGCGCCGGGCGTTGTGCTTTGTGGCTGGAGGAGAGGCGTTGCCGCTCAGCCTTCGATGATCTCGGTCGTGTGGGTGATCTCCGCCGTCTTGGCCAGCATGATCGACGCCGAGCAGTATTTCTCGTGCGACAGCTCGATGGCGCGCTCCACCTTGGCCGGGTCCAGATTTTTGCCGGTCACCGTGAAGTGGAAGTTGATCTTAGTAAAGAACTTCGGATCGGCATCGGCGCGTTCGGCCTCGAGCTTCACGGAGCAGCCGCGCACGTCCTGGCGGCCGCGCTTGAGGATCAGCACCACGTCATAGGCGGTGCAGCCGCCGGTGCCCAGCAACACCATTTCCATCGGGCGCGGTGCGAGGTTATTGCCGCCGCCATCCGGGGCGCCGTCCATGGCCACCAGGTGTCCGCTGCCGGTCTGGGCGATGAAGCTCATGCCTTCCGGGCCGGACCATGTCACTTTGCATTCCATTTTTTTCGTTCCTCGGTTCCTGATTGTGTTTTTCCGCTCGCGCCGACTCGCGCGGCGCTGCTTGCATTCCGCGAGTATAGGGCAATCGCCACGCGGCCTTCGCGTGCGGGATTACCCCTAAGATTCCGAAGGTTTCCTCTAGTGTGGTGCCCGCGCACCATCTGCGCCTTTGCTTTAAGTGACTGATTTTAAAGTCAATCTGCCATTAATTCGTGGCGCTTAATGCATTCCATATTGTGGTATTGCATTTCGCAGTGCAAATTTTCTTGCAACTGAAAAGGCCGTATGTATAATTCAATCCATCGAACGACGGCGCTGATGAGCGCGCCAGAGTGCGAAAGCGAAAGCCGGTAACGTACCCCAATCGCTCGCCGCACCGCCCGCCCTGACCGGCCCCGTCGATCGCCCGGTGTCTCCTCCACCCTCCTCCTTTGGTGGATTCAAACCCAAGTCCAATACGACTTGGGTTTTTTTTCGCCGATTACAAGGGCTGCGGGTGGCCGCGTGCAGCGGATGGAGCACTTCGCCGGCCGGCATCCTCGTCGGCTTGACGAAAAGCCGCAACTTTGCTTGTGCGATCGCTCGAACGCCCAGTATAATCGTCGGCTTTCCGGTCATTGCCCCCGGAAAAAGAATCAGGGAGAGCCTGCAGATACAAGCAGGAAGGCCAGGTCCCAAGGGCCGGCCGCTGACAGGACGCTAAAACGGCGACCGTCATCTCGGGCATTTTTCAAAATCAGGAAAAAATCATGAAGACCTTTTCCGCCAAGCCTGCAGAGGTAAAGCGCGACTGGTACGTGATTGACGCGACGGACAAGGTCCTCGGCCGTGTTGCCAGCGAAGTGGCACGCCGACTGCGCGGCAAGCACAAGCCGGAATTCACTCCTCACGTCGACACCGGTGATTTCATCATCATCGTCAATGCAGCCAAACTGCGCGTGACGGGTACCAAGGAACAGGACAAGAAGTACTACCGCCATTCGGGTTACCCGGGCGGTATCTACGAAACGACGTTCGGCAAGATGCAGCAGCGTTTCCCGGGCCGTGCCCTGGAAAAGGCTGTTAAGGGCATGCTGCCGAAGGGTCCGCTGGGCTACGCGATGATCAAGAAGCTGAAGGTTTATGCCGAAGGCGAACATCCGCATGGCGCACAGCAGCCCAAGGTGCTGGATATCTAAGGGGGCCAATCCATGATCGGTAACTGGAATTACGGTACTGGCCGCCGCAAGAGCGCCGTGGCTCGTGTCTTCATCAAGTCGGGCAAGGGCGACATCGTCGTCAATGGCAAGCCCATCAACGAGTACTTCGCTCGCGAAACCTCGCTGATGATCGTGCGCCAGCCGCTGGAACTGACCGCTAACGCCGAAACGTTCGACATCAAGGTCAACGTGACCGGTGGTGGTGAAACCGGCCAGGCCGGTGCTGTTCGCCACGGCATCACCCGCGCCCTGATCGACTACGATGCAACGCTGAAGTCGGCCCTGTCGAAGGCTGGCTACGTTACGCGTGACGCTCGTGAAGTCGAACGTAAGAAGGTCGGTCTGCACAAGGCACGTCGCCGGAAGCAGTTCTCGAAGCGTTAATTCGCTGTTGCCCGGGTCTGGCTTCGCCGGATCTGGCAACCCGAAAAAACCGCACGATTCGTCGTGCGGTTTTTTTTCGCCTGTCGATCAAGCGATCGGCACGCAAGACTGTCGCAGTACTGATGCACACTTGCCATTTCTTACACTTTTCATTCGCGCAATGTCCACCCGGCGATACAATCACGGGCCTGCGGATGGGGGGTAGACGGGGATAGACGATGACTCAGGGGTTTTCGGGCCAGATGCTGCGATGGGTGTGAAGTACCGCCCGTTGCGGCCGCGTAGCAAGCCGCGCGCGGGACGGGCGATTGTCCGGACGCACCGGCCGTGGCGCGCCTGGTTGCTCGTAGGCGTACTGGCAAGTGTTGTCGGAGCGGTGGCGGGCGTGTCCGGGTTTGAGGTCGGGCGCCATTCGGCCGCGCCGCATGGGGTCGGCGCCGATCTGGCCTCGGCCCATGAAGAGCTAGGCCGGCGGCTCGCCGAGGTATCCGCCGAGCGCGACAGCTTGCGGCAGAGTGCCAATACCGCCGAGGCACAGTTGCAGATGGCACGCACCGCGCAGGCGCACATGGCCGAGCAGGTCAAGGCGGCCGAGGCCGAAGTGGCGCAGCTGAAGGAGGACCTGGGATTCTTCGAGTCCTTGCTGCCGGCGACCGCCGACACGTCGGGCATTCACGTGCGCAGCTTCCGCGTGGCGCTGGATGAAGCGCAGCCGCGTGCCTTGCACTACCGGTTGCTCGTCATGCAAGGCGGATCGAAGGCCTTCGTCGCCCAGCCCGAGTTCAGGGGTGAAGTGCAGTTCACAATTTCGGGTAATCGGCATGGCAAGCCGTTAACGTTGGTGTTGCCGCAGTCGGGCGATGCGCCGCTGCCGGCAGTCCGGCTGACGCATTACCAACGCATCGAGGGCGACCTGGCGATTCCGCAGGACGCCGAAGTCCGCGCCGTATCGGTCCGCATCGTCCAGAACGGGCAGGTCCGGACGACGCAGACCGCAACGCCGTAGTTCGCGCAAAGAGGGAGTACAACATGCTGTTTTCGAAGAAGAAGGGTCTGTCCATCGACACGCTGGTCGGGCAGGATGCCGCCATCGAAGGCGATGTGACCTTTTCCGGGGATTGCGTCTGGACGGCCGCGTGCGCGGCAATGTCGTGGCCGCCGAAGGCAAATCGAGCATGCTCGTGATCAGCGAGAAAGGCGTGGTCGAAGGCGAAGTACGCGTGGATCATCTGATCCTGAACGGCACGGTGACGGGCCCGGTCCACGCGGCCGAGTTGCTGGAGCTGCAACCGCATGCCCGTGTCTACGGCGAAGTGCGTTATGCGGCGCTTGAAATGCATCAGGGTGCCATCGTCGAAGGCCGGCTGGTGCCGCTGGTGCAGGCAGAAATCCGCGCCCTGCCGAACCATGTGCCGCCCGCCGAGGTCAAGGAAGAACAGGCCGAAGGTGTGGAAGCACAGCCCGAAGCCAGCAAGGTCGAGGACAAGACGCCCGACGGTGCGGGCGTTCCCGCCTGAGCGGGCGGAAGTGACCCATGCGGCCAGAGCCCCTTGAAAACACAGGGCTTCGGCACGATTTGTGAGTAGCGCTTAGAATACGGGCGTGTCTAACCAGGAGAATTCCCCATGAACGCAGTCGCAGAGGCACCTGTTACCGAGGAAATGCCGGCACCGTTCGTCTTTACCGACAGCGCCGCCGACAAGGTCAAGCAGCTGATCGAGGAAGAGGGCAATGCCGAGCTGAAGCTGCGCGTGTTCGTGCAGGGCGGCGGTTGCTCCGGATTCCAGTACGGCTTCACGTTCGATGAAGACGTCAACGAAGACGACACGACGCTGGTCAAGAACGGCGTCACCCTGTTGATCGACTCGATGAGCTACCAGTACCTGGTTGGCGCCGAGATCGACTACAAGGAAGACATCAACGGCGCACAGTTCGTGATCAAGAACCCGAATGCCTCGACCACCTGCGGTTGCGGCTCGTCGTTCTCGGTCTGAGCGTTTCGACCTCGCCAAGAAAAAGCGCACCGCCCGGTGCGCTTTTTTCATTCCCTCAGCCGCTCCAATCGCACCTCAGCGCGGATAGACCGCCCCCAGCACGCGCGGCCCCGCCGCGCCGGTGACCGTCGGCACGTTGCCTGGCGCCCGGCGAACACACTGGCGCGCCAGCCAGGCGAAGGCGAGGGCTTCCACCTGCGATACGGGCACGCCGAAGTCATCGGTGGTCTGAACCGTGACCCCGGGCAGCAGCTTGCCCAGTGTCTCCATCAGGTAGTCATTGCGCGCGCCGCCGCCGCAGACGATCAGGCGTTGCGCGTTGCTGGCGTGCGCACGGACGTCCTGCGCGATGGCCGTGGCGGTCAGCGTGGCCAGTGTCGCCTGCACATCGGCGGGTGCGATCTGCCGGGGCAGGCTGTCGAGCACCGCCTGCAGCCATTCCGGATGGAACAGGTCACGGCCCGTGCTTTTGGGCGGCGGCGCGCGGAAGTAGGGCTCCGCCAGCAGGCGGGCCAGCAGGTCCGCGTCGACGCTGCCGCTGGCACCCCATGCGCCGCGATCGTCGAAGGACTGGCCGTGATGATGCTGCACCCAGTGGTCGAGCAGCGCGTTGCCGGGGCCGCAGTCGAAGCCGGTCACCGGGCGGCCCGAATGAGCCGCCGGCAGGATGCTGATATTGGAGATACCGCCGATATTGCAGACCACGCGCGTTTCGTCGCGCGCGCCAAACAGCGCCGCGTGGACGGCCGGCACCAGCGGCGCGCCCTGGCCGCCCGCCGCGATATCGCGGCTGCGGAAGTCGGCCACCACGTCGATATCGGCCAGTTCGGCCAGCAGCGCCGGATGCTGGGTCTGCCGCGTATAGCCGATTCCGTCATACAGGCCGGGGCGGTGCCGGATGGTCTGCCCGTGCGCGCCGATCGCGGTTACGTGTCCGGGCGCGACATCGGCCAGGCGTAGCAATTCGGCCACGCATTCGGCGTAGACGCGCGCCAGCCCGTTGGCGGCCAAGGCCTCGCGATGGATCTCGTCCTCGCCGGGCTGCTGCAGCGCGCCGAATGCCTGGCGCAAGGCCGGGGGAAATGGCGCGTGCGCGGCGGCCAGCACTGCGGGCTGGGCGCCGGAAAAATCCACCAGCACGCCATCCGCGCCGTCCATGCTGGTGCCCGACATCAGGCCGATATAGCAGTCGCTGGGTGCCGGGGACATGGGCATGGAAGGGGTCAGTTGCTGGCGGTCAGGACGTTGTAGGTGCGCAGCATGTTGATGCGGCTCAGCATGGCGCTCGTGTAGGTCAGGAATTCCGAGCGCGACTTGCCGGTGAGCGTCGGCGCTTCCATCAGCGTCGTCGTCAGCGGGTTCTGCGGCACGTCGTTGTAGCGGAACTCGTAGTGCAGGTGCGGCCCGGTGGCCCAGCCCGTCGACCCCACATAGCCGATCACCTGGCCCTGGCTTACGTGCTGGCCTTCGCGGATGCCCGCAAAGCCGGACAGGTGGGCGTAATACGTCGAATACCCGCCCGCATGCTGCAGCACGATGATGTTGCCGTAGCCGTTCTGCTGGCCCACGAAGTCGACCGTGCCTTCGCCCGACGCCAGCACCTTGGTGCCCTGCGGCGCGGCGAAATCCACGCCCTTGTGCTGGGCCCACTGGTGATGCAGCGGGTGGTCGCGGCCGCCGAATCCGGACGACACGCGCGAAAACTCCACCGGCGAACGCAGGAACGGGCGCTTCATGCTGCGGCCGTCGAACGTGTAGTAGGCGCCGGGCTCGCCATCCTCCGGGGAATACCAGAGTGCCTGGTACAGAGTGTTGCGGTTGATCAGCTCGATCGCCACGACGCGGCCATTGCGCACGAACGCGCCGTCGCGGAAGCCGGCTTCGTAGACGATGCGGAAGCGGTCGCCGCGTGCGATGTCGTGGTGGAAGTCGATCACGCCCGAGAAGATCGAGATCATCTGGCTGACCACTTCGTCGGGCACCTTGGCGGCGTCCATCGACTTGAAGAAGCCGGCGGCGTCGATGGCGCCCGACGCCATTTCGTAGTGCAGGTCGTTGTCCACCGTGGCGATGCGCGCCTTGTACGTGTAGTCGCCGCCTTCTTTGGCAGGGGCTACGCGCTCGATCACCAGTTCGCGCGACGCGGCGGCGTCGCCGCCCAGGTTGGCCTGCAGCGACACCAGCAGGTTGCTGTTGTCGATCTCGGCCTGCACGGTCTGGCCCGGGTTCAGGTTGAACAGGCCACGGGCGGTTGGATTCTTGAGGATAAATGCCTGGGCGTCGGGATCTTCCACGCCAAGGCGGCGCAGCAGCGAGGCAATGGTATCGCCACGCTGCATGCGTTCCTGGCGCACGTAGACGCTGTCGGCATCGACTTCGGTCAACTGTTCGAGTTGCTCGCGCACGTCGGGCATGCGCAGCGGCTGCAGCACGCGCGGGGCGAGCGGATCGTCGTAGGCGTTGCGGGGGGCAACGCCCATTGCAGCCGCCATGCCAAGCGTGAAGACCGTGCCGACGGCAACGGTCAACTGCTTGCGGCGGCGCGTATGCTGGGGATTCGTAGGGTCAACAAGGACCACCAGCTCACGCGCGAAAACTTCGCGGAGACTAGACCACATCACGTAGAATTCAAGCTTTCGGTATTGCCAGGGCCGCTGCCGCGACGATATCTCTCGTCTGCCTTCCTCCCCGAGGTGCGGTGCGGGCGTTGTCTGATTCCGCCTGGAACGGCGATGCGCCGATAGGCGGGGCCGACGGGAGACCCGTCTGGCACGAAGCGCGGATTATACCAGAATGGCTCCGGCCGTCCGTCGTAATTTCCTTATAGATTTCAAAGACTTACGTCATGAGTGAAGTGTCCTCGGCCGCCGCGCCCAAATATCCACTTACGCCGTCGGTGCTGCGCGCCCTGGAGATCACCAAACGCGGTTGCGACGAGTTGCTTGTCGAAGCCGAGTGGCTCCAGAAGCTCGCGCGCAGCGAGGCCACCGGCGTGCCGCTGCGTATCAAGCTGGGCCTGGATCCGACCGCGCCCGACATCCACCTGGGACACACGGTGGTGCTGAACAAGCTGCGCCAGCTCCAGGACCTGGGCCACCAGGTGATCTTCCTGATCGGCGATTTCACTTCGACGATCGGCGATCCATCCGGCCGCAACTCGACCCGCCCGCCGCTGACGCGCGAGCAGATCGAGGCCAACGCACAGACCTACTACAAGCAGGCGAGCCTGGTGCTCGATCCGGCCCGGACCGAAATCCGCTACAACAGCGAGTGGTGCGACCCGCTCGGCGCGCGTGGCATGATCCAGCTGGCAGCCAAATACACGGTGGCCCGCATGATGGAGCGCGACGACTTCACCAAACGGTTCCGGTCTGGGATTCCGATTTCGGTCCATGAGTTCCTTTATCCGCTCATGCAGGGCTACGATTCCGTGGCGCTGAAGTCGGACCTGGAGCTGGGCGGCACCGACCAGAAGTTCAACCTGCTGGTGGGCCGCGAGCTGCAGAAGGAATACGGCCAGGAGTCGCAGTGCATCCTGACCATGCCGCTGCTGGTGGGCCTGGACGGCGTCGAAAAGATGTCGAAGTCCAAGCACAACTACATCGGCGTGACCGAGGCCCCGAACGACATGTTCGGCAAGCTGATGAGCATCTCGGACGACCTGATGTGGCAGTACTTCACGCTGCTGTCGTTCCGCCCGATGAGCGAGATCGACCTGATGAAGGAAGAAATCGCCGCAGGCCGCAACCCGCGCGACTGCAAGGTGCTGCTTGCGCAGGAAATCGTCGCCCGCTTCCACAGCCAGGCGGCTGCCGAGGCGGCGCTCGAGGCCTTCAACCACCGGGCGAAGGGCGGCATTCCCGACGATATCCCCGCCGTGACGCTGGAAGGCGCGCCGCTGGGTATCGCCCAGTTGCTCAAGCAGGCCAACCTGGTGCCGTCGACGTCCGAAGCCAACCGCAATATCGAGCAGGGCGGCGTGAAGATCGATGGCGAGACCGTCAGCGACAAGGCGGTCAAGGTGGCGGCCGGTACCTACGTCGTGCAGGTGGGCAAGCGCCGCTTTGCGCGCGTGACGCTGGCCTGACGTTGCGATGATCGCCCTGATCCAGCGCGTATCGCAGGCCCGCGTGACCGTGGAAGGCCGCACCACCGGCGAGATCGGTGCCGGGCTGCTGGCCCTGGTCTGCGCCGAGCGCGGCGACACCGAGGCGCAGGCCGAGCGCCTGCTGGCCAAGCTGCTGTCGTACCGCGTGTTTTCCGATGCCGAGGGCAAGATGAACCTGCCCGTGCAGAACATCGATGGCCACGGCACGGCCGGCGGCCTGCTGGTGGTGTCCCAGTTCACGCTGGCCGCCGATACCAACAGCGGCACGCGCCCCAGCTTCACCCCGGCGGCGGCGCCCGAGGACGGCCGCCGCCTCTATGATCATTTCGTGACCCGTGCGCGTGCCGCGCATCCGTCGGTGCAAACCGGCGAGTTCGGCGCGATGATGCAGGTCAGCCTGACCAACGATGGTCCCGTGACGTTCTGGCTGCGCGTACCGCCGGCCGGAACAGCCTGACATATCGAAGGAGATCCCATGAAACTCTGGAGCAAGGCTTTTGCCGACAACGCGCCGATTCCCGGCGAGTTTGCGTTCTGCGTCCCCGACGCCGCCAGCCACGTGGCGTTGTCGGCGAACCGCAACCCCGACCTGCACTGGGACGACTTCCCGGCCGGCACCCGGTCGTTCGCGTTGATCGTTCACGATCCCGACGTGCCGAGCAAGGGCGACGATGTGAACCAGGAAGGCCGCGAGGTGCCGGCTTCGCTGCCCCGCGTGGATTTCTTCCATTGGGTACTGGTCGACATCCCGCCGGGCCTGAACACGATCTCGGCCGCCACGCATAGCGACGGCGTGATCGCGCGCGGCAAGCCCGGCCCCGAGGCGCTGGTGGGCACCGCCACGGCCGGCGGCCTGCGTCATGGGCTGAACGACTACACGGGCTGGTTCGCCAATGACGCCGACATGAAGGGCGACTACTTCGGCTACGACGGCCCGTGCCCGCCGTGGAACGACTCCATCGCGCACCGCTACGTGTTCACCGTGTATGCGCTCGACATCGACCGCGTGCCGGTGGAGGGCAAGTTCACCGGTACCGACGTGCGCCGCGCGATCGAGGGCCATGTGCTGGCGCAGGCCAGCTACACCGGCACCTATGCGCTGAACCCGAAGCTGGTGAAGTAATTCCCGCCCAAATCCGTCGCCCCCAAGGAACTGGCATGTTGCAAAGTAACGGCCCGCAGTCGCTGGCCTACACCCACCTGATCGTGATCCGCCATGGCGAGACGGCCTGGAACCGCGAAAGGCGGCTGCAGGGCCAGATCGACATTCCGCTCAATGACACGGGCCGCGCCCAGGCCCGCGCGCTGGCAGAGGCGCTGACCGGCGAGCCGATCGATGCGGTGTACACCAGCGACCTGGGCCGCGCCCGCGAAACGGCTGCGCCGCTGGCCGATGCACTGGGTTTGCAGGTGCGGGCAGAGCCGCGGCTGCGCGAGCGCTGCTACGGCGAGCTGGAAGGCATGACCTACGCGGAAGTGGCGGAAAAGCGGCCCGACGACTTCGCCCGCTGGCAGGCGCGCGTGCCCGACTACGCGCCGCCTGCCGGCGAATCGCTACGCGAATTCCATGACCGGGCGGTAGAGGTGGCGCTGTCGCTGTCGCGTCGCCATCCGGGCGAACGGATCGCGCTGGTGGCCCATGGCGGCGTGCTCGACTGCCTCTATCGCGAGGCCACGGGCATGACGCTGGAGGCGCCGCGCTCGCACGAACTGCTAAACGCCAGCGTCAACCGGCTGCGGTGCGACAGCGCCAACCTGACGCTGCTGCAATGGGCCGATGTCAGCCACCTGGAAGCGCTGACGCTGGACGAAGTGGATCGCCGCGTACCTTGACTTTCCTTGAGGCCGCCGGGGCTCAGACGCGCAGGCGGAACGGCGTGAAGTTGGTGTTCCGGTCGTACCAGTCCTCGTTTTCCGCCCGTTTCAGGAATCCCACCACCTTGTAGGTCACGGGGGTCATCACGACCTCCCACGCCGTCTTCAGGAAGTACTGCGCGATGGCCACCTGGATGACTTTTTCCAGCGGCCAGATGCCGTAGAACGCAATTACGTAGAACAGCGACGAATCGACAAGCTCGCCGGCCAGGGTCGAGCCGATCGTGCGCGTCCAGAGCCAGCGGCCGCCGGTCCAGAGCTTCATCTTCGCCAGGGTATAGCTATTGGCGAAACTGCCACAGCAGAACGCGATCAGCGACCCCAGCGCGATGCGCCAGGTGTTGCCGAACACATCTTCCAGGCTCTTCTGGTAGTCGGCCATGAACGGCGCCACGGGCATGCGCAGCACCACGAACGCCATGAACGTGGCAAACGCCAGCGCGGCAAAGCCGGCCCACACCACGCGGCGGTCGCGGCCGTAGCCGTAGACCTCGGTCAGGACGTCGCCGAAGATGTACGAGACGGGGAAGAACAGCACGCCGGCGCCGAACGTCACCGGGCCGATCACGGGCAGCGTGACCTGCGCCGCCTTGGCGGCACCGATCAGGTTGGAGCACAGCAGCACCGTGACAAAGGCCACCATCACGAGATCGTAGTAGCGATAGACGCGCCCGGTGTGGCCGGAAGCGGCGGTGGCGGCAAGCGGTTCGTGCATGGGTGGCATCCCGGGGGCGGGCGGCTGGCGTGATTCGCGCGATTATGCCAGTGGCGGCGCCTGCGCGTGGCGCGCCCATGAAAAAGCCCGGCCGAAGCCGGGCGATGCCGTGTGGGTATCCTGCTGCCTTGCTGACCCCGGACGCCGGGGCCACGCGGCCGAAGGCTAGATGTCGAGCTTGCTGATCTTCGAGCCGTTCAGCGACACGTCGACCATCGCGCCGGCATTGGTCTGCACGAAGGCAATTACCGGCTGCTGGGCCGTGACGGTGTCGATGGTGCCGTTGGCGCCGATCTTGGCCAGCGCCACGCTGGCGTCGGCCCCGACCGTCCAGCCCTTCGACTGCACGAACTTGTTGTACGCCTCGGGCGTCATGAACATGATGATGACCGAGCGCGACTGGCCGCCGGCGGTCAGGCCGATGGAACCGGCGATGGTACGGTAGTAGCCCTGGGGGGCGCCCTTGCTGCGCAGCACGCCGTCGCCATACTCGCCGCCGATCACCAGCCCGCCGGACAGCACGCGCGGGAAGATCAGGATGCCTTGCGCGCGATTGCCCAGTTCCTGCGCGCTTTTTGCCGACGAATAGAGCCGGTTCAGCGCGCCGTCTGCGCCGGCGTCGATTTCCCTGCGCTGGGCGGCGGGATCGGAACCCGCGCCCGTGCCCGTCGTCGTGCAACCGGCGGCAAAGCCGGCCGTGGCGACCAGCAGGCCCGACCCGGCAACCCGGGTAACAAACTGACGTCGATCCATTTGTTGTTCTCCTGAAAGGGGAAAGGTACTGCGTCAGAGGCGATGCGGCACGGGTGCCGGACCGGTCAGCCAGCGGAGGGTGCCTTGACCGTGATCGCCACCACTTCCTTGATCACGAACTTGGCCATCTGGCCCTTCTTGATGGCGGCGAGATCGATATTGGGGTCCTGGACCTTCACGGTGCGCAGCGTCTCGCGCGGGCCGCGGAACGTGACGGTACGCTTGTTCACGTCCACGTTGGTGATCTGCGCGGTGATGGTGGTGGTGATTTCGCGCATCACGCCGGGCTTGCCGCCGTCGGGCGCTCGCGAGATGCGCTCCACCTGTTCCATCAGCGCGGTGTCCTTGCTGCCGATAGGCTCCAGCCCGGCCACGACGGCCGCGCCGCGCGTCAAGGTGACGATATCGCCCTTTTTGACGTTGCCGATGTTCTTGGCCTCGTCGCCCGCAATGATCTCCACCAGATTGCCGTTGGGGCCCTTGACCAGCACGGCGTTCGAATCCGGATCGACATTGACGACCCGACCGCTGACCACCGCCTCCTCGGCCACGCCAATGGGGGCGGGGGTCGAGGGCTTCTGGGCGTGAACGGCGCCGGCCCAGGTGAACATCAGGCAGGCGGCGAGGGAAAGGGCGTGCTGGGTGCTGAGTTTCATGGCTGGCCTTGTGGCGCGGGGTGCGCGCGTTCTTGTAAAAAGGATGCAGCCATTGTGGACAACTGGCCATAGGCCAGCAATCCACTTCGAAAAAATTTGCAAGGGTTCGCGAAAACGTTTAATTGGCGACGCCGTGTTGCGTTGCTGCTTGCGTCGGCCCTTCGCCTCAGGGTGCGTCGAAGATCTCGCCGGTGGGGTTGCCTTGCGGCGAGGCCAGGCCGAAATGCCGGTAGGCGGCGGCGGTGGCCACCCGGCCACGCGGCGTGCGCTGCAGGTAACCCTGCTGGATCATGTACGGCTCCAGCACGTCCTCGATGGTGTCGCGGGCCTCGCCGATGGCGGCCGCCAGGTTGTCCACGCCCACCGGGCCGCCGTCGAACTTGTGCAGCACGGCCTCCAGCAGCTTGCGGTCCATCAGGTCGAATCCGACGCTGTCCACGTCGAGCATCGCCAGTGCCGCGTCGGCCAGTTCGCGCGTGATCGTGCCATCGCTCTTGACCTCGGCGAAGTCGCGCACGCGGCGCAGCAGCCGGTTGGCGATACGCGGCGTGCCGCGTGCCCGGCGCGCGATTTCCAGCGCGCCCGCCGGATCGATGGCCGCGTTGAGCAGCTGCGCCGAACGCGTCACGATGCGTGCCAGTTCCTCGGCCGTATAGAACTCCAGCCGGGCCACGATGCCGAAGCGGTCACGCAGCGGGTTGGTCAGCATGCCGGCGCGCGTGGTGGCGCCGACCAGCGTGAACGGCTGCAGGTCCAGCTTGACCGAACGCGCGGCCGGGCCTTCGCCGATCATGATGTCGATCTGGTAGTCCTCCAGCGCCGGGTACAGGATTTCTTCCACCACGGGCGACAGGCGGTGGATTTCATCGATGAACAGGACGTCGTGGGCTTCCAGGTTGGTCAGCAGCGCGGCCAGGTCGCCCGGGCGCTCCAGCACGGGCCCCGACGTCTGGCGCAGGTTCACGCCCATCTCGCGGGCGATGATGTGGGCCAGCGTGGTCTTGCCCAGGCCCGGCGGGCCGAACAGCAGCACGTGGTCCAGCGCCTCGCGGCGCTTGCGGGCCGCGTGCATGAAGATGTCGAGCTGGCCGCGCACCTTCTCCTGGCCGACGTACTCGTCGAGCAGTTTCGGCCGCAGCGCGCGTTCGAACGCTTCTTCCTGGGTGGAGGCGGGGGCGGCGGAGATCACGCGCTCCGGCGGGCGTTCGCCGGTCAGCTTGTCGGTTTCAATCATGGCAGTGGAAAGCAGTATGGCGCCATTCTACGCTGCGCGATGCGCGCGGCCCGACGCAGCGAGGGCCAACCCAGGCCAAGGCAGGCATCAGCCCTTCGACAGCGCCTTGAGCGCGAGCTTGATGCCTTCGGACACGCCCGTGCCGGCTGGCACCTGCTTGATGGCCTGGGCGGCCTCCTTCTCGGAATAGCCCAGCGCCAGCAGTGCGTTGAGCACGTCGACGGCGTTGTCGGGTACCGGCGCGGCGCCCGGTACATGGCCCAGGTCTGCGCCAAGCTTGCCCTTCAGTTCCAGCAGCAGCCGCTCGGCCGTCTTCTTGCCGATGCCGGGAATCTTCGTCAGCCGGCCGGCTTCCTGCATCGTCACGGCCTGTGCCAGTTCGGGCACGGACAGCCCGGACAGCACGGCCAGCGCCATGCGCGCTCCAATGCCGGTGATCTTGATCAGTTCGCGGAAGGTGTTGCGTTCGGTGGCGGTGCCGAAGCCGAACAGCAGGTGCGCGTCCTCGCGGATGATCTGCTGCGTCAGCAGCGTCACTGGCTGGCCGACGGCCGGCAGGTTGTAGAACGTGCTCATCGGCACATCGATCTCGTAGCCGACGCCGTGGCAGTCGACCAGCAGGTGCGGGGGATTCTTTTCCAGCAGGGTGCCGGCGATGCGTCCGATCATGGTGAAGGCATAGGAAGAAGTGGCCGCAAGTGTAGCGCGGCCCGCGGGGTTACTGGCCGGGCTGCGTGGCCACGGCGCGACGGCCCAGCGCCGGATCGTCCGTGAAGAAGCCGTCGATGCCTGCCGCGATGAAGGCCTGGACTTCGCGCACCATGCCTTGCGGGCTGCGCGTGGCATCGTTGCCGGGCGCGCGCAGCGGCTTCGGCAGGAAGCTGTTCTCGGGGCGGAACGTGTACGGGTGCACCACCAGCCCGGCGGCGTGCGCGTTGGCCACCAGCGGCGTGGGCGCGGCCAGGCCGCCCTGGGCATCGCGCGGAATCACCAGGCTTTTCTCGGGGCCGATGCCGTTGGCGTAGGTCGCCACTTCGCGCAGACCCAGTGGCGTCAGCATCGACGCATAGGTGCGGTTATCGCCCGCCAGGCGCCAGTCGGCCGGACGCTGCCGGGCGTTGCCGATCAGCTGCACGATTTTCACGTTTGGCATCGTCGTACCCACCAGCCGCTTCACGGTGCGCAGCGGGCCGACTTCGAACGACTGGATGTACACCGGCGCGGACTTCGCGTAGGCGTTGCCCTGCAGCGCGGCGGCCAGCTTCTCTTCGAGCGGCAGGCCGATGCCACGGAAGTAGCTCGGGTGCTTCAGTTCGGGATAGAGGCCGACCGGGCTGCCGCGGCGGTTCGCGGCCTGCGCGGCCAGCTTCAGGATTTCGTCGAAGGTGGGAATCTCGAACTGGCCGTCGAGCTTGGCGTTGTAGGGGCGCAGCTTCGGAATGCGTTCGCGGGCGCGCAGCGTCTTGAGTTCCGCCAGCGTGAAATCCTCGGTGAACCAGCCGTCGATGCGCTCGCCGTCGATGACCTTGATGCGCCGGTGCCCGGCAAACTCTGGCACGTCGGCCACGTTGGTGGTGCCGGTGATGTCGTTCTCGTGGCGGGCCACCAGGACGCCGTCCTTCGTGGCGACGAGATCCGGCTCGATGATGTCCGCGCCATCGTCGATGGCCTTCTGGTACGACGCCAGCGTGTGCTCGGGCCGCAGGGCGCTGGCGCCGCGATGGCCGATGACCAGCGCCGGCGGGGCGGGCACAGGGGCCGGGGCGGCCGGTGCCTGTGCGGGCGCCGACGCTGGAGGTGTCGAGGTGGAAACCGGGGCGCGCGGCGCCGTAACGCAGCCGGCGACCATCGTGGCCGTGGCGGCGGCGAATGACAGACGGAAGACGAGGGACTGCGCGAGGGATTGCGGCATTGGGGGCGTTCCTGGACGGGCACTCGAACGCCGATTCTAGACGACGGCGGCACTGGCTCGCCGCCCGGTGAGCAAGTTCAGTCAGCCAATCAGCCGGCCGCGCCGTACGCGCAGGCCCTTGCGCGCCAGTTCCGGCGCCATCGTCGCCAGCGTGCCCAGCGTATCGCCGCCGTTGGCATGGCAGATTGCCACGCCCAGCGCATCGGCGGCATCGCTGCTGGGGCGGCCGGACAGCGCCAGCAGCCGCATCACCATTTCCTGCACCTGTTCCTTGTTGGCGCGGCCATAGCCGACCACGGCCACCTTCAGCTGCAGCGCCGTGTACTCGAACACCGGCAGGCCCTGGCCCACCAGGCCGCAGATGGCGGCGCCGCGCGCCTGGCCCAGCAGCAGCGTGGATTGCGGATTGACGTTGACGAAGACCTTCTCGATGGCCGCGCAGTCGGGCGCATAGGTGCGCGCGACTTCGGCAATCCCGTCATAGAGCGTTTTCAGGCGCTGCGGCAGGCTTTCGTCGCCATTGCTGCGGATCGTGCCGGAGGCCACGTAGGCGAGCTTGTTGCCGTGCTTTTCGAGCACGCCGAAGCCGGTGGTCCGCAGACCGGGATCGATGCCGAGAATGCGCATGAAGCGGGGGAGGGAAGACAGATGGGCGTAGTGTAGTGGATTACGCCCGGGGAGGGTTTGCTCCCCTCTCCCGCAACGCGGGAGAGGGCCGGGGTGAGGGCAGACGTGCCGCTATTCCCCGATCGTCAGATCAATGACGGAAATGGCGTGTGCCGGTCAGCACCATGGCGATGCCGCGCTCGTCGGCGGCGGCGATCACCTCGTCGTCGCGCATCGAGCCGCCCGGCTGGATCACCACGGTGGCGCCAGCGTCGACCACCACGTCCAGGCCGTCGCGGAACGGGAAGAACGCGTCCGATGCCACGGCCGAACCGGCCAGCGACAGGCCGGCGTTCTGGGCCTTGATGCTGGCGATGCGGGCCGAATCCACGCGGCTCATCTGGCCGGCGCCGACGCCCAGCGTCATGCCGTTGCCGCAGAACACGATGGCGTTCGACTTCACGAACTTGGCCACGCGCCAGGCGAACATCAGGTCATCCATTTCCTTCGGGGTCGGATGACGGCGCGTCACCACGCGCAGTTCGGACGGCTGCACATTGCGCGCATCCGGGCCCTGCACCAGCAGGCCGCCGCCCACGCGCTTCAGGTCATACTGGTTCACGCCCTTGCCCAGCGGGATCTCCAGCAGGCGCACGTTCTGCTTGGCGGCGAACACGTTGCGCGCGGCGGTGCTGAATGACGGGGCGATCAGCACTTCGACGAACTGCTTGGCCACGGCCTGGGCCGCGGCTTCGTCCAGTTCCACGTTGAAGGCGATGATGCCGCCGAAGGCCGAGGTCGAATCGGTCTTGAAGGCCTTGTCGTAGGCTTCCAGCGCGTTCACGCCGATGGCCACGCCGCACGGGTTGGCGTGCTTGATGATCACGCAGGCGGCGCCGTTGGCGGCGTCGAACGACTTCACGCATTCCCACGCGGCATCGGCGTCGGCAATGTTGTTGTACGACAGTTCCTTGCCCTGCAGCTGCACGTAGTTGGCCAGCGCGCCGTCCACGGTCTTCAGGTCGCGGTAGAACGCGGCCGACTGGTGCGGATTCTCGCCGTAGCGCATTTCCTGCACCTTCTCGAAGGCCAGGTTCAGCGTCTGCGGGTAGCTGCTGCGGGCCTGGTGCGACTTGTCGGCGCCAAGGCTGGTCAGGTAATTGGTGATCGCGCCGTCGTACTGGGCGGTGTGCGCAAAGACCTTGGTGGCCAGGCGGAAGTTGGTGTCGTAGCCCACGCTGTTGGCGTTGGCGCGCATTTCGTCCAGCACCACGGCGTAGTCGGCCGGATCGACGATCACGGTCACGTCGCGGTGGTTCTTGGCCGCCGAGCGCAGCATGGTGGGGCCGCCGATGTCGATGTTCTCGATGGCGTCCGGCAGCGTGCAGTCGTCCTTGGCCACGGTTTGCTGGAACGGGTACAGGTTCACCACCAGCAGGTCGATCGTCGGAATGTCGTGCCTGGCCAGGGCCGCCATGTGCTCGGGCAGGTCGCGGCGGGCCAGGATGCCGCCGTGCACCTTCGGGTGCAGCGTCTTCACGCGGCCGTCGAGCATTTCGGGAAAGCCGGTGTAGTCGGCAACTTCCGTGACGGGCAGGCCGGCATCGGCCAGCAGCTTGGCGGTACCGCCGGTGGACAGCAGCGTGACGCCGAGCGCGTTCAGGTCGCGGGCGAAGTCGACGATGCCGGTCTTGTCGGAAACAGAGAGAAGGGCTTGCTTGATCATGGCTTGGGGGAACGCTTCAAAGTAATCCGTGTTGCTGCAGCTTCTTGCGAAGGGTATTGCGGTTGATGCCGAGATACGCGGCCGCCAGCGACTGGTTGCGCTCCGCGCGCAACATCACGGCTTCCAGCAGCGGCCGTTCCACGGCCTCCAGCACCATGTTGTACATATTGGATGGCTCTTCGCCATCCAGATCACGAAAGTAGGTATCCAGGCTGTCCCGGATACATTGGTCGATGGCGTTGCGGCTCATGCGGCAAGCAGTTCCCGTTTCTTTTTGTTGTGGATGTTTCTTCTTCGTCCGTGGCGGCGCTGTCGTCGACATAGACCAGGCGATCCGAGATGGCTGCCTGCTCGTCGAAAAATGCGTTGACCGCTTCCAGCTGCGCGCCCGTGGTTTCCAGCGTGTTCATGCGGTGGCGGAACAGGTTCGCGCCCTTCAGCCCGCGCGTGTACCAGGCGATGTGCTTGCGCGCGGTGCGCACGCCGGTGAACTCGCCGTAGAACGCGTAGTGGTCCGCCAGGTGATGGTTCATGATCGCGCGGATCTCGGCCACTTCGGGCGCCGGCAGCAGTTCGCCGGTCTTCAGGAAGTGTTCGATCTCGCGGAACAGCCACGGACGACCCTGTGCCGCCCGGCCGATCATGATGGCGTCGGCGCCGGTTGCTTCCAGCACCTGCTTCGCCTTCTGCGGCGACGTGATGTCGCCATTGGCCACCACCGGAATGCCCAGCGCGGCCTTGACCGCGGCGATGGTCTCGTATTCGGCCTCGCCGTGGTACAGGTCGGCGCGCGTGCGGCCGTGGATCGTCAGCATGCTGATGCCGGCGTCCTGGGCCATGCGCGCCACGCGCAGTGCATTCTTGTGCTCGCGGTCCCAGCCGGTGCGGATCTTCAGCGTCACGGGCACCCGGTCGCCCACGGCACCCACCACGGCCTCGACGATGCGCACCACCAGCGGTTCGTTCTGCAGCAGCGCCGATCCGGCGGCCACGTTGCACACTTTCTTCGCCGGGCAACCCATGTTGATGTCGATGATCTGCGCGCCACGGTCGACGTTGTAGCGCGCCGCCTCGGCCATCATCGACGGCTCCGCGCCGGCAATCTGCACCGAGATCGGCTCGACCTCGCCCGCGTGATTGGCGCGCCGCATGGTCTTTTCGCTCTTCCAGAGCTGGGCGTTCGACGCCACCATCTCGGACACCGCGTAGCCGGCGCCCAGCTGCTTGCACAACTGGCGGAACGGCCGGTCCGTCACCCCGGCCATGGGGGCGACAAAGAGGTTGTTACGGAGCTGGTGGGGACCGATCTGCACGGCGGCGACGATGGAATCTGGCTGGGACAAAGCAAAAACATGCCCCTGCCGGAACAGCTGTCGGCGCGGTCGGGGTCATGGGCGAGGCCGGGATTTTACCGCCAAACTGATACGGTTGCCCAATAAATGAGCAAATATCATGGAGCCGGGTAGCTGGTTCTCCCCATCCCCACAGGCCGGGCAAGGGAGAAACCAGTTCTACTGCCGCGCCCCGAACATCATCTGCCGGGCCAGCGCGTGCTTGAGCGGTGCCACGCAAGCCAGGGCGGCCAGCGAAGCGCCGCGCGCATGGGCGGCCAGCGGACCGCCGATGCCGAACACGCGCGGTAGCAGATCGGTGATGCCGATCGTCATGGCGCGATCCAGGCGGTGGCGGCTGGCAAAGGCCTGCAATGCCTGCGGCGTGCAGCCCGCGCGTAGCGAATCGGCCAGCGCGAAGGCGTCGCGCAGGCCCAGGTTCAGGCCCTGGCCGGCCACGGGATGTAGCGTCTGCGCCGCATTGCCCACCGCCGCCACGCGGCCGCTGACGGTTACCGGGGCAGCATTCAGGCCCAGTGGGAACGCGTGGCGCTTGCCCACCAGCGTGAAACGGCCCAGGCGTGTGCCGAATGCCCGGCCCAGTTCGTCGGCGAAATCGGCGTCGGACAGGGCCAGGCGCCGTTGCGCCTGCTCCGGCGCGCAGCACCAGACCAGCGCGTAGCCAGCCACGCCGTGATCCTCATGCGGCAACAAGGCCAGAGGCCCTTCGTCCGTAAAACGCTCCCAGGCCCAGCCAGCCTGCGGCTGCGAGCAGCTGACATGGCCGATGATGGCGGTCTGTCCATAGTCGCGGCGACGCGTCACTTCGGCGCCACGCGACAGCCGTTGCGCTTGCTGGTGGAACAACCCCCTTCGGCCTGCACCACAATACGTGCCGCATAAGTCACTGGGAGGCCGTCATGGTCGACGTGGGTGGTGCCGGTTAGACGCACCATTGCGTTGTCCCGACGATCGCCCTGGTCGATATCGTCGATACGCGTCTCGAATACGCGCGCCAGGCGGCCCGGCGCCGCGTCGGCGGCACGGGCCAGGGCACGTTCCAGCGTCTGGCACAGGTCGCCGTACTTGACCACATGGCCCAGCGCAGGCACGCCGTAATCGTCGTGATGCAGCTTCACATGCCCGAAGCGGCCGCGCTGCGAGACGTGAATGTGTTCGATCGGCTGCGCGGGCACCGGCCAGGCGCCAATCTGCTCCAGCAGCTGGCGGCTACCGTGCGACAGGGCGATGGCACGCGGATCGCGTGCCGCGCGGGCCGGCGTTGCCGCGTCGATCAGCGTCAGGCGCCAGCGCGTGGTGCGCAGCAGCTGGCAAGCCAGCGCCAGGCCCACCGGGCCGCCGCCGACGATGGCGATATCGCGCGGCTCGCTGTCCGTCGTGCCCATCGCGCCCGTCGCGCCCGTCATGCCTGAGAGGTCAGGGCTGGCCGCTTGCGTCATGGCTGGCTTCCTCCTGCACGGGCGTTACCTCGGCAGCGCCGCGCTTCCACAGGTTCGCGTCGGTGCGCGACTTGCCGGCGGCCGCGTCGCGCATCGCATTGTCCAGCTTCTGCTGGCTGAAGCCGGGCAGCTGCTGCAGGCGTTCGACCAGCGCATCGTGGTTGGCGGCGGTCATCGGCACCACGCAGCCCTGCTGGCTGTCGGCGTCGCCGGCCAGGATCAGCCACGGCGTGCCGGCCCACGGTGCGCGGTCCGACACACGTACCACCACGCGCTCCAGCGCGTCCCACGCCAGTTCCTCGCGCTGGCCGTCCGGGCGATGCACGACCAGGCGGTCGTCATACAGGTTCACCACGAACGGCTGGTCAGGGTCCACCGGGTGGGCGGTGCTGCGGTGCTTCGGTACGCCCACGCCAAACAGTTTGCTCAACAACGCCTTCATAGCGGCGATCCTCCGTTGCCGCGCATCAGTGCCTCGATCTCGTCGGCCTTTACAGGCACGCCGCGCGTGATCAGTTCGCATTCGCCCGACGTCACCACGGCGTCATCCTCGATGCGGATGCCGATATGCCAGTAGCGTTCGGGCACGTCTTCGGCCGGGCGCACATAGATGCCCGGCTCGATGGTCAGCACCATGCCCGGTTCCAGCGGGCGCCATGGGCGCTCGCCTTCCTGGCCGGCCGGCAGCGGACCGGGCACGCGATACTCGCCCACGTCGTGCACGTCCATGCCGAGCCAGTGGCCCGTGCGGTGCATGTAGAAGCGGCGATAACTGCCGCTGGCCAGCACGTCGTCAAGCGTGCCTTCCTTGTTGCGGTCGAGCAGGCCCGTGTCGAGCATGCCCTGCGCCAGCACCTTCACGGCTGCGTCGTGCGGCACGTTGTAGGGCACCCCGGCGCGCGTCTCGGCGATGGCGGCTTCCTGCGCGGCCAGCACCAGGTCGTACAGCTCGCGCTGGGCGGGCGTGAAGCGGCCCGACACCGGGAACGTGCGCGTGATGTCCGACGCATAGCCGTCCAGTTCGCAGCCGGCGTCGATCAGGCACAGGTCGCCGTCGCGCAGCTCGGCCGGGCCCGCGCGGTAATGCAGCACGCAGGCGTTGGGGCCGGTGGCCACGATCGAGTTGTAGGCCACGCTCTGCGCGCCATGGCGGCGGAATTCGTAGAGCAGCTCGGCTTCCAGATGGAATTCGCGCAGCCCGGCGCGCGATGCACGCATTGCGCGCACGTGGGCCTGGGCCGAAATCTCTGCCGCGCGGCGCATCGTGGCCACTTCGCCGGCATCCTTGAACAGGCGCATTTCATCGAGCAGCGTGCGCACGTCCACGGCGGCCGACGGCGACGACACGCCGGCACGGCCCTGCATGCGCACGGCATCGAGCCAGCGGCGCACGTTGGCGTCGATGTCGGCGGTGGCGGCCAGCGGGTAGGCCACCTGGGCGCGATTGGCCAGCAGCGGCGGCAGCAGCTTGTCGATGTCCTCGACGGAATGGGCCTCGTCGAAGCCGAAGGTGGCGCGGGCGCCTTCCGGGCCGAAGCGGAAGCCGTCCCAGATCTCGCGTTCCTCGTGCTTCGGGCGGCAGAACAGGATGCTCCGGTCGCCGCCTTCGCCAGGCGCGCCAGCCACGAGCACCAGCACCGCCTCGGGCTCGGTGAAGCCGGTCAGGTAATAGAAATAGCTGTCGTGCCGGTACGGATAGTCGCTGTCGCGGTTGCGCATGGCCTCCGGCGCGGTCGGCACGATGGCCACGCCGCCGCCCTGGGCGCGCAGTTGTTGCAGCACACGGGCACGGCGGTCGCGGCACGCGCCAAGAAGAGCGGATTCGGGTGCGGACATGGAGTCAGGCCGGTGAGGGGAATGTGCCGATTCTAAACCCGTCGGCGCGCCATGCGGGCGTGACATGCGCCCCGAAAGGCGCTTGAAAGGCGCTTGAAAGGCCGCGCGATGGTGGCGCGATGGCCGCGCGCGGTGCGGATCCCGACGTTCAGCCGCGCAGCGCGCGGTCCAGGTCGGCCAGTTGCTGCGGGGTGCCGACGTTCTCCCAGCGGCCATCGAAGCGCTCGCCGGTGGCCGCGCCCTGGCGGATCGCGTCGCGATAGTACGGCGTCATGGGCACCTTTTGCCCCGGCGCGATATCGCGGAACAGGCGGGTGTCGTACAGGCCGATATTGCCAAAGGTCAGCGCCTGGCCCGCGGCATCGTCGGCGGGCAGGTGCAGGCCCCCGTCGTCCCCGAGCACGAAATCGCCGTGGGGATGGAAGGGCGGATTGGGCACCATGACCAGGTGCATCGACGGCCGTGCGGCAGCCGCCATGGCCCGGGCGCGCGGCAGCAACTGGCGGTAGTCGAAATCGCAGAAGATGTCGCCCGACACGGCCAGGAAGACACCGTCGTCGCCATTTGCCGCCAACAGCGGCAGCGCGTGGGCGATGCCGCCCGCCGTTTCCAGCGCGGTGCCTTCCGCCGACCAGTGGATGCGCACGCCAAACTCCTCGCCACGCCCAAGCGCCGCTTCGAGCTTGTCGCCCAGCCAGGCGTGGTTGATGACGATATCGCCAAAGCCGGCGCGGGCCAGCGCCTCGATCTGCCAGACGATCAGCGGCTTGCCGCCCACGGCCAGCAGGGGCTTGGGTGTGGTATCGGTCAGCGGGCGCATGCGGTCGCCGCGCCCGGCGGCGAAGATCATCGCTTTCAAAACAGGGTCTCCAGGCCGATCAGGGTGGCCATGCCGCTGGCGATGGTCCAGCCCACGCTGCGCGTGCGGGCCGCGACGACAATGGCCACCAGGCCAGCCACCAGCCGGGTGTTGTAGGGGCTCAGAAACACCGCGCCATCGCGCATCAGCAGGTCGGGCGCGATCAGCGCGGACAGCATGGCGGCGGGCACGAACTGCAGCGCGGTGCGAAACCATGGCGGCAGGCGCAGCCGGCCTTCCACGGCGATGAACGACAGACGGATCAGGAAGGTGGCCAGGCCGGCGCCCAGGAACACCCACAGCAGGGTCAGCGACGTCATGCCACGTGCTCCTTGCTGTCGGGCGACGCGGCGGCACGCTGCCCGCCCGAGCGATTGCGCCCGAGCAGCAGCATGCCCGCGGCGATGCCGCCCAGCGCCGCCACCATGATGCCGAGCTTGTGCGGCATCGCGTAGCAGGCCACGGCCAGGGCGGTGGCCACCAGCGCGGCGGCCACCTGGGCGCGGTGCTTCAGGTTCGGCACGATGATCGCGATGAAGGTCAGCGGCAGGAAGAAATCGAGCGGCCAGTCGCGCGGCACCTGGGCGCCCACCAGCACGCCGGCCAGCGTGGAAAGCTGCCAGCTGGCCCACAGCGCAAAGCCGGCGCCGAAATAGAACCAGTGCCGGTAGCGGGCGCGCGGACCGCTGTCGCCCAGGCGCCGGGTCATCGCGGCAAAGGCCTCGTCGGTCAGCAGGTAAGCCACCAGCGCCTTCCAGCGGCGCGGCAGCGGTGCCAGCGAGGGCGCGATGGTGGCGGAATACAGCGCATGGCGCAGGTTGACCATGGCCACCGTGAACGCAATGACCAGGGCGGGCGTGCCGGCGGACCAGAGCTGGGTCAGGATCATCTGCGACGCGCCGCCGAACACGATCGCGCTCATCGCGCAGGCCAGCCAGGCCGGCATGCCGGCATTGACCGCCAGCACGCCGTAGATCAGCCCGAACGGCACCACGCCCAGCAGCATCGGTGCCAGCGCGCATACCCCGGCCCACCACTCGCCACGGCGCGTGATGGTGGAGTCCGCAGGGGTTTCAAGCGGTGCGGCCACGGTCAGAACGTCAGGCCGGTGGGGCGCTCGGTGCCTTCCAGGGCGTCGAGCAGCCGTACGAGCTTGCGCATTTCCGAATAGCGGCCCGCCACGTTGCGCGTGTACTTCAGCACCAGCGGCAGGTTGGCCAGGTAGCCGTCCTTGCCGTCACGATGGTAGAGGCGCGCGAAGATGCCCAATACCTTCAGGTGACGCTGGAGGCCCATCCACTCGAAATCGCGGTAGAAATTGCAAAAATCGACAGCCACCGGCAGGCCTGCCTTGCGCGCCTGTTCCCAGTAGCGGATCAGCCAGTCGAGCTGCTGCTCCTCTTCCCATTCGATATAGGCGTCGCGCCACAGCGACACGGCGTCGTAGGTGATCGGGCCGATCACGGCGTCCTGGAAGTCCAGGATGCCCGGATTGGCGCCCACGGCCGCGCCTTCGGGCAGCACCATCAGGTTGCGCGAATGGTAGTCGCGGTGCACGTAGACCTGCGGCTGGGCCAGGTTGTTGGCCAGGATGGTATCGAACACCTCGCGCAGGTCGGCCTGCTGGCGATCGTCCAGCGTGACGCCCAGATGCTTTGCGATGTACCACTGCGGGAACAGGTCCAGTTCGCGCTGCAGAAGCGGGCGGTCGTACGCCGGCAGTTCGCCGGGGCGCGTTGCCAGCTGGATCTTCACCAGCGCGGTGGCGGCGTCGCCATACAGCGTGCGGGCCGAGGCGGCGTCGAGGCGCGACAGGTAGGTCTGGCTGCCCAGGTCGGCCAGCAGCAGGAAACCCTGCGCCAGGTCCTGCGCCAGCACCGTCGGCACCGTCACGCCGGCATCGCCGAACAGCTTGGCCACGTGGATGAACGGCCGGCAGTCCTCGTGGGCCGGCGGCGCGTCCATCACGATGGCGGTGGGATGCCCGGGGTGTCCGGTCCGCACGCGGAAGTAGCGGCGGAAGCTCGCGTCGGCCGATGCCGGCGCGCACGAAGCGGGGTCGATCGACCATGCCGTACCGAGTCCGGCCACCCACGATTTCAGTTGTTCGATACGCGGGTCGTGGCCCGGGTCGTCAATAAGTGCTGCCATGCCGGAAAGGGAGAATACGATGCCCCGTATAATACCCGACCAGACCCGGGCGCCGGGTGGCCCTCGGGAGGGGCCTTTGTCGCCCCGCAGCCCGCTCCGGCATTGGGCTGGGGGCGCGGGAAGCCGCATTGCGAAGCCCCGCGCAGCGCCCGCCGCCGAGCCGACCGATAACCGTTTGCATGACCGAACAACGACAACCGCATCATCCGGCCACCCGACCGCCTGCGCGCCAGGGCAAGCCCCGGCGCGTCCGCGTGCCCGCCAGCGCCCTGCGACCGCTCGTGCTGGCCATGGCCGGCCTTTCGGTCAACGCACATGCGCAGTACGGCGCCGCTTCCGCCATTCCGAACCTTGACATGGTCGAGCCGGCCGTGACGCAGGCGGCCGAACCCGAGCCGCCGCCGCCCGAGGCGGGCGAGCTGGTGCCTCGCCTGGCCGAGCCGCCGCGCCAGCCGGCCAATCCGGGCAGCAATTCGCTGGGGTGACACCCGGGTCGACACCCTCCAATCCGAATGCGCCGGCCTACGTGTCGGGCGACCGGATGACCGGCTACAACGACAAGGGCGTCGAACTCGAAGGCAACGCCGAGCTGCGCCGCGACGGCGGCGTGGTCAAGGGCGACAAGCTGACCTACGACCAGGACACCGACGAAGCCCACGCCACGGGCAACGTGCGCCTGTCCAAGAGCGGCACGCTGGCGGTTGGCCCCGAGGCAAAGCTGCGCGTGCAGGCCAACGAAGGCTACATGCTGTCGCCGGACTACTATTTCAACCAGACCGGCGGGTCGGGCAGTGCCGAGCGGATCGATTTTCTGGATCCGGACCGCAGCACGCTCAAGAAGGCGACCTACACGACCTGCTCGCCTGACAACGCCGACTGGTATTTCAGCGCGCGCAAGCTGGACATCGACAACGACCGCGAAGTGGGTGTGGCCTATGGCGGGGTGCTGAACTTCTTCGGCGTGCCTGTCGCTGCCGCACCGGCATTCTCGTTCCCGCTGAACAACGACCGCCGCAGCGGCGTGCTGCCGCCGCTGTTCGGCTATAGCTCGAAGTCCGGCGCGGACCTCACGGTCCCGTACTACTTCAACCTGGCGCCGAACCGCGACCTGACCGTTTATCCGCGTATCCTGTCGTCGCGCGGGGTGCAGCTGGGCGGCGACTTCCGCTACCTGGGCGATGGCTACACCGGCCGGATTCGTGCCGAATTCCTGCCGGACGACAAGAAGGCAGGCCGCGACCGTTGGGCTTACTCGATCCAGCACAGCCAGCGGATCATCCAGGGCATGACGGCGTATGCGAACGTCAGCAAGGTGTCCGACGACCAGTATCCGGACGATCTGACGCGGAGCGTGTCGCAGTCCACGCTGCGTCAGTACACGCAGGAAGGCGGCGTGGCGTATAACTGGCAAAACTGGTCGTTCCTGGCACGGGTACAAAATTCCAGACGTTGCGCCCTAGCGAGCCATCGTACGAACGCGAACCGCAGATCAATGCCCGCTATACGCGCTACGATCTTGGCGGATTCGATATCGCGTTGGACACCGACTACACGCGCTTCAAGATTCCGCTGACGTCCACCGGATTCCAGCAGCCTGAAGGCAGCCGCGCCTACTTCAACCCGTCGATCAGCTATCCGATCATCCGTCCGGGCTGGTATGTGACGCCAAAGGTGATCTTCAACGCGGCGCAGTACAACATGGATGCGGGTACGAACACGACCGGCGCACCCAACACGCTGAGCCGGTCGATCCCGACGGTCAGCGTCGATTCGGGCATGACGTTCGAACGCGACGCGCCGGGGCTCAGCCGGCTGTTCGGCGTGAACTACACGCAGACGCTGGAGCCGCGCCTGTTCTACGTCTACACGCCGTTCCGCGACCAGAGCCAGTTTCCGCTGTTCGACACGGTGCAATCGGACTTCAGCTACGGCCAGATCTTCACCGAGAATCCGTTCAGCGGTAACGACCGGATCGCCGACAACAACAAGCTGACCGCAGGCCTGACCACCCGGCTTATCGAATCCGAGACCGGCGTCGAGCGGTTCCGCGGCACGATTGCGCAGCGGATCGACTTCACCGGCCAGCGCGTGCAGATTGGCGGCACGCTGAACGACACCAAGCCGACCTACTCGGACCTGCTGGCGGCGACGACGATCCAGCTGTTCCGCGGCTACTATCTTGACGCGGGCATCCAGTGGAATCCGGACCAGAACCGCGTCAACTACTCGAACGTGGCTTTCCAGTGGCGCCCGGAGTCGCGCAAGCTGCTGAACGTGGGCTATCGTTACCGGCGGCCGACGTCGGTGACGGACAATACCGCGATCGACCAGTTCGAGGTTTCGGGCCAGTGGCCGATCACGCAGCGCGTCTACGGCATTGGCCGCGTGGCGTATGACCAGTCGGCCAGCCAGCTGGTGGATGCGCTGGCGGGCTTCGAATACACGGCCGACTGCTGGGTGGGCCGCTTCGTGTACCAACGTTTCCGCAACACCACGAATGGGTACACCGGCCGGGTCTTCCTGCAGGTGGAATTCCGCGGATTGTCGAAGGTCGGTTCCAATCCGCTGGACATGCTGCGCCTGAACGTGCCGGGCTACGAGCCCGTGACCGCGCGACCGGTGCCCACGTCCCCGTACGATCACTATGAATGACGGACCAAGATGAAACGTCAAGCCTTTTCGGTTATGTCCCGCCTGAACCCTGGCAGCAGCTGCTGCTCTCCGCGGTGCTCGTCACGCTGGCCGCGCCAGCCGCCGCGCAGTTGCGCGCCCCGGGCGCGCGAACCCAGGGCATCTTCGTGCCGCAGCAGGGTGGCCAGACCAGCACGGTGGCGCCCACCCAGCCGCAGATGGGCATTCCGCAGCCGGCGCAGAAGCGCTCGCAGCTGGTGGACGAAGTGGTTGCCATCGTCAACAACAGCGTGATCACGCGTCGCGAGCTGCTTGACCGGGCCGACGAGATCGAGAACCAGCTGCGTGCCGCGAACCGGCCGATCCCGGAACGCCCGGACCTGCTCGGCGAAGTGCTGGAACGGCTGGTGATGGAGCGCGTGCAGACGCAGGCCGCCCAGGACGCCGGCATCAAGGTGACCGACCAGGAAGTGGATCGTGCAATCGAATCGGTCGCCCAGCAGAACAAGATGTCCGCCACGGACCTGCGCAGCCGCGTGGAAGCCAGCGGCATGACCTGGACCAAATACCGCGACGAGCTGCGCAAGCAGGTGCAGGTGATCCGCCTGCGCGAGCGCGAGGTCGACTCGAAGGTGCAGGTCTATGATGGCGAGATCGACAACTTCCTGGCGGCGCGCAGCGGCAAGCCCGCTGCCGTGGGCCCGGCCGAGTACAACGTGCAGCAGATCCTGGTGCGCGTGCCCGAGGACGCGTCCGAAGCCCAGAAGGCGCAGCTCAAGGCCAAGGCCGAAGGCCTGCTCAAGCAGGCCCAGGGCGGGGCCGACTTCGCCGAGCTGGCGAAGGCCAATTCGGACGCGCCCGAAGCGTCGCAAGGCGGCGCGATGGGCTTCCGCGAAATCGGACGCCTGCCGGCGCTGTTCGCCAATGCCGTGGTCGACCTGCAGCCTGGCAAGGTGGTGCCGGATGTGGTGGAATCGGCCAACGGCTTCCACGTGCTCAAGCTGGCTGCCAAGCGCACGGCCGCGCCGGCGCAGCAGGCCGGGTCCGACCACATCACGCAGACCCAGGTGCGCCACATCCTGATCCGCACGGGCCCGAACATGCCGGAGTCCGAAGCGAAGCGCCAGATGACGACGCTGCGCGACCGCCTGACGCACGGCACCGACTTCGCCGATGCGGCGCGCCGCTACTCGCAGGACGGCTCCGCGCAGCAGGGCGGCGAGCTGGGCTGGGTGTCGCCGGGTGAACTGGTGCCCGAGTTCGAGCAGGCCATGAATCGCCTGCGTCCGGGTGAAATCTCGGACCCCGTGGTCACGCAGTTCGGCGTCCACCTGATCCAGGTGGAAACCGTCGCGAGACCGAGGTCTCCGCCGAGAAGCAGCGCGACTTTGCCCGCCAGGAAGTGCGGGAACAGAAGCTGCGCGCCGCCTATGATGACTGGGTGCGCCAACTGCGCAGCGCGGCGTACGTCGAATACCGGATCAACCGGCAGCGCTGACGCGCGCCATACCTGCCATGCCCGACCCTGCACCCGCGCCCCTGGCGCTTGCCATTACCACCGGAGAGCCTGCCGGCATCGGTCCCGACATCACGATCGGCGCCTTGCTGCAGCTTGGCGGCGCGGCCAACGGCATGGGCCATGGCGCGTACCGGTTCCATGTGATCGGCGACGCGCGCCTGCTGGCGGCGCGTGCCCAGGCGCTGGGCGTGGTGCATGCGTGGCAGCGGCGGCTGGCCGATGGCGATGTGGTGGTCGAGGATGTCGCGCTGGGCGTGGCCTGCGAGCCCGGCCACCTCGATGCCCGCAACGGCCGCCATGTCCTGGCGCTGCTCGACGTCGCCATCGACGGCCTGCAGGCCGGGCGCTTTGCCGCCATGGTTACCGCGCCGGTGCAGAAAAGCACGATCAACGACGCGGGCGTGCCGTTCACGGGGCATACCGAATACCTGGCCGAACGCGCCGCCGTGCCGCGCGTGGTGATGATGCTGGCCGGCCCGCAGCCCGCGCATGACAATGCCATGCTGCGCGTGGCGCTGGCCACCACCCACCTGCCGTTGCGCGCCGTGCCCGACGCGCTGACGGTACCGATGCTGCAGGAAACGCTGAAGATCGTCGACCACGACCTGCGGCGCCACTTCGGCATCGCCCGCCCGCGGATCCTCGTGACTGGCCTCAACCCGCATGCGGGGGAATCGGGGCACATGGGTCACGAGGAAATCGACGTCATCGCGCCGGCGCTGGCCCTGGCCCGCGATGCCGATATCGATGCGCGCGGCCCCTATCCCGCCGACACGCTGTTCCAGCCGCGCCACCTGCGCGACGCCGACTGCGTGCTGGCGATGTACCATGACCAGGGCCTGGCGCCGCTCAAGTACGGCACCTTCGGCCACGGCGTGAATATCACGCTGGGCCTGCCCTTTATCCGCACATCGGTGGATCATGGCACCGCGCTCGACCTGGCCGGCACCGGCCGGGCCGAGCACGGCAGCATGATCGAGGCCATCCGGTGTGCCATTACCATGGCCGGCCACGCCAGCGGACGCCACGGCAACGGCGCGTCCGCCAACGGCCGGCACTGACTTATGCGTCCAAACGTGCATCAGGGCCATGTGGCCCGCAAACGATTCGGCCAGAATTTCCTGGTCGATGACGGCATCATCTACGGCATCGTCAACGCGATCGACCCGCAGCCGGACGACGTCGTCGTCGAGATCGGACCGGGCCTGGGTGCGCTGACCAACCCGCTGCTCGAACGCCTCCCCAGCATGCAGGTCGTGGAGCTCGACCGCGATCTCGTGGAGCGCCTGCGCAACCGTTACAACGACCGCCTGACCGTGCATGCCGGCGACGCGCTGGCGTTCGACTTCGGCAAGCTCAAGGAGGCCGGCCGCGCGCTGCGCATCGTGGGCAACCTGCCGTACAACATCTCGAGCCCGCTGCTGTTCCACCTGATGGATTTCGCCGACGACGTGCGCGACCAGCACTTCATGCTGCAGAAGGAAGTGGTGGAGCGCATGGTGGCCGAGCCGGGCAGCAAGGCGTTTGGCCGGTTGTCGATCATGCTGCAGGTGCGCTATCACATGGAACACGTGCTCGACGTGCCGCCGGCATCGTTCAACCCGCCGCCCAAGGTCGATTCGGCCGTGGTCCGCATGATTCCCTGGCCGCGTGCCGAGGACGGTACGCTGCGCTCGCCGTATCCCGCGTGCGACCCGAACGTGCTCGGCGATGTGGTGACGGCCGCGTTTTCGCAGCGCCGCAAGGTACTGCGCAACACGCTGTCGTTCCTGCGCGACCAGGTGGATTTCGAGGCGCTCCGCTTCGACCTGGGCCGCCGCGCCGAGGAAGTGCCGGTGGCCGAATATGTCGAGCTGGCCCGCATCGTCGGCAGCAGCGCCGTGCCGCCGGCGCGTGGTGCGGCCTGACAGCGTGCCGAAGCCGCGGCCATCGACCACGATACCGATTCAGAATTTCCCGCCGAATTTCCCGCTGAACCACCCGAACATCCTGAAGCAATCGCGACGCTCATGACCGAACAGACCAAGACCGATCCGCGTCCCGTCATCCTGACTGGCGACCGTCCCACCGGCCCGCTGCACCTGGGCCACTACGTCGGCTCGCTGCAAAGCCGCGTGGCCCTGCAGGAAACGCACAAGCAGTACGTGCTGCTGGCCGATACCCAGGCCATGACCGACAACGCACATGACCCGGACAAGGTCCGCCGCAACGTGCTGGAGGTGGCGCTGGACTATCTGGCCGTGGGCATCGACCCGGCCAAGACCACGATCACGGTGCAGTCGCACCTGCCGGCGCTGGCCGAGCTGACGCTGATGTACCTGAACTTCGTCACGGTATCGCGCCTGGAGCGCAATCCGACGATCAAGGAAGAAATCGTGGCGCGCGGCTTTGGCCGTGATATCCCGGCCGGCTTCCTGTGCTACCCGGCCTCGCAGGCCGCCGACATCACCGGTTTCAAGGCCGTGCTGGTGCCGGTGGGCGAGGACCAGGCGCCGCTGATCGAGCAGACCAACGAGATCGTGCGCCGCATCAACCATCAGGTTGGCCGCGACGTCCTGCCGGAAGCCGCCGCGCTGATCCCCAAGCACGGCCGCCTGCCTGGCGTCGACGGCAAGGCCAAGATGAGCAAGTCGCAGGGCAACGCGATTCCGCTTGGCGCATCGCCGGACCAGATCCGCGAGGCCGTGCACAAGATGTACACCGACCCGAATCACCTGAAGGTGTCCGATCCGGGTCAGGTGGAAGGCAACGTCGTGTTCACGTACCTGGATGCATTCGATCCGAACGTGGAAGAAGTGCAGGCGCTGAAGGACCACTACCAGCGCGGCGGCCTGGGCGACATGGTGCTCAAGCGCCGTGTGGAAGGCATCCTGCAGGAAATGCTGCGCCCGATCCGCGAGCGCCGCGAGCAACTGGCGCAGGATCCGGGCTATGTGTTCGACATCCTCAGGAAGGGCACAGAAACCGCCCGCGAACTGACCCAGCAGACGCTGGACGAAGTGCGCAGCGCGGTGGGCATGTTCTCGTTCCCGAAGTAAGCGTTTCATAGCCCCACGCGTCCCTCCCGCCCGCCGGGAGGGACGGTCGCCGAAGGCCGCTCAGGTCTTCCGGTTCACCAGCACGATTCCCCCAGCACCATCACCGCCGCCAGGGCAAAGCGCATGCCGACCTGGTCGTGCATCAGCAGCACGCCGAAGGCCACCCCGAACAGCGGGGTCAGGAACGAAAACACCGACAGGCGAGATGCCAGATACTGACGCAGCAGCCAGAACCAGATCAGGTAGCTGGCAAACGCGATCAGCACGGACTGGTAGAACAGGCTGGCGATCACGAATCCGGTGACTTCCACGCGATGCACCTGGCCGGCCATCAGCGCCATTGCCAGCAGCAGCACCGCCGAGACGGCCAGCTGGTACAGCAGCGTCTTGCTGGCCGGCGCGTGCGACAGCTTGCTGCCGCGCACGACGATGGTGGTGGCCGCCCACAACGCGCCGGCCACCACGCCCAGCGCATCGCCCAGCAGCGTGCTGTCCTGGGACGATGACGAGACGATGCCGTCGGCGAAGGCCAGCACCATGCCCAGGAACGCCAGCAGCACGCCGATCCACTGGCCGCGCTGCAGGTGTTCGCCCGGGACGAACAGGTGCAGGCCCAGTGCCGTGAAGATCGGCGCCGTGTAGAGGAACACCGCCATGCGCGATGCCGTGGTGTGGCCCAGTCCGACAAAGATGCAGAAGAACTCGGCGCCGAACAGCAGCCCGGCCACCAGGCCCGCAGGCAGCGTGCCGTCGCGCTGCCACAGCGGCGTGCCGCGCCATGCCGCGAAGGCGTAGACGAGCAGCGCCGCGACGGCGGAGCGCACGCCGGCCTGCAGCACGGCGCCCATCAACGGCGCGGTGACCTTGATGATTACCTGCTGGAGTCCCCATGCGGCGCACAGCAGCACCATCAGTCCGATGGCCGTGCTGTCCAGCGGGCGCCTTGTTATTGTTTGCGTGGTCATTGCCGCGTCGCTTACGGACGGGCGGCGTCGCGGGTGGAGTTGCGTTCGATCAGTTCGATCTTGTAGCCGTCGGGATCTTCCACGAAGGCGATCACCGTGGTGCCGCCCTTGACCGGGCCGGCCTCGCGCGTGACCTTGCCGCCGGCCGCGCGGATGCGGTCGCAGGCCTCGGCGGCGTTCGGCGTTTCCAGCGCGATATGACCGTAGGCGCTGCCCAGGTCGTAGCTGTCCACGCCGTAGTTGTAGGTCAGTTCCAGCACCGCGGTCTCGCTCTCGGGGCCGTAGCCGACAAAGGCCAGGCGGTACTTGTACTCGGGATTGTCGCTCTCGCGCAGCAGTTGCATGCCCAGCACGCGCGTGTAGAAGTCGATCGAGCGCTGGTAGTCGCCAACGCGCAGCATGGTGTGGAGGAGTCGCATGGGGGGACCTTCTTTGGGTTGTTGAGACAACAGAGGCCGTCATTTTAGTCCTCCCGGCCCGATTGCGCCTGGCAAGCGCCAATCCCCGTTGGGGTGAGGCAGCCGGTGAAGTCATCCGTCGATAAATTTCATATCGGGCGGGCCGTGCGCTGCGGGCGGCCAGTTGCTAGATTTCAGGGCACGTATCTGAACCTCGAAACACCGCTTACGCCGATTCGCAATCGGCGCGGCTGCGCCGAGGGTCGCGCGAAAGGCTTTCTCTGACGAAGGGGAAACTGCATGGCGCGATGCCACCGGATCAGTACCTGCCATGTGTTGGGGCGGTGGTTGGCCGCTGCCGCGGCATCGGCGTCAGTCGCCGCGGTCGCCAGCCCGGCCGCCCGGGCGGCGGATTGCGTGCCACCTGCCGCCGGGGCCACGTCCTATACCGCCAATGGTTGCGACGCGACCATCGCGGGCGGTACGTTCGACAACGGCGACAGGAACGGCGAGGCGTTGCTGCAAGCCACCAACAACGGGACCATCACCGTCATGGGGCCGGTCACGCTGTCGTCAGGGGGCGATGAAGCCAGCGGCGCCTATGTCCACGACGGGGGCGCAATCCGCTTCACTGCGCCGGGCAGCACGATGACGATGCTCGGCGCCCATTCGAATGGCGTCCACGCGTTCGGCGCCGCGACCATTTCCGGCCAGGCGACGATCATCACCTCGGGCGAACGCGGCCATGCCGTATTCGCCGACTACGGCGGCATCATCCAGTTGCAGGATTCGGCGATCACGACGCATGGCGCCGATGCCGCTGGCGTGGCTGTGGCAGGGGGATCGGTGGCGCTGTTTGGCCGAAGTACGATCCTTACGACGGGCGAAACGGCTCCCGGCGCTGCGCAGCTTTCCGGCAATTCTTCCATCGAGATCGACGGCCAGGCCGGGCGGGCGTCGATCACCACCACGGGCATGGCGTCGCCCGGCGCGGCCGCCGTCGCGGGCGGGACCCTGGCGCTGCGCAACGTCGACGTGCGCACCGAAGGGCGAAGGGCCTTCGGCCTGCTCGCCGAAGGCGAGGACGCTTTGGTGACGGCCACCGGCACGAGCGTGGTGACGACCGGCCCTGGCGCCCATGGGCTGCAGCTCGTGGATGGCGCTTCGCTGACGTTTCGCAACGGCAGCGTGTCGACGACCGGGCTGGACGCCAGCGCGCTGTCGATGTCCGGTGCATCCGATAGCACGACCCAGTCCGCCGGGATCGCTGCGAGCACGTTGTCGAGCAGCGGCGGTGCGGCGATTGTCGCGTTGGGGGGCACGAACGATATCCTGATCGCTGACAGCCGGGTGGTCGGCAATCGGCGATGGCTCGGCATCGACGCCATGGACAAGACAGTGCTGCTGACCGTGACCGCCGTCCGCTCGACGCTGGAGGGCGCCGCCGAGGTCCGGGCCGAAGCCGGCGCGCCGGCGCACCAGGCCCATCTGACCTTGCGCGACCAGTCGCTGTGGCGCATCACCGGCAATTCCAACCTGACGACGCTGGACAACCGTGACAGTACCGTTGCATTTGCCGCCCCAACCGATGGCACCTTTCACACGCTGACCCTGAACCGCTATGCCAGCACGGCCGGCACGATGCTCCTGACGTCGGCATTAGGCGGCGATGGCTCGCCGTCGGATCGGCTTGTGATCGATGGCGGCAGCGCCACCGGCGCCACCAGCCTGCGCATCGTCAACGCGGGCGGCAAGGGCGCGCTGACCCAGGAAGGCATCCGCGTGATCGAGGCTATCAACGGTGGCAGCGTGCCCGCCGGGACGTTCGTGCTGGCAGGCCGCGCGGTGGCCGGGCCCTACGAATACCGCCTGTTCCGGGGTGGCCTGGCGGATCCCGACGACGGCAACTGGTACCTGCGCTCGCAAAGGATGCCGGATCCGCCCCCGCCGCCCGATCCACCCAACCCGCCCGATCCACCCGCCCCGCCCGCGCCCCCGTCGCCGCCCCGACCCACCTATCGGCCCGAAGTGCCCGCCTACATCGCCAACGAGCACGCGGCGGCCAGCCTGTTCCTGCACAGCCTGCACGACCGCATGGGCGAGCTGTCGTTCTCGTCCGCGCCGGCCGGATGGCTGCGGCTGGTGGGCAAGACCGCGGAAAGCGGCAGCCGTGGCAACGACTACAGCGCGCGTGCCGATACGGTGATCCTGCATGGCGGCGGCGACCTGGTGCGCGGATCGCTGTTCGGCACGGCCGACCGGCTCCACCTGGGCGCCATGTTCGGCTACGGCAATGTGCGCACCGATGGCCTGGCCGCCGGCAACCAGGCCCGGGCGCGCGGCGAAGTCAACGGCTATGGCGCGGGCATGTACGCCACGTGGTTCGGCCACGCGGCTTCCGACCTTGGGCCCTATGTCGACAGCTGGTTTCAGTACACCTGGTTCGACAGCAACGTGCGCGGCGACCAGCTGCCCAGGGTCGGCTATCACAGCCAGGCGTGGAACGTGTCAGTGGAAGGGGGATGGGCCCTGCCGCTGGCGCAGACGTCGTGGCGCGTCGAGCCGCAGGCGCAGGTGGTATGGCTGCGGCATCGCGGCGTCAGCGTGACCGAACCGGGTGGGACGCAGATCAACGGCGGCGACACCAAGGGCGTGGTGACGCGGCTCGGCGTACGGGTCTTTCAGACGCTGGAACGGGAGGAGGGTGGAAAGCTGCAGCCCTACGCCACGCTGAACTGGTGGCACGACCAGGCCAGCACATCGGTGGGATTCAGCGATACGGTGCTCGGCCAGCTGTTTCCACGCGACCGCTACGAGCTCAAGCTGGGGATCGGCGCCCGGCTGGCGCGCGGCTGGAGCAGCTGGGGCAATGTCGGCGGGCAGTGGGGTGGCCAGGGCTACCGGCAATACGCGCTGCGCCTGGGCGCGCGCTATGCCTGGTGAACCGGTCCGATGAGCGCTGGCTCTCGTCAGCCATCAAAACGTCGGCAGCAGTTCGGGAGGATGCGCGCGCAGCCGGGCGCGGGCGTCGCGGAACTCGGGGAAGATCGATTCCACGGTCTCCCAGAAACGCGGGCTGTGGTTCATTTCCTTCAGGTGCGCCAGCTCGTGCGCGGCCACGTAGTCGATCATCGACAGCGGGAAGTGCATCAGGCGCCAGTTGAGCCGGATCTTGCCATCGGCGGTGCAACTGCCCCAGCGCGTGGCCGCCGACGTCAGCGCGAAGCCGGTATGGCGCACGCCAAGCTTGGACGCATAGACGTCCAGCCGCTCGGCCAGCAGCCGGCGGGCCTGGTTCTGCAGCCAGCCTTGCACGCGATCCTTGATCTGCTGCTCTTCGGCGTGCGCGGGCAGGGCCAGGTGCAGCACGCGCGTATCGGCATCGAAACACAGCACGCCGGCCGGCGATTCCAGCCGCAGCGTGATCGGCTTGCCCAGGAACGGCAGCTCGGCGCCGTCGCGCCACTGCACCGTGGGCAGCACGCGGCGCGACTCCCGGTGACGCCATTCGCCCAGCTTGGCGAAGATCCAGCGCTGCTTTTCCAGGATGGCCGATTCGATGTCGACCAGCGTTACCCAGCGCGGCGCCGTGATAGACAGCCCGCGGTCATCGACCGTGAAGCCGATGGTCCGGCGCGACGAGCGCTTGAGGGCGTAGTGCAGCGTCCGCTCGCCCACCTGCAGCACGCGGCCGTTCGGCAGCACCGGCGGCCAGGCGTCGCCGCTTCGTTTGCCCGCAAGGTCGCCAGCAAGGTCGCCAGCAAGTTCGCCTGCGCGCCCGGCTCCTGGCCCGGCCAGCGCGTCCGGCGCCGGCGCCAGCAGGTTCTGCTGCGCGGGCTGGACGGGCGGCATGGCCTCGGCCAGCGGCAGTTCCAGCTGTGCGTTGGGGTCGGCGGTGGGGCGCAGCAACTTCATGCGGTGGCCTGGCGCCTGGCGCGGCGGTAGCTGTCCGGATCGATGCGGCGCATTTCGGCCTCGATCCACGTTTCCACTTCCTGGTTCAGCACGTCGGCGGTCTTGTTGGCCGACGGAATCGCGTCGCCAATCGAGATCGTGATCATGCCCGGATACTTCATGAACGAATTGCGCGGCCAGACGCGGCCCGAGTTGACCGCCATCGGGAACACCCAGGCACCGGTCTCCACGGCCAGGCGCGCGCCGCCGCTCTTGTAGCGCGGATTTTCCTTGCCGGACGGGGTACGCGTGCCCTCGGGAAACATGATGATCCAGGCGCCTTCGTTGAGCCGTTCGCGGCCCTGCTTCGCCGCCGAGGCAAATGCCCGCGTGCCGTCCTTGCGGTTGATGTGGACCATCTTCAGCATGCCCAGCGCCCAGCCGAAGAACGGCACGAACAGCAGTTCACGCTTGAACACGAAGCACAGCGGCTTGGGCATCAGCGCCACATAGGCCACGGTTTCCCAGGCCGACTGGTGCTTGGACAGCAGCACCACGGGCTTGTCCAGCATCGCCAGCATCTTGTCCATGCCCTCGATGCGGTACTGGATGCCACAGATCAGGCGCGCGGCCCAGATCACCAGGCGCGGCCAGCCACGCACGAAGCGGAAGCGGTTCTCCGCATTCATGAACGGGAAGACGACGAAACACATGCACGCGTAGGGCGGGGTCAGTACCAACAGGTACAGCGCGAACAGCAGGGAGCGGATAAAGGTCATCGATGGGGGCGGATTCAGGGGCGGCGGCGCCTCACGGGGCGGGCTGCGCCGCGTGGGCGGTCGGGGCAGGGGTCTTGTGCGCCCCTTCGGTGACCAGCCAGCGGGCGAACGCGGCCAGGTCGTCATGCACGCGCGTGCCGGCGGGCAGGCCGCCCTTGTCCAGCGTGCGCAGGCCCTTGCCGGTGCGCACCAGGTGCGGCACGCAGCCCACGGCCACGCCGGCTTCGAGGTCGCGCAGCGAATCGCCCACCGTGGGCACGTTGCGCAGTTCCACGCCAAAGCGCTCGCCAATCTGCTCGTACAGGCCCGACTTCGGCTTGCGGCAGTCGCAGTTGTCGGCGGCCGTATGCGGGCAGAAGAACACGGCCTCCACGCGGCCGCCCAGCGCGGCCAGCGCCTTGTACATCTTCTCGTGCATCGCGTTGAGCGCGCTCATCTCGAACAGCCCCCGGCCGATGCCCGACTGGTTGCTGGCAATGACGACGCGGTAGCCAGCCTGGTTCAGCATGGCGATGGCCTCGAGGCTGCCGGCGATCGGCACCCATTCGTCGGGGGTCTTGATGAACTGGTCGCTGTCCAGGTTGACCACGCCATCGCGGTCGAGGATCACGAACTTGGGCGGGGACTGTGGCATGGTGGCTCCGGGGCGGCTTGAAGACAGCTTAGGCGGCCAGCTTCGAAATGTCTGCCACGCGATTGGCCAGGCCGTGCAGCGTGGCCAGCAGCGCCAGGCGGTTGGCGCGCAGCTTCGCGTCCTCGGCCATCACCATCACGTCGTTGAAGAAGCGGTCCACGGCCTCGCGCAGCTGGGCCAGGTCGCGCAGCGCGGCGGTGAAATCGCCACCCGCGAAGGCGGCTTCCACGCCCGGGCGCACGCGCTCGATGGCCTCGAACAGCGCACCTTCGGCCGCTTCCTGGAACAGCGCCTGGTCGACGGTGCCAATCGCCTCGTCGGTCTTCTTCAGGATGTTCGTGATGCGCTTGTTGGCGGCGGCCAGGGCCTCGGCCTCGGGCAGCGCGGCAAACGTGCGCACCGCTTCCATGCGGGCCAGGATGTCGTGCAGGCTCTGCGGGCGCAGGCTCACCACGGCTTCCACCTCGTTGGTGGTGTAGCCCTTGTCCTTCAGGTAGCCGCGCACGCGGTCGAACAGGAAGTCGGAAATTGCCGCGCGGGCCAGCTTCACGGCGGCAATGCCGGCGAACGCCTGCTCGGTCAGGGCCAGCAGCGTGTCGATTGACACCGCCAGCGGCTTCTCGATCAGCATGCGCAGGATGCCCAGCGCATGGCGGCGCAGCGCGAACGGGTCCTTCTCGCCCGTGGGCTGCAGGCCGATGCCCCAGATGCCCACCAGCGTTTCCAGCTTGTCGGCCAGCGCCACGGCGGCACTGACGTTGCCTGCCGGCAGCGCATCGCCGGCAAAGCGCGGGCGGTAGTGCTCGGAGCAGGCCAGGGCCACGTCCTCGGACTCGTCGTCATGGCGCGCATAGTAAGTGCCCATGGTGCCCTGCAGCTCGGGGAATTCGCCCACCATGTCGGTCAGCAGGTCGGCCTTGGCCAGCTCGGCGCCGCGCATGGCGGCGGCCTTGTCGACCGGCGCGCCGGCAGCGTTCATCGCGTCGGCGATATGGCCGGCGATCTGCTGCAGGCGCTGCACGCGGTCCAACTGGCTGCCGATCTTGTTGTGGTAGACCACGTTGCCCAGCAGCGGCACGCGCGACGCCAGCGTCTTCTTGCGGTCCTGGTCGAAGAAGAACTTGGCGTCGGCCAGGCGCGGGCGCACCACACGCTCGTTGCCGGTGATGATCGACTGCGGCGTGTCCGTGGCCAGGTTCGAGACGATCAGGAAGCGGTTGCGCAGGTGGCCGGCGGCGTCGGTCAGCGCAAAGTACTTCTGGTTGGTCTGCATCGTCAGGATCAGGCATTCCTGCGGCACGGCCAGGAAGGCTTCCTCGAAGTGGCACGGGTAGACCACCGGCCATTCGACCAGCGAGTTGACTTCGTCCAGCAGCGACTCGGGCATGATCACCTGGTCGGCGCCGGCTTCCTTGAGCAGCGCGGTGCGGATGCGCTCGCGGCGGTCGCGGTAGCCGGCGATCACGCGGCCGCGTGATTCCAGCAGGCCCGCGTACTCGGCGGCGTGCGGGATCTCGATGGTGCCCTGCGACAGGAAACGGTGACCCTGCGTGACGTTGCTGGCTTGCAGGCCTAGCACAGACACCGGCACGATTTCCGCGCCGTACAGCGCGATCAGGCTGTGCGCGGGGCGCACGAAATGCACCGTGGAGCCGTCCGGACGCTGGTAGCTCATCAGCTTCGGGATCGGCAGCTTGCCGAGGGTGTCGTCCAGCGCGGCCTGCAGGCCGTCGGCCAGCGCGGCGCCCTTGGCCGTGTAGCGGTAGAAGAACGCATCGGCCTTGCCGTCCGACGCGCGCTCCAGCGTCTGCCAGTCGATCTCGGCCACACCCACGGACTTGGCCAGGGCGGCCAGCTTCTTGGCCAGCGGGGCGGTCGGGGCGCCGTTGGCGTCCAGTGCCACGGTCAGCGGCAGCACCTTTTCGCGCTGTTCTCGGTCCGGCGCGGTGCGGCGCACGCCGGTCACCAGGGCGGCCAGGCGGCGCGGCGTGGCAAACGGCGTCACGGCGGCGCCGGCTTCGAGCAGATCGCGTGCGCCGAGGCCGTCGAACAGGCCCTGTGCGAAGGCATCGCCCAGGCGGGCCAGCGCCTTCGGCGGCAGTTCTTCGGTGAACAGTTCGATCAGCAGCGAATCGGTCATGGGTTGCGACATGAATCTATCCAACAGGTATGGGCGCGCGCATCAGCAGCGCGGCGCGAGATTGGGTTCCACGCCAGACAGCAGCCACAGGCCGTTCTGCTGGCGGAATTGCAGCGTGGTGTAGGCGCATTGCACGGCCACGCCGGAAGCGCCGCGAGTGCCGGCGGCCGGAAAGCGCGCGTCGATGCGATGCGACCGGCGGTCGTAGCGGATCTCGTCGATGCGCCCCCCCACCCAGAAATCGATCTTCGGGGGCAGTTGCGCGGCGGAATAGTAGGTTCGCACCGTGCGGCGCGAGCGGCCGGCGTTATCTTCCCAGTCCACCCACTGCAGCGGGTAGCGAATGGCGCTTTCATAGGCGCGCAGCGGCACGCGGTGCCAGCCCAGGTCGCGCGACCCGGACAGGTCGCACGAGAACGAGCGCACCAGCTGCGTCCACTGGTCGATCGACGTCAGCGACGGCCGCCAGTGCCGCGTGATGGCCTGCTGCAGCGCCTGGCTGTCGGCTTCGCAGATATTGGCCAGGTCGGCCGGCAGGTACAGGGCCTGCGGCGTCGGCGCGGGCGAGGTCCGCGCGGCGGCAAATGCGCTGCCGACAGGCGACAGCGCAACCGGCACGGCAAATGCCATCAGTGCCAGCGCGCCGCGCAAGCGGGCCGTCATGCGCGCGCCCCGTTGTTGCACATCGGGAAGCCCAGCGCCTCGCGCGAATCGTAGTAGGCCTGCGCCACCATGCGCGAAAGATTGCGGATGCGGCCGATGTAGGCGGCGCGCTCGGTCACCGAGATGGCGCCGCGTGCATCGAGCAGGTTGAACGTATGTGCCGCTTTCAGCACCTGTTCGTACGCCGGCAACGCCAGGCGGGTGTTGGTCAGCTTCGGCGTGCCGTCCTCGTTCTTCTCGCCGGCATCGCCCATCAGGCGGCGGGCTTCGCCCTCGTGCTCGGCGAAGTGGCGGAACAGGATTTCGGTGTTGCTGTGCTCGAAGTTGTAGGTGGACTGCTCCACCTCGTTCTGGTGGTACACGTCGCCGTAGGTCAGGCGGCGCGTCACGCCGTTCTCTTCCCACTCTGTCCAGACCAGGTCGTAGACGTTTTCCACCTTCTGCAGGTACATGGCCAGGCGTTCGATGCCGTAGGTGATTTCGCCCGTGATCGGCTTGCAGTCGATGCCGCCCACCTGCTGGAAGTACGTGAACTGCGTCACTTCCATGCCGTTGAGCCAGACTTCCCAGCCCAGGCCCCAGGCGCCCAGCGTCGGATTTTCCCAGTCGTCCTCGACGAAGCGGATGTCGTTCTGCTTCAGGTCCAGGCCCAGCGCCTCCAGCGAACCCAGGTACAGCTCCAGGATGTTCTCCGGCGCCGGCTTGAGCACCACCTGGTACTGGTAGTAGTGCTGCAGGCGGTTCGGATTCTCGCCGTAGCGGCCGTCCTTGGGCCGGCGCGACGGCTGCACGTAGGCGGCGCGCCAGGGCTCCGGCCCGATCGCGCGCAGGAACGTGTGCACATGCGACGTACCGGCGCCGACCTCCAGATCGATCGGTTGCAGCAACGCGCAGCCCTGCCGGTCCCAGTAGGCCTGCAGGGTGAGAATCATTTGTTGGAAGGTCAGCATAGGGAGACGAAATGAAAAGCTGGCGGGCAAGTGCGCGAACCATCTCACGCGAGGATTGCCAAACCTTGGATTCTATCGGGTTTTTGGCCTGCCTCAGCCGGGAACCGGCAGGAAACGGTGTCGCAGGGCACGAATCGTGCATGCCGCAGCTGTCGGGCCGGCGCAACGGGTCGGGTAAATCCTGACATGGGTTTCAGAAGTGTCCGATAGGTGCCGATACTGTTTTTGTATACAGTTAGAGCACGCGGTCACCGAATCACAAACCAGATGGCCGCCGGGCCGGATCGTCGGCCTGCCACGGGCGAAGCGCCAGCTTCGAGCCCGGGCAGCCGATCAAGCGATGCGGACTCGAAACAACAACTTAAGGGGATTGGTCATGTCGCTGCTGTCTCGCAAGCCTTATATCGTCGCCATCGCCGTGATGGTGGCCGCCGCCGCCGTCTCGATGGCGTCGTCGCTGGTCGGTTAATCCAGCGCCCGGCGCCGCGCCCGCAGCGCCAGCAACAACACGAGCACACTGCCGGCCAGCGCCGGCACGTTGCCCCAGCGGATATACGGCGTCAGGCCCTGCATGCCCTGCACGTCGGCCGTCAGCGTACCCACTTCGAACGTCGGCAGCTTCGCCTGCACGGTGCCGTCCGGGCGGACCACGGCCGTCATGCCGGTATTGGTCGCGCGCAGCATCGGCCGGCGCATTTCCAGCGCCCGCATGCGCGAAATCTGCAGATGCTGGTCCAGCGCGATGGTGTCGCCGAACCATGCCAGGTTGGTGACGTTGGCCAGCAGGTTGGCGGGCGTGGCCTGCTGACGCAGCGTGGCGGCGATTTCCTCGCCGAACAGATCCTCGTAACAGATATTGGGCGCCACATGGATGCCCCGCACCGGCACGGCCGGCTGGTCCAGCGTGCCGCGCCGGAAGTCGCCCAGCGGCATCTTCATCATGTTGACGAACCAGTGGAAGCCGAACGGGATGAATTCGCCAAACGGCACCAGGTGGTGCTTGTTGTAGCGGTAGAGCGCTTCCAGCTCCGGCCCGATGGCAAACACGCTGTTGGTGAAGTCCACCGGCGAATCGGCGCCCGCCGCACCAAAGACGACCGTCGTGCCGGTCTTCTCCATATAGGTGCGCACATCCTTGGCGATATCCAGCGGCAGGTCCTGCAGGATCACCGGGAACGCGGTTTCTGGCGTCACGACGAGGTCTGCCGGCGCCGCGGTAATCATGTCGCGGTATAGCTCCAGCGAACGCTGGATGCCCACCGGCTCGAACTTGATGTCCTGCGCCACGTTGCCCTGCAGCAGCCGCACGCTGACCGGCTTGCCGATCGGGGCCGTGTACGCCACCGGCGCCAGCGCCAGGCCAACGCCCAGGGTCGCGGCCACCAGCCCAATCGACCCGGCCGCGATGCGCGTGGCGCCCGGCTCGGTGCGGCGCAGCGCGGCGCGCACGGCCACCACCAGCAAGGCCGCCGATGCTGCCGCCAGGAACGTGATGCCGTAGACGCCGAACAGCGGCGCGAAGCCCGACAGCGGGCCATCGGTATGCGGATAGCCGCTGCCCAGCCACGGAAAGCCCGTGAACACCACGCCGCGCAGCCATTCCGACAGCGCCCAGGCCGCGCCGAACGCCAGCGCGGCCAGGATGCCGCCTCGGCCGCGCGCGGTCAGCCAGTGCCATGCGCCGGCCGCAAGCGCGGGCCACAGCGACAGGTAGGCGCCAAACAGCACCACGGCCAGCGCCGCCATCCACGCCGGCATCTCGCCGTAGACGTGCATGCTGATATAGAGCCACCAGATGCCCGACAGGAACCAGCCCATGCCGAATGCGTAGGCCGTGGCCGCCGCCGCACGCGGGCGGCCGGCATCGGCCACCAGCGCCACCAGCCCCGCCAGCGACAGGATCTGCAGCCACCACCAGTCATGCGGCGCAAACGCCTGCGTATGGGCCACGCCCAGCGCGGTGGCGATCAGCAGCCGGAACAGCACGGTCTGGCGCGATGCCATGCCTGCGGCGCCTGCCGGTGTGGAAGCGGGGGAGGAGGATGGTCCGGAGCCGATCGACGGATCGGCGCGGCGGGTACCCACGGCGTCGGGCGTGCCGGCGCGCTTCATGCGTCGGCCACGCCGTTGGTCTCGACCGGAGCCTCGCGGTGTACCTGCAGCAGATGCACCTGGCGCGCGTCGGCGCGCAGCACTTCGAAACGGATCGGGGGCAAGGTAATGACCTCGCCGCGATGCGGAACATGGCCCACGTGGTTGGTCAGCAGGCCGCCGACCGTGTCGACATCATCGTTAGGGAATGCCGTGCCGAACGCCTCGTTGAACTGCTCGATCTCGGTCAGGCCGCGCACGCGCCAGGCACCGTCCGTGGTCGGCAGGATCATGTCCTGGTCCTCGTCCAGGTCGAACTCGTCCTCGATATCGCCAACGATCTGTTCCAGCACGTCCTCGATCGTGACCAGCCCGGCCACGCCGCCGTACTCGTCGACAACTATCGCAATATGGTTGCGATTGATCCGGAATTCGCGCAAAAGGATGTTCAGCCGCTTCGACTCCGGAATGAACACGGCCGGGCGCAGGGTCTCGCGCAGGTCGAAATTCTCGTCGGTGTAGTAGCGCAGCAGGTCCTTGGCCAGCAGGATGCCGATGATGTTGTCGCGGTTGCCCTCGTACACCGGAAAGCGCGAGTGCGCCGTCTGCTGCATGTAGGGGATGAACGCTTCTGGCGTATCCGCGATGTTGACTGCATCCATCTGGGCGCGGGGCACCATGATGTCGCGCGCCGTGAGCTCCGACACCTGGAACACGCCCTCGATCATCGAGAGCGAATCGGCGTCGATCAGGTTGCGCTCGTGCGCGTCCTGCAGCACTTCCAGCAGTTCGGCGCGGGTGTCCGGCTCGGGAGAAATGAAATCCGAAAGGCGTTCGAGTAGGGATCGGGGCCGATCCTGCTGCCTGTAGCTGGCAGGCTTCGAACTGGGATAGGGGTCGTTCATGTCGCGGCTAGCGCGTGGTGGAGATCGTCTGAAGCATACACTAAAAGGCTTGCGGCCCCGTGACGGCCGGATTGCAATGGCGCCGGCGTCACGGGTATCAGCCTCTTGTGCGTTTTTGTGATTATTCGCGCACTGGCAGGTACGGATCGCTGAAACCCAGCGCCTGCAGCGTTTCTGTCTCGATGGCCTCCATTTCCTCGGCCTCGGTGTCGTCCTCGTGCTCGTAGCCTTGCGCATGCAGCACGCCGTGGACGATCAGGTGCGCGTAATGTGCTTCCAGCGGTTTCTTCTGCTGCTTCGCCTCGGCTTCGACCACCGGGCAGCACAGCACGATGTCGCCCGAGACCGGGTCGTCGGCGCTTTCGGCATAGGCAAATGTCAGGACATTGGTCGCGTAGTCCTTGCCCCGGTACGTGCGGTTCAGCGTGCGGCCTTCTTCCTCGTCCACGAAGCGGATCGTCAGCGCGGCATCGTCATACAGGGCCGACCTGACGCACTTTTCGATCTGCTTGCGCGTCGGCACGCCCGCGCGCTTGCGGGTGCCATCACCAAACTGGATGTCGAGTTCGACCTCGGCCGGCTCGGCCGGCGTGCCCGTGGTGGTCACGATCGGGGTGGCGGTCACGGCCACCGACAGGGCGTCGCCGTTGTCGGGGCGCACCAGCAGGCCGGCCTGCTGGCGGGTGTCGGTGTGTTCGGCCAGCAGCGCCACCACGCCGTCGTTGGCCTGAGACAGGTCCAGCGTCAGGCTGCGGCCGTCGGCCAGCTGGATGCGCAGCGCGTGGGCCGACGCCTTGCGGGCGCGCCCGTCGGCGTCGAACAGGACAACGCGCGTGGCGTCGGGCGACTGGGTGGCGGGAGACTTCTTGGTCAAGATCAGGCGTCCTTGTGCTGGGCGTGATATTCGTCATAGGCATCGACGATGCGTGCCACCAGCGGATGGCGCACCACGTCGATGCTGGAAAAGCGGGTGAAAGCGACGCCGCGCACCTCGCGCAGCACGTGCTGCGCCTCCACCAGGCCGCTCTTCTGGCCGCGCGGCAGGTCGATCTGGGTGGTGTCGCCGGTGATTACGGCCTTGGAGCCGAAGCCGATCCGCGTCAGGAACATCTTCATCTGCTCCGGCGTGGTGTTCTGAGCTTCGTCCAGGATGATGAAGGCGTGGTTCAGCGTGCGGCCGCGCATGTAGGCCAGCGGCGCGATCTCGATCATCTGGCGCTCGAACATCTTCTGCGTGCGGTCGAAGCCGAGCAGGTCGTACAGCGCGTCGTACAGCGGACGCAGGTACGGATCCACCTTCTGGGCCAGGTCGCCGGGCAGGAAGCCGAGCCGCTCGCCGGCTTCCACGGCCGGGCGCGTCAGCACGATGCGCTTGACCGCGTCGCGCTCCAGCGCGTCGACCGCGCAGGCCACGGCCAGGTAGGTCTTGCCGGTGCCGGCCGGGCCGATGCCGAGCGTCAGGTCGTGCGACAGGATATGGCGCAGGTATTCGCGCTGCATGGCCGTGCGGCCCTGCAGCCCGGCGCGGCGCGTGTGCAGCACCGGCGATTCGTCGTCCAGGTCCGGCGCCGTGCCGCTGTCGTCATTGCCGGGCAGGTAGGCGCCATGCGCGGCGATCTGGCGCGATTCCACCAGGCCCAACTGCACGTCGTCGATCGACAGCGTGACCTTGGCGTTGTTGTAGAAGCGCTCCAGCGCCAGCGCCGCATCCTGCGCGCGCTCGCCGCGCACCGTCATCCGGTGGCCGCGACGCTGGATCGTCACGTCCAGCGCCTGTTCGATCTGGCGCAGGTTTTCATCCAGCGGCCCGCACAGGTTCTGCAGGCGGGTGTTGTCGTCCTTCGGTGCGACAAATTCTGCTGTCGGAATTTTCATGGAGGCTTATTGGCGCACGACGATTTCGCCGCGCAGCGAGTGCGGGAACGCCTGCGTGATGTTCACGTCGACCATCTGGCCGACCATGCGGTCACGCTGGGCCTGGGGATGCCCGGCAGCGCGAAGTTGACCACCCGGTTGTTCTCGGTGCGGCCGTGCAGTTCGGTCGGGTCCTTGCGGGCCGGCCCTTCCACCAAAATGCGCTGGACGGTGCCCACCATGCCCTGGCTGATCCGCACCACATTTTCTTCAATTGCGGCCTGCAGGATCTGCAGGCGGCGCAGCTTCACCTCATGCGGCGTGTCATCGTGCAGGTTCGCGGCCGGGGTGCCGGGGCGCGGGCTGAAGATGAACGAGAACGACGTGTCGTAGCCGATCTCGTGGACCATGGCCATCAGCTTGTCGAAATCGGCATCGGTCTCGCCGGGGAAGCCGATGATGAAATCCGACGACATCGACATGTCCGGCCGGATCGTGCGCAGGCGGCGGATGATGCTCTTGTACTCCAGCACGCTGTAGCCGCGCTTCATCCCCATCAGCACGCGGTCCGACGCATGCTGCACGGGCAGGTGTAGGTGATTTACGAGTTTGTCACAGCGTTCGTACAGTTCCACCAGGCGCGAGGTAAATTCCTTCGGATGGCTGGTGGTGTAGCGGATGCGTTCGATGCCGGGAATCTCGGCCACGTACTCGATCAGCAGCGCAAAGTCGGCGATCTCGCTGGTGCCGCCCATCGTGCCGCGGTACGCATTCACGTTCTGGCCCAGCAGCGTCACTTCGCGCACGCCCTGGTCCGCCAGGCCGGCCACTTCGGCCAGCACGTCCTCGAACGGACGCGACACTTCCTCGCCGCGCGTGTAGGGCACCACGCAGTAGCTGCAGTACTTCGAGCAGCCTTCCATGATCGACACAAAGGCGCTGGGGCCTTCCACGCGTGCCGGCGGCAGGTGGTCGAACTTTTCGATTTCCGGGAACGAGATGTCGACCTGCGACAGTCCGGTGGACTGGCGGCGGTTGATCAGGTCGGGCAGGCGGTGCAGCGTCTGCGGGCCGAACACGACGTCGACGTACGGCGCGCGCGACACGATGGCCGCGCCTTCCTGGCTGGCCACGCAGCCGCCCACGCCGATCACCAGGCCGGGCTTGGCGGCCTTGAGCGCCTTCATCCGGCCCAGTTCGGAGAACACCTTCTCCTGGGCCTTCTCGCGGATCGAGCAGGTGTTGAACAGGATCACGTCGGCATCCTCGACGTTGTCCGTGGGCTCCATGCCCTGCGTGGCGTTCAGCACGTCCACCATCTTGTCCGAGTCGTACTCGTTCATCTGGCAGCCGTACGTTTTGACAAATACCTTCTTCATGGTGCCGGTCTCAGTGGTTTACCTGGGGCATCAGGGCACAACAGGTTGTTGCAGAAAAATGGGTCAGTGCGCGGCCTTCCAGGCCTTCACTTCCGCGTCGGTCAATACCCACGCGGTCAGCAGCTGGCCATAGAGGTCGAGCTTGTATCGCACGTTGAGCTTCTTGCCGGCCACCACGTTCGGGTTCATCAGCATGGTGTCCGTGCTGAAGATCCGCAGCCCGGGGGCCACGCCGTGCACCTTGCCGTCGAGCTTGGCCTGCAGCGGCTCGCTGGCAGACGGCCGCGCCAGTTCCAGGCGCGCCATCTGGGCATCATCCGGAATCACGCGCACCGGCGTGCCGGCCATTGCCACGGTGGAAACCTGGGTGGTGACCTGGCCGGTGGCCTGGGCGGTCTGCGCCATGACCGGGGCGGCGGACAACAGCAGCACTGCGGCGCACGCAAGGTGCGACGAACGCGACAACAGCTTCAGCATTGAAGGCTCCCGACAAGAAATACAGCGATCGTTCTTGGAATACCGCCGGCGCCGGACGCCATCACGCTTGCAGCCATCGCGCAGGCAGGGTAACCCGCGATTTTACCCGTTTGCGTCGTGGGTGGGGAAACCGTGCGGACGTCGATTGTGGCGTACTCGCCTCAGAACAGGCAGGACGCCTCTTGCAGCACGCGCTGCTTGGAGACGGTGCCCATCAGTTCGCGGCCGGCGGCGTCGCGCACCAGCGGGATGCGGTTGATGCCATGCTCGGAAAAGATCGCCAGCGCGTCGCGCAGCCGGGAATCGGGGTCAGGGACGGGAAGGCCAGGTCCCCCAGTGACAGCAGCGTGGCGTCGGGGGCCTCGCGCTGTGCACGCTGGACGGCATGGATAGAGATGGCCCCCAGCAGCTTGCCGGCCGCATCCACCAGATACAGGTAGCGCGTGCCGGTTTCGGCGAACTTGTCGGCGGCCTGCGCCACGGTGGCGGTGGGGTCGATCACGGTGCTGGTGGGCTCGCACAGGCCGGCCAGGCGCAGGCCGCGGGCGCGCTCCACGGCCGCCGACGCCTGCGCGCGCTCTACCACCACGCTATACAGCGACAGCGTCTGGCAGCGCGCCGCCGTGTAGTACGCCGCCACCGCGCCGATCATCAGCGGCAGCAGCAGCGTGGGCGCCAGCGTCATTTCGAAGACCATCAGGATCGACATCAGCGGCGCCTGGCTGGTGGCCGCCAGGAAGGCCGTCATGCCCACCAGCGGCAGTACCGGCGTGGACGTGCCGCCCGGAATGCCCAGCGCCACCAGCTGGCCCAGCGCCGCGCCCACGAACATCGACGGCGTGAACACGCCGCCCACGGCGCCCGAGCCCATGCTGACCACGGTGGCCAGCAGCTTGGCCAGCAGCACGCCCCAGACCGCCACCGAAAGCGGTTCGTTGCGCAGGATGGTCTGGATCGTGTAGTAGCCGTTGCCGACCACTTCGGGCACCACCATGGCCAGCAGCCCCACCAGCAGGCCGCCCAGCGCCAGCCGTGCCACCGGGCCGCCCGGCACGTGCAGGAACCCGTTGCGGGCCAGCGTGTTGGCGCGCATGAAGATCGCGCCGGACACCCCGGCGATCAGGCCGATACCGGCGGCGGCCAGCAGCAGATGGGGCTGCTGCAGCAGGTCGGGGCCGATATGCAGGCCGGTATAAAGCGGTTCCAGCCCGCCGTGCCACTGGCTGACCATGGTGCCGGCCACCGACGCCAGCAGCAGCGGCATCAGCCGCTGCACGGCCAGTGCGCCAAATACCACTTCGGCGACGAAGACCGCGGCCGACAGGGGGGTGTGATACGCGGTGGCCAGGCCGGCCGCCGCGCCGCAGGCGGTCAGCATGCGGCGCATGTTGCTGTCGCCCGTGGCCTGGTCCGCGCGCCCGGACGGGAAGATCGACCCGGTCAGCGCGGCCAGCTGGATCATCGCGCCTTCCTTGCCGACCGAGCTGCCCGAGACGATCGAGCAGAACGACGACAGCGCGCGCAGCAGCGTGATCCTGATCGGCAGCCGGCCCGTGCCGCGCGCCACGGCTTCCATGTATTCGCTGGGCAGGGTTTCGGTGCGGGCATAGCGCTGCGCCGCCACCAGCAGCGCGCCGGCCAGGGCGCCGCCCACCACCGGGATCACGACCCGCCAGGCCAGGGCCAGGCCCGCGAAGATCAGCACGATATCGGCGTCCTTGCCGAACATCACCAGGCCGCTGGCCTCCAGCGCTTCCTTGAACAGCGTGGTCACGATGCCCGCCAGCAGGCCGACGGGGATGGCCGCAAAGAGCGTGACTTCCTGGTCTTCGACGAAACGGAACCGCATGGCGATGGGGGAAGGGGCGATGAGAGGGGCTGGGGCGCGCCGGCACCGGGTGGCCGTCATGATAGCGCAGCGCCACCTGGCGTCGACGAGCGGCACGCCGGTTTCCACAGACTGGTACACTACGGGCCTTTCCAGCCCGGGAACGGGGGCAATCGACCCATCCCGCCGGCCCTGAGCCTCAGGTACGGTTCTCTACCCGAGCTGCCCCACGATTGGCGCACATCTGCTGCGCAACGGGCAGCCGAAGCGTCTTTCATGTCTTTTTCCGATCTCGGCTTGTCCGACAAGCTGGTGCGTGCCGTGGCCGAACAGGGCTACACCACGCCGACCCCGATTCAGGCGCAAGCCATTCCCGCAATTCTGAAAGGTGGCGACCTTCTCGCCGGTGCCCAGACCGGCACTGGCAAGACCGCCGGCTTCACGCTGCCGATGCTGCAGCTGCTGGCCGATTCGGCCGCCCGCAACCCGGCCCCGCGCGGCGGCCGTCCGCAGGTACGCGCCCTGGTGCTGACCCCCACACGCGAACTGGCCGCCCAGGTCGAGGAAAGCGTGCGCAACTACGGCAAGTACCTGAAGCTGCGCTCGATGGTGATGTTCGGCGGCGTCGGCATCAATCCGCAGATCGAAGCGCTCAAGCGGGGCGTGGACATCGTGGTGGCCACACCCGGCCGGCTGCTCGATCACGTGTCGCAGCGCACCATCGACCTGTCGCACGTGGAACTGCTGGTGCTCGACGAAGCCGACCGCATGCTCGACATGGGTTTCATCCACGACATCCGAAAGATCCTGAACGTGCTGCCGGCCAAGCGGCAGAACCTGCTGTTCTCGGCCACGTTCTCGGACGATATCCGCGGGCTGGCCGACCGCCTGCTGAACAACCCGGCCTCGATCGAGGTGGCCCGCCGCAACACCACGGCCGAAACCGTGGCGCAGCGCGTGTTCCCCGTCGACCGCGAACGCAAGCGCGAACTGCTGGCCCATCTGGTACGCCAGCACGACTGGCACCAGGTGCTGGTGTTCACGCGGACCAAGCATGGCGCGAACCGCCTGGCGGAACAGCTGACCAAGGACGGACTGTCCGCGCTGGCCATCCACGGCAACAAGAGCCAGTCGGCCCGCACGCGCGCGCTGACCGAATTCAAGGCCGGCACGCTGCGCCTGCTGGTGGCCACCGACATCGCCGCACGCGGCATCGATATCGATCAGCTGCCGCACGTGGTGAACTTCGACCTGCCCAACGTGCCCGAGGACTACGTGCACCGTATCGGCCGCACAGGTCGCGCGGGCGCCGAAGGCGAGGCGATCTCGCTGGTCTGCGTCGACGAGCACGGCCTGCTGCGCGATATCGAGCGGCTGATCAAGCGCCAGATCGAACAGGTGACGCTGCCCGGGTTTGAAGTGGACCCGAGCATCGCGGCCGAGCCGATCCAGAAGGGCCGCCAGCAACGTGGCGGCCCGCAGCAGGGCCGTGGCGGCCAGCCGCGCGGCAATGGCGGCAATGGCGGCAACGGCGGCAACGGCGGTGGCAATGCCAACGGCGGCGAACGCCGTGCGCCGCGCGCTCCGCAAGGCCAGCGCCAGGAATCGGCGGGCCAGCCGAGCCAGCCGCGCCAGCCGCGTCCCGCGCAGGGCGCGCAGCCTGCGCGTGGCGATGGCCGCCAAGGCAACGGCGGCGGCAAGGGCAACGGCAACGGCGCAGGCAATGGAGCAGGTACTGGCGCCGCCAAGCCGGCAGGCCAGCGTCCGCAGCAGGCACGTGCCCAGCAGCCGCGCCAGCAGCAGGCTCGCCCGCAGCAGCCGCGTCCCGCACAGGATGCCGCCGCTGCAGCGCCGGCCCGCAATCGCCGCCCGGCACCGCAGGCCGCACTGCTCGGTGGCAGCCGCAAGCCGGCTCCCTGACCGGACCGCGCCTCATGACCCACCCGGATAGTTCGCCGTCAGACGACGACGTCCCCTACGCGGGACTGACGCCCGAGTGCATCCTCGATGCGCTGGAGGGGCGGGTTTCTATCCGGATGGCCGTCTGCTGGCCCTGAACAGCTACGAGAACCGCGTCTGGCAGGTGGGCATCGAGGATGCCTCTCCCGTGATCGTCAAGTTCTATCGGCCGGGCCGGTGGAGCGACGCGGCGATCCTCGAGGAACATGCGTTCGTCCAGCAACTGGCCGACGCCGAGATCCCGGCCGTGCCGGCGCTGCCGCTGCGCATGGAGGAAGCTCCGGCCAGCACGCTGCTTTCGCACGCGGGCTTCCGCTTTGCCGTGTTCCCGCGCTGCGGCGGCCGCGAGCCGGCGCTGGACCAGGCCACCATCCGCACGTGGCTGGGCCGTTTCATCGGCCGCATCCACGCCTGCGGGGCTGCCGCGCCGTACCGGGCACGGCCGGCGCTCGACATCGAGACCTTCGGTGTCGCGTCGCGCGACTATCTCATTGCCCACGACTGCATTCCGGCCGATCTGCTGGCCCCTGGCGCGCCGCCGTGGATCTGGCGCTCGATGCCGTGCGCCGCTGCTACGAGCGGGCGGGCGATGTGCGCCTGCTGCGCCTGCATGGGGACTGCCATCGCGGCAATGTGTTGTGGATCGATGAAGCCGACGCGCGCGGACGTGGCGCGCCGGGCCCGCATTTCGTCGACTTCGACGACAGCCGGATGGGACCGGCCGTGCAGGATCTCTGGATGCTGCTGGAAGGTGATCGTGCGGCGATGCAGGACCAGCTGGCCGACATCGTGGCCGGCTACGAGGACTTTGCCGAATTCGATACGCGCGAGTTATGGCTGGTGGAAGCGCTGCGTACGCTGCGGCTGCTGCACTACAGCGCCTGGCTGGCCAGCCGCTGGCGCGATCCCGCGTTCCCGGCCGCGTTCCCGTGGTTCGGCACGGCGCGCTACTGGCAGGATCGCATCCTGGAGCTGCGCGAACAGATCGCGCTGATGGACGAACCGCCGCTCTGGACGGCTTGATTCATCCACCTTCGCCAGGCCGGGCCCGATACGTCAGCCCTGCGGCCTGGACCTTTCCTCAGCCTTCACCATCACCACCGGACAGTCGGCCTGTGCCAGCACGCGGCCGGCCACCGAACCCAGCACCGCGTCGAAAAACGATCCGCGCCCGTGCGTCCCCATGACGATGGCGGCGGCATTCACCGATTTCGCATAGGCCAGGATCTTCTCGGGCGGATAGCCATGCAGCGCATGGCGCTCGACGGGGATTTGCGCACCTTCCAGGATGGCGCAGACCGAAGTCATGGCCTTGTCGCTGGCCTCGTTGTGCCACGCGTCGATGGTTTCCTTGCTGACGAACGCGCGCACCTGGCCCGTGACGTCGGGCGATACGTGTACCACGTGTACCGTGAATCCGGCCTGCAGCAGCTTGCCATCGGCCAGAAAGCGCGCGGCGGCGTCGCTGAAGGCGGAACCGTCGGTGGCGAGCACGATATTGGACATCGGGGGCATGGCGCTATCTCCTTGGTTGGAAAACTGCGAGCGCGACGGGCGCGACGTGGTCATCATGTCATGCGGAGAATCCTCACACCGTAACGTAGATCAAATCGACGGTGAATATTTAAGGATTTCACGATTGTCATCTGCGTGTCGAAATGGTTGATCGTCGCGGCGCGGCACGCATTTGTACGAAGCATCGGACGCAACCGCGCAACGTCTGAAATTTCCGTACGAAAACCCGGAAATTTCAACGCGCATTTTCAGCCCGTTCCGCCGCTGGCAAGGCGTCGGACAGCCTAAGCTGCCCGCTGTTCGTGTTCACGGAGACCTGGCATGCCAAACGCAATCGTTATCGATCCGCATAGCACCGTCCGCAAGACGGTGTGCAATATCCTGGAGAATGCCTCCGGCTTCGACGAAGTCCGCGCGGCGCCCGGCGGGGCCGGAGGGCTGCTCGCGTTGCGGGACCGCCCGGCCGATCTGGTCGTCATGGATCTGCAACTGGACGACCTGCCCGGCGACGCCGTGCTGGAGGAAGTGGTGTCGACCTGGCCGGTCACGTGCGTGCTGGTGCTGTCGGCGCAGCGTCGGGCGGCGGAGCGCGCATTGCTGGGCGGCGCCCACGGCTACATCGACAAGGGCGCAGGGCTGGACGGCCTGGCCGATGCCGTGCGCGCGCTGATGAATGGCTACGCCGCGTTTCCGCTGAACGCACTGCCGACGTTCCGCCGCGCCGCCGCCAATCCCGCCGATCCGAAGACCCTGCTGAGCCGCCGGGAACTGACCGTGCTGCGGCTGCTGGCGGTCGGGCATTCCAACAAGGCGATTTCGGATGTGCTGGAGATCAGCAACAAGACGGTCAGCTCGCACAAGGCCAGCATCATGGACAAGCTGGGTCTTGGCTCGCTGATCGACCTGGCGGAGTTCGCGCGCGTGCACCGGCTGCTGCCGGTGGAAGGGGAGCCGGTTCCCCGCGTGGCGAAGCCGCGTATCAGGCGAAACGACGCCGCCGCTTTCTAGGCTGCGCGGCCGCTGGTGCACTGACGCCGGCCTTATCCGGCATAATCCCAGCCAAACCGCGCCGCATCTGGCGCGGCACGGTATTGACTGGGCTTTGCAAATGAACGCGCCAAAGACGGAGACGTCAGACAACTCGCACGACCACCCACTGGACGACGATTGTCCGCTGCACTGGTTCGACGCGGACCGTGGCGCGTTCGAAGACCTGGAACGGCGTATCGCCGATCATCCCGCCGACTTCTTTGCCAGCGCGGATTTCGATCCGGTGGGCGCCTGCGCCACGCGCGAGGCGCAGTTCACCTCGGTAGACCTGCCAGAGGACCCGACCGCGCCGCAGGCGCATGCCGACCATCTGCTGCACGACGTGTTCCGCCACGTGATGCCCGTGGCGTCGCCGACCTTCGTCGGCCATATGACGTCGTCGCTGCCATCGTTCATGCCGTCGCTGGCCAAGATCGTGGCGGCGCTGAACCAGAACGTGGTCAAGCTCGAAACGTCGGGCGCGCTGACGGGGCTGGAGCGCCAGGTCATCGGCATGCTGCACAAGCTGGTCTTTGCGCGCGATGCGGGCTTTTATCGGCAGTGGCTGCACAACCCCGAGCACTCGCTTGGCGCTTTCTGCGCGGGCGGCACCACGGCAAACCTGGCGGCGCTCTGGGCCAGCCGCAACAACGTGCTGCGCGCGCGCGACGGGTTTCCGGGCATCCACAGCGCGGGCCTGATGGCGGCGCTGCGCCACTACGGGTATGACGGGCTGGCAATCGTGGTGTCCGAGCGGGGCCACTACTCGCTGCGAAAGGCCGCCGACGTGCTGGGCATCGGCCGCGACAACCTCGTGCCGGTGGCTGTCGACAGCGATGGCCGCATGCGGATCGACAAGCTGCGCGAAACGCTCGACGCCCTGAAGGCGCGCAACATCCGGCCGATGGCCATCGTCGGCATTGCGGGCTCCACCGAGACCGGCGCGGTCGACCCACTGGACGCGATGGCCGATGTGGCGCAGGAAGCCGGATGCCATTTCCATGTCGATGCGGCCTGGGGCGGTGCCACCTTGCTGTCCGAGCGCGAGCGCGGCCGCTTTGCCGGCATCGAGCGCGCCGATTCCGTGGTGATCGACGCCCACAAGCAGTTCTATGTGCCGATGGGTGCCGGCATGGTGCTGTTCCGCGATCCGTCGTGGACGCAGGAGATCGTCCAGCATGCCAACTACATCGTGCGCAAGGGCTCGGTGGACCTGGGCCGCCACACGCTCGAAGGCTCGCGCGGCGCGGCGGCCGTGATGCTCTACGCCAACCTGCACCTGCTGGGACGCAAGGGACTGGCCAGGCTGATCGACACGGGCATCGACAACGCCAAGTACTTTGCCGCGCTGATCGAGCAGCAGCCCGACTTCGAACTCGATAGCCGCCCGCAGCTGTGCATCCTGACCTACCGCTACGTGCCCGAAGCCGTGCGCGCGGCGCTGGTATCGACATCGACCCCGGCGGCGCAGCGCGAGCAGATCCAGCAGGCGCTGGACGCGCTGACCATCAGCATCCAGGAAATGCAGCGCGACGCCGGCCGGTCGTTCGTGTCGCGCACGCAGCTGACGTCGTCGCATTGGGGTGGCAGGGCGATTGCCGTGTTCCGCGTGGTGCTGGCGAATCCGGACACGACCCACGACATCCTGCAGGGCGTGCTGGCCGAGCAGCGCATGCTGGCGGCGCAGAGCCCGAAACTGGCGGAATTGATGGCGCTGGTTTGAGAGCGAGGGGGCGCCAGCCAACGGCGCCCCAAAGCTCAAGCCCAAAGCCCCCAAAGCGGAAGCCCAAAGCAAAAAGCCGCAATCCCGTGAAGGATTGCGGCTTTTCAAATAGATGGTGGCGAATCAGGGATTCGAACCCCGGACCTGCGGATTATGATTCCGTCGCTCTAACCGACTGAGCTAATTCGCCAACGAAGATCGAAATTATACCTTCGGTTTCTGGCCTGTCAACACCTTTGTGACAACTTTCTGCAATCTTTCGCGCCTGCCCAAAAAATGGCAGACCCGAAGGTCTGCCTGGAAGGAGCGGCTGGCCGGTAGGCCAGCCATCCTGAGCGAGGGTTACCGGTCGTATCCCTCCGGCGAATGCCTGGACTGCCTTGCTGGTTTCAGTCGTTGGCGTAGATGTCCACGTCCTTGGTCTCGCGGATGAACAGCGCGCCCAGCACGAAGGTCATGGCCGCGATGATGATCGGGTACCAGAGGCCGTAGTAGATGTTGCCGTTCTGGGCCACCAGCGCGAACGAGATGGTCGGCAGCAGGCCGCCGAACCAGCCGTTGCCGATGTGGTACGGCAGCGACATCGACGAGTAGCGGATGCGGGTCGGGAACATTTCCACCAGCATGGCCGCAATCGGGCCGTACACCATCGTCACGTAGATCACCAGGATGACCAGGATCACCAGCACCATGATCGTGTTCATCTGGGCCGGGTCCGCCTTGGTCGGGTAGCCGTGCGACGTCATTTCCGTGCTGACCGCCTTCTTGAAGTCGGCGATCTGCTTCTTGCTGGCGTCGTCGAATGCGCCCTTGCCCACGGTGGCGTCGAACGCCTTGATCTCCTTGTCGCCGATCTTCACCGAAGCCACGGTGCCGGCCGGTGCGTTCACCACTTCATAGCTGGCCGATGCCTGGGCCAGCGTACGCTTGACGATGTCGCACGAACTGCGGAAGTCGATCTCGCGGGCGATCGGGCTGCCCTGGAACGAGCAGGTGGCCGGGTCGGCGGTGACCACGATCTGGGCCGACTGCTGGGCACGCTCCAGCGCCGGGTTGGCGTAGTGGGTCAGTGCCTTGAACAGCGGGAAGTAGGTCAGCACGGCCAGGGCGCAGCCCAGCATGATGATCCACTTGCGGCCGATCTTGTCCGACAGCGAGCCGAAGAAGATGAAGAACGGCGTGCCGATCACCAGTGCGCCGGCGATCAGCAGGTTGGCCGTCTTGGCATCCACCTTCAGCACCTGCGTCAGGAAGAACAGCGAGTAGAACTGGCCCGTGTACCAGACCACGGCCTGGCCGGCGGTCAGGCCCACCAGCGCCAGGATCACGATCTTCAGGTTGCGCCATTGGCCGAAGGCTTCGGTCAGCGGTGCCTTCGAAGTCTTGCCCTCGGCTTTCATCTTCTGGAAGGCCGGCGACTCGCTCATCGACAGGCGGATGTACACCGACATGGCCAGCAGCAGGATCGAGACCAGGAACGGGATGCGCCAGCCCCAGACCTCGAAGTTCGTGCCCGTGGCTTCACGCACCAGCAGGATCACGATCAGCGACAGAAACAGGCCCAGCGTGGCCGTGGTCTGGATCCATGCCGTGTAGGCGCCGCGCTTGCCGTGCGGCGCGTGCTCGGCCACGTAGGTGGCAGCACCGCCGTACTCGCCGCCCAGTGCCAGGCCCTGCAGCATGCGCAGCAGGATCAGGATGATCGGGGCAGCCCAGCCGATGGTGGCGTATCCGGGCAGCAGGCCGACGATGAACGTCGAGAAGCCCATGATCAGGATGGTCACCAGGAAGGTGTACTTGCGGCCGATCATGTCGCCCAGGCGGCCGAACACCAGCGCGCCGAACGGGCGCACGATGAAGCCTGCCGCGAACGCCAGCAGCGCGAAGATGAATGCCGACGTCGGGTCCAGGCCGGCAAAGAACTGCTTGGCGATGACCGCCGCCAGCGAACCGTACAGGTAAAAGTCGTACCACTCGAACACCGTGCCCAGGGAAGAGGCCAGGATGACCTTTTTCTCTTCCTTCGTCATCGGCGCATTGTGGGCCGCAGGTACGGCCCCCACGTTTTGCGCGTTTGCCATGTGTTGTCTCCTCCGTTTCCGTTCTTCCGTCGAAAATCTTCAAGGGGTCCTCGTCGTCGGGTTCGTGTACGTGTGCACGTACCGGCCCATTGCGGCAAGGTTGCAACGATTGTGGGAGGCGAAACTTACTGCGTTCTGACAGATTCAGGGCAAACGGCGCTGAATCGGTCGGGGTATACGCTAGGCGAACAGGGCACTTTCCAGGCGGCGGACGTGCTGCAGTGCGAGGCGTCCAGGTCGCTCGCCGCCTGCAGCCGCGCCGAAGGTGGTTCTTGCGCCGCAGCAATACAGGCTGACCAGGAGGAAACCCTAGATGGTGTCGCGATGGGGGCGGCGCTGGGGCTGTCAGGTTGGGCGGGCGGTGCCGGGTGGGCCTCGATACCGACGCCAGGGCCGGCCAGATCGCCAGCCAGTTCGTTCTCGCGGGCGTGCATCTCGTCGTCGGCGCGGTTCATGCGCCAGGCATACAGCGCGGCCATCAGCACATAAAGAATCAACGATCCCTGCGCGGCCATCCAGAACGAAAAGGGCCAGCCCATGAAGTCGAAGCGCAAGTCGCGCGCAAACCAGCTCACCCCGAACGTCACCGCAAACCAGGCGGCCAGCAGCGCCAGGATCCATCGCACGTTGTGGTGCCAGAAACGCCGTTCGAGCGGCGTCATGCGGTCGCGGGGCGGCGTTTTTCTTGTCATGCCGGGTTCTCTTCCGGTGCGGTGCGGCGCAGGGTGATGCGCAGGCGCGCCCCGGCCAGCCGTGGCGACGCCTGGTAGACGTTGTCGTCGATGGTCACCTCGCCGCCATGCTGCTGCACGATCTCGCGCACGATGGCCAGCCCCAGGCCGCTGCCCTCGGTGTTGGTGCCCAGCACGCGGTAGAAGCGCTCCATTACGCGTTCACGTTCCGACGGCGCGATGCCGGGCCCCGTGTCCTCCACGTCCAGGTAGGCAAACGGCTCGAATGCGTCGCTGCGCACGCGCACCGTGGCGTGCCCGCCCGCCGGCGAGTAGCGGATGGCGTTGTCCACGAGGTTGTTGAGCATTTCGGTCAGCATCAGGCGGTTGCCCGTGATCATGACGGGATGATCGTCGGCTTCCAGCCCCAGGTCGATGTTGCGCGCCCAGGCCTGCGGCAGCCAGTCCTTGACCACGTCGCGGGCCAGCGCCGCCAGGTCCAGCGGCGCCATGCCGCCCGCGCCCGCCAGGTTCTCCATGCGCGCCAGCGACAGCAGCTGCGTCACCAGGTGCGCCGTCCGCTCGGAGCTGCCGGCGATCTGCGCCAGCGACCGCCGCAATTCCTCGGGCGACTGCTCGCGCTGCGCCAGTTCGGCCTGCATGCGCAGCCCCGCCAGCGGCGTCTTCATCTGGTGCGCGGCATCGGCAATGAAACGCTTCTGCGTCTGTACGGATTGGTCGAGCTGGGCCAGCAGGTCGTTGAACGACGCCACCAGCGGCGTGATTTCCTGCGGCGCGGCGCGCTCGTCGATCGGGCTCGTATCGCCCGGATTGCGCGAGCGGATGCGCTGCTGGATGGCCGTCAGCGGCGCCAGCCCGCGCGTCAGCCCGAACCACACCAGCACCACGGCCAGCGGCAGGATCACGAACTGCGGCAGGATCACGCCCTTGATGATTTCGTTGGCCAGCCGGGCGCGCTTGTCCAGGGTCTCGGCCACCTGCACCAGCACCGGCTGGTTGCCGCCGACGTTCTTCAGGTCGACGTAGGTATAAGCCACGCGCACATCGTTGCCAGCCACGCGGTCGTCGCGCATCGACACCAGGCCGGCATGGCCCTGTTCCTCTTCCGGCGGCAAAGGCAGGTCGTGGTCGCCGGCCACGTACTCGCCGCGCCTGCCCACCACCTGGTAATAGATATTGTCGGTCTCGTCGGCGCGCAGGATCTCGCGGGCCGACAGCGGCAGCTGCAGCGTCACGCGCCCGTTCACCTCGCGCACCTGCTGCGACAGCACGATGGCGCTGGCCTCCAGCGCGCGGTCGAACGGCCCGTTGGCGATCGACTTGGCCACCAGGTAGGTGACCGCGATGCTCATCGGCCAGAGCAGCAGCAGCGGCGCCAGCATCCAGTCCAGGATTTCGCCGAACAGCGAGCGCGGCGCGGGATGGGCCGAAGTTTCTTCCAGATGGGGCAGGGCGTCCGCCAGCGCCGAATCCTCGGCGGCCACATCGGCCAGCGTGGGGCGGGCGGCGTCGGGCAGGGGGCGGCGCCTGCGGCGGGATGGCGTCGCCAGGGCAGGCGCAGCAGGCTCATGGATGGTTGGCGTCAGCCGTGGGTGGCCATGGCCGGCTGGAATTTCTCCAGGCAGTAGCCCAGGCCGCGCACGGTGGCAATGCGGATGCCGCCTACCTCGATCTTCTTGCGCAGGCGGTGCACGTAGACTTCGATGGCGTTGTTGCTGACTTCCTCGCCCCATTCGCACAGGTGGTCGACCAGTTGCTCCTTCGACACCAGCCGGCCGCTGCGGGTCAGCAGGATTTCCAGCAGGCCGATCTCGCGTGCCGACAGGTCCAGCATCTGGTCGTTCAGGAAGGCGATGCGGCCGACCTGGTCGAACGCCAGGGGCCATGGCGCATCAGCGTGGCGCCGCCGCCGGCGCCGCGCCGCACCAGGGCGCGCACGCGGGCTTCCAGTTCGGACAGCGCGAACGGCTTGGCCATGTAGTCGTCGGCGCCCAGGTCCAGGCCCTTGACGCGCTCGTCCACGCCGTCGGCCGCGGTCAGGATCATCACCGGCAGCATCGCGCCGCGCGCGCGCAGCCGCTTGAGCACCTCCAGGCCGGGCATGCGGGGCAGGCCCAGGTCCAGGATCAGCAGGTCGAAAGTCTGCGTGGAAAGCGCCGAGTCGGCTTCCACGCCATTGGCAACGTGATCGACGGCATAGCCGGAATGGCGCAGCGACCGCGTCAGGCCGTCTGCCAGCACGTCGTCATCTTCGGCGATCAGAATCCGCATGGTTTGTCTCCACCCTTGTCACCTTTTTGGCCGGCATCGCCCGCCGCCGGTTTGCGGTGCCGGTGGGCTTGCCAAGCATACTGTTTTTTATACAGTACCCGACATTCCGCGCGAGTGGTCCCGGAAGGGACCGGCGCAGGGCCGGGACTGGCGAATCCAGTCGGCGAAACCGGCGCCGAAAGCCTCCGAATTTGATCGGAAAAGGCTTAAAAAGCAGGCGCCACGCCGCATGCGGCCTATTTATACACCAATTGACCACCCATTGACTGAAGGACGACCATGGACGACAAGAAGGCCGGCGCCGGCGTAAGCGCTGAGAAGCAGAAGGCGCTTGCCGCCGCGCTCTCCCAGATCGAGAAGCAGTTCGGCAAGGGCTCGATCATGCGCCTGGGCGATGGCGACGTCGAACAGGATATCCAGGTGGTGTCCACCGGATCGCTGGGCCTGGACATCGCGCTGGGCGTCGGCGGCCTGCCGCGCGGCCGCGTGGTCGAGATCTACGGCCCGGAATCGTCGGGCAAGACCACGCTGACGCTGCAGGTCGTTGCCGAAATGCAGAAGCTGGGCGGCACCTGCGCGTTCATCGACGCGGAACACGCCCTCGACGTGCAGTACGCCGGCAAGCTGGGCGTGAACGTGGGCGACCTGCTGATCTCCCAGCCGGACACCGGCGAGCAAGCACTGGAAATCACCGACGCGCTCGTGCGCTCGGGCTCGATCGACCTGATCGTGATCGACTCGGTGGCCGCGCTGGTGCCGAAGGCCGAAATCGAAGGCGAGATGGGCGATTCGCTGCCGGGCCTGCAGGCCCGCCTGATGAGCCAGGCACTGCGCAAGCTGACCGGCACAATCAAGCGTACCAACTGCCTGGTGATCTTCATCAACCAGATCCGCATGAAGATTGGTGTGATGTTTGGGTCGCCTGAAACGACGACCGGCGGTAACGCGCTGAAGTTCTACGCTTCGGTGCGTCTGGATATCCGCCGCATCGGCTCGATCAAGAAGGGCGACGAGGTCGTAGGTAACGAAACCAAGGTCAAGGTGGTCAAGAACAAGGTCTCGCCGCCGTTCCGCGAGGCGTTCTTCGACATCCTCTACGGCCAGGGCATCTCGCGCCAGGGCGAAATCATCGACCTGGGCGTGGATGCCAAGATCGTGGAGAAGTCGGGCGCGTGGTACAGCTACAACGGCGACAAGATCGGCCAGGGCAAGGACAACGCGCGCGAATACCTGCGCGAGAATCCGGACATCGCCGCCGAGATCGAGAACAAGGTGCGTGCAGCGCTGGGCGTAGCCCCGACGAACACTGCACTGGCCGCGCCGGCCGAGATCGAAGACTGAGGCAGGCGCCTGCCGGCAACGGAAGCCGTCGCATGAGAGTGCGGCGGCTTTTTCATTTTCGTCCTACAAGCTCCCTCATTTCGCTGATTTCCGATGGCCGGAACCCGTCCTCCGCTTTCCCTCAAGGCTCGCGCCGTAGGCTATCTCTCGCGCCGCGAGCACAGCCGCGTCGAACTGGCGCGCAAGCTGGCGCCGCACGCCGAATCCGCGGAGGAGGTAGAAATGCTGCTCGACGCGCTGGAGCGAGAAAACTGGCTGTCGAATGACCGTTTCGTCGACAGCCTGGTCCACCGGCGCGCCAGCCGCTATGGCGCGGCGCGCGTCATGCAGGAGGCCAAGACGCACCAGCTCGGCAATGAACAGCTGCGCGAGCTGCAAGACCGGTTGCGCGATACCGAAGCGGAACGGGCCGCCGAGGTCTGGCGCAAGCGCTTTGGTGTGCCGCCCGATTCTCCCGAGGCGCGGGCCAAGCAGATTCGCTTCATGATGGCGCGGGGATTTTCACGTAGCGTGATCGGCAAGATCATCCGGGGCGCCGAGGACGATCTGGATGCCGAGGACGCCGGCTAGGGCTTCGGGTGGCCATCTGCATACCTGCGTACGCATAAGGGGTATTCGTGCGGACGTCAAGCCGGTTGTCGTACCACTGGTGCAACGCAGCGCCGTCTGCCGTCTCTGGCTGGAAACCCTGATGTGGCATGGGTTTGCCGCCGTCGTCATTGCAACAATCGGGGCCGGACAGACTGTCGCGCAGGATGTTCCCGGTCAAAGCATCGCGGCATGTTAAACTCCACGAGTTCTCCGGCCCAGCGGCCCAGGCGGCCGTCCGGCATACGCCGGGCTGTCCGGACGGAAACAAGCCGCGAGGTTCGCCGTAGCGAACGCCGCGTGAGTATCGCCCCAGAATTCCGCCAAGTTCAGCCTGCCGCTTCAGCCCCGCTGTCATGCCGCTTTCCCCTCCCGTCAACCGCGCCTTGCGTCATCGCCGTGCCATCACGGCCGAGGCTTATTTGCGGGACGACGGCCTGTGGGACATCGAGGCCCGTCTGACCGACACGAAGCCGCGCGATATCGAACTGGCCGGCAACCGCATCCGCCCGGAAGGCCAGCCGCTGCACGACCTCTGGCTGCGCGTGACGATCGACCTGCGCCTGAATATCGTGGACGCCGAAGCGTGTTCCGATTGGGTGCCTTATCCAACGCATTGCGACACCATCGGCCCCGCCTATCGCCAGCTGATCGGCCTGAACTTGTCGAAGGGGTTCCGCAAGGCCGTGCGCGACCGGCTGGGCCATGTCGCCGGCTGCACCCATCTGACGGAACTGGCCGGCGTGCTGCCCACCGCGGCCATCCAGGCCTTTGCCGGCGACGTCTTCAAGATTCGCGACGGCGCCGAAGATCCCAATCCCGAACCACCGATGCAGCTTCATGGATGCCACGCGCTCCATTTCGAGGGCGAGGTGGTTCGCCAGTTTTACCCGCGCTGGTATGGTCACCAGCCGAAACCGAAAGCCGGCGCTGCGGCGTCGTCCCCCAGACCGCGTCACGCGCCGATGCCTCTGCATCAGGTGGCGAAGACACCCTGGCCCACCGGCCCAACGGTACGTCGGGCTGACCGTCACGGTCGGCCCAAGGAAACAGGCGCAAGCCCTTCGTCTCCAACTATTTTCCAATCCCTTTACGCCTACCCGAAAGGAAACACGCATGAATATCCATGAGTATCAAGGCAAGGAAATCCTGCGCAAATACAATGTGCCGGTTCCGCGCGGCATCCCGGCATTCTCGGTCGAAGAGGCCCTGAAGGCGGCTGAACAGCTCGGCGGCCCGGTGTGGGTCGTCAAGGCGCAGATCCACGCAGGCGGCCGCGGCAAGGGCGGCGGCGTGAAGGTTGCCAAGAGCATCGACGAAGTCAAGACCTACGCCAGCAACATCCTCGGCATGACGCTGGTGACGCACCAGACCGGCCCGGAAGGCAAGAAGGTCAACCGCCTGCTGATCGAAGAAGGCGCCGACATCAAGAAGGAACTGTACGTTTCGCTGGTGGTGGACCGCGTGTCGCAGAAGGTGGCCCTGATGGCCTCGAGCGAAGGCGGCATGGACATCGAGGAAGTCGCTGCCCACACCCCGGAAAAGATCCACACGCTGATCGTCGATCCGGCCGAAGGCCTGAAGGACGCTGACGCCGACGACATCGCCCGCAAGATTGGCGTGCCCGACGCCAGCATCGCCCAGGCCCGCCAGGCGCTGCAAGGCCTGTACAAGGCTTTCTGGGAAACCGACGCCTCGCTGGCCGAAATCAACCCGCTGATCCTGACCGGTGACGGCAAGGTCATCGCCCTGGACGCCAAGTTCAACTTCGACTCGAACGCGCTGTTCCGCCACCCGGAAATCGTTGCATACCGCGACCTGGACGAAGAAGACGCCAACGAAATCGAAGCCTCGAAGTTCGACCTGGCCTACATCTCGCTGGACGGCAACATCGGCTGCCTGGTGAACGGCGCCGGCCTGGCCATGGCCACCATGGACACCATCAAGCTGTTTGGCGGCGAGCCGGCCAACTTCCTGGACGTGGGCGGCGGTGCCACCACCGAGAAGGTGACCGAAGCCTTCAAGCTGATGCTGAAGAACCCGAACGTGCAGGCCATCCTGGTCAACATCTTCGGCGGCATCATGCGTTGCGACGTGATCGCCGAAGGCGTGATCACCGCGTCGAAGGCCGTGCAGCTGGGCGTGCCGCTGGTCGTCCGCATGAAGGGCACGAACGAAGAGCTGGGCCGCAAGATGCTGGCTGACTCGGGTCTGCCGATCATCTCGGCCGACACGATGGAAGAAGCCGCCCAGAAGGTCGTGGCCGCTGTCGCTGGCAAGTAAGGACAACTTTCGTTGCCGCCTGGCCGCAGCCGGGCGGGGCGACTAAAAGGACTAGCAAATGAGCATTCTGATCAACAAGGACACCAAGGTCATCACCCAGGGCATCACCGGCAAGACCGGCCAGTTCCACACCCGTGGCTGCCGTGACTATGCCAACGGCAAGAACGCGTTCGTTGCCGGCGTGAACCCGAAGAAGGCCGGCGAAGACTTCGAAGGCATTCCCATCTACGCCAGCGTGAAGGACGCCAAGGAACAGACCGGCGCCACCGTGTCGGTGATCTACGTGCCGCCCGCAGGCGCTGCCGCTGCCATCTGGGAAGCCGTCGACGCCGACCTGGACCTGGTGGTCTGCATCACCGAAGGCATCCCCGTCCGCGACATGATGGAAGTCAAGGACAAGATGCGCAAGCAGAACAAGAAGACGCTGCTGCTGGGACCGAACTGCCCGGGCCTGATCACGCCGGACGAGATCAAGATCGGCATCATGCCGGGTCACATCCACCGCAAGGGCCGCATCGGCGTGGTGTCGCGTTCGGGCACGCTGACGTACGAAGCCGTGGGCCAGCTGACCGCGCTGGGCCTGGGCCAGTCGTCGGCCGTGGGCATTGGTGGCGACCCCATCAACGGCCTGAAGCACATCGACGTGATGAAGATGTTCAACGACGATCCGGATACGGACGCCGTGGTCATGATCGGCGAGATCGGTGGTCCGGACGAAGCCAACGCGGCTTACTGGATCAAGGAAAACATGAAGAAGCCGGTGGTTGGCTTCATCGCTGGCGTGACCGCGCCTCCGGGCAAGCGCATGGGCCACGCCGGCGCGCTGATCTCGGGCGGTGCCGACACCGCCCAGGCCAAGCTGGAAATCATGGAAGCCTGCGGTATCAAGGTCACCAAGAACCCGTCGGACATGGGCCGTCTGCTGAAGGCAATGCTGTAAGCAGCCCGGTCATCGCCGTGCGTACGTGGCGCTGGTGCCACATCGCACGGCGCGCCTTGCCTGCGGGGCGCGGGGTCGATCTGACGCCGCACGCTCCGCATTCATTGCCCCCGTCCTTGTGGCGGGGGCAATGTCGTTCTGGCGTGGCAATGTCCTAGGGTATATCCCGAGACATGAAGCGCGCCGGTTGAAACCGAATCGAAAGGTTCGTACGATAAATCTTCATGTCTGGTAATTCAGACATCCGAAAGTCCGCAGTTGGCCGCATCCGGCAGCTTCCGCGGGCACGGAACATAACTTTGGAATTTCGAGGAGTCTAGCCGTGGAATTGTTGTCCAGCAGCACGTTCTGGATTGCGCTGGGGTCGATCATCCTGACCAATATCGTCCTGTCGGGCGATAACGCCGTGGTGATCGCGCTCGCATCGCGCAACCTGCCCCCGCCCAGCAGAAGAAGGCCATTTTCTGGGGTAGCGCCGCCGCCATCATCATGCGGGTGGTACTGACCGTGGCAGCCGTCAAGCTGCTGAGCCTGCCGTACCTGAAGATCGTGGGTGCCATCCTGCTGGTCTACATCGGCGTGCAACTGCTGACCGGCGAGGACGACGAGGACGGTCATGACGCCAAGGACAACATCTGGGCCGCGATCCGCACGATCCTGATCGCCGACCTGGTCATGTCGCTGGACAACGTGGTGGCCGTGGCCGCCGCCGCGCAGAAGGGCCCCGAGGGCAGCCAGCTGATGCTGCTGATTATCGGCCTGGGCCTGTCGATTCCGCTGATCGTCTTCGGCAGCACGCTGCTGCTCAAGGTGATGGAGCGCTTCCCGATCATCATCGTGCTGGGCGCCGCCCTGCTGGGCTACCTGGCCGGCGAAATGCTGGTCAGCGATCCGGTGGACGCCGAATGGTTCCAGGTCCACGTGCCGCACGCCCACCTGGTGTTCGGCGTGATTGGCGCCGTGCTGGTCGTGCTGATCGGCAAGCTGATGCGCCGCCGAGGCGCACAGACCGCCTGACGAGACAGCATCGGGCATACACGAAGCATCATCGCGAGCCTGAAACGGGCGACCCACAGCGGGTCGCCCGTTTTATTTTTACAACACCCACATTGCGGCACCCGCGCAACGGACTCCTGCGGATTTCCAAACAATTCCCACATTTCTGTGGGAATTGTCCGAGGTCATTGGAGCCTCGCCACCGTTCTTCCGATCATGACCCCGGTCACGCGCTGCAGGCCTCCGGGTACGCAGCGCGTGGCTGAAATCCAAACCAACGCGTCGGCTTCACGACGACAACGAAAGGGTCAATATGCAACGCAAACTGAACGGCATCCAACGCGGCTTCACGCTGATCGAACTGATGATCGTGGTGGCCATCATCGGCATCCTGGCGGGCATCGCCGTCCCGCAGTACCAGGACTACGTGGCACGCTCGCAGTTCTCTGAGGGGCTCAACCTGGCGGCGGGGCAGAAGGCGAGCGTAACGGAGGCGTTTTCGCATGGAGGCAGTTGTCCCAGCAACGCCGATGGCGCGTCCAGCGGCATTCCAACTTCGACAGCCATCTCCGGCAGCTACATCAGCAGCGTGCTCGTCGGCGGCGACGCCACAGCGGCAGGCGGCTGCACGATCACGGCCAACTTCAAGGACAGCGGCATCGCCAAGGGCCTGATCGGCAAGCAGGTGAAGCTGACCATGGGGAATGCCGACAAGGGCTCGGTGACCTGGAAGTGCGAGTCGTCGGCCGACAGAAAGTATCTGCCGCAGACCTGTACGAAGCTGGCTGAGGGCAGCGGAAGCTGAGAAAGCTGATTCCACTGGCGGCGACCGGGATGTGGGAGAGAACCTTCCGAACCGCATCCCGGAAAAGCCTTCCGATGCCGAAACGTGCCGGATTTCTTGCGCTTGTTGGCAATTGCGACATTGATCGTCGCCTTGTGTTGTATCAATCCTGACCTGTCTTGACTCGCCCGAAGATGGCGCCGTGCCGTTGGTCACGCGGCTGCCGGCACCATGCGTTCCAACAACTTCAACAAGGGGGTCAACATGAAACATCCACATGCTCGGCAAACCGGCTTCACGCTGATCGAACTGATGATCGTCGTCGCGATCATCGGCATTCTGGCGGCAATCGCGATTCCGCAGTATCAGGACTACGTGGCACGGGCGCAGTTCGCCGAGGCGCTGAATCTGGCCTCGGGTCAGAAGGCGTCAGTGACCGAGACCTTTTCGCAAAGAGGTATCTGTCCGAATAACGCCTCGGACGCCGCATTTGGTATCCCGAAAGCTACAGCTATTGCGGGCAGTTACGTGTTGCAGGTGAATACCGCCGGCTCACCTACAGATAAGGGAGGTTGCACGATCACGGCGACCTTCAGCCAGGAAAGGGTTGCCAGAGGCCTCAGAGGAAAGACGGTAACCCTGACAATGGGCAACGCTGACAGTGGCGCCATTACCTGGGCGTGCTCCTCGAATGCCGAGACGCGACATGTGCCCCAGGCATGCGCGCCTGAACCCAAGAAGGTCTGATTCGCTGGCCCAAACCGCGCGGGCGGGTTTCCAGTCGCCCCGCTTCCCTAGCCGCGTGGCAATGACGGGCGTCTGACTGTCGCGGCTCATGCGGGATGGCGCCACTGGCGCCTTCCCGCACTCATCACGCCACCAACAAAAAGCCACCACCCGAACCCACGATCATTTATCAGCCGCAGGCCGCCAAGCTATCATGGCGCCTTTGCCCCCTTGAGCCCCCTGCGCGCATGCCGCTGCACCGAGCCACGCTTCCCGCGACGGCGATAGTCGTCGCCTTTACCCTTCCTTTCCTGGTCTCGCGGCATACGCTGCCGCTGGCGACGTTCTTCGGCGAGTGGACTGCCGCGCTGCTAGGAGTGGCGCTGGTGGCCGTGCTGGCCATGGTGCGCGTCGATGTGTCGGGCTCACGCCCTGACAAGGCTTTTCCGTGGGTGGCGGCGTTCCCGCTCTGGCTGATTGCGACCACGCTGCTGCAGGCCGCGTCGGGCATGGCCGATGTGTCGGGCAGCCGCCTGACTACGCAGATGGTGCTGGTGCTCGGCACCGCCGTGATGTTCGGTGCCTGGCGCATGGGGCAGGCGTCGTCGGTGGAGCGGCGGGCCAGCATTGTCGATGCGCTGGCCATTGCCTTCCTGGTGGCCGGGCTGCTTGGCACGCTGGCGCAGTGGGTGCAGGTCTTCCATATGGAAGACCAGGCGTTCGGGTTGGTGTCGGAGTATTTCTACGACACCAACCGCCGGCTCTGGGGCAACCTGAACCAGCCGAACCATCAGGCGACACTGAACGGGCTGGCGCTGGTCGCCGCCGTCTGGCTGGCCACGCGTAGCTGGCTGCAGTTTCCTGCGTGGCTGGTGGCAACGCTGTTTCTGGAGAGCGGCATCGTGCTGTCCGGGTCGAGAACCGGGCTGGTGCATGTCGGTCTGACGGCGGTCTATGCATTGCTGGCGGCCGCCATGGCACGCGGCACGCCGCGCGGCGCCAGTCCGATGCACCGCGCCCCCGGGCTCGTGGCCGCCGCGGTGCTGCTGGTCGTGGGCATCGTGGTGCTGCAGCCGGGCATCAAGATGGCGGGCCAGGCGTTCGACTGGCGGCTGTTCGATACCGTGTCGCAAATGCAGTCGGGCAACCAGATCACCTATCGCGGCGCCCTGTGGTCGCAGGCGCTGGCGATGTTCCGCACGCATCCGTGGCTTGGCGTCGGCTACGGTGAATTCGGATGGGGACAGTTCCAGGTGGCCTCGCAGGTGCAGGTGGTGGCGGAGATGTCGCTGCATGCGCACAACGCAATGCTCGATTTGCTGGCAAAGACGGGCGCGGTCGGCGCCGCGGGCGTCGTGATCGTGCTGGCGGCCTGGTTCTGGCGCGTGATCCGCGACCGCATCTGGCGCGGCAGCGAGGCCGAGCGAAGCATGGCGGTGCCGGCCCTGGTCTGGCTGGCCATGCTGGTGGCGCACTCCATGCTGGAGTACCCGCTGCACTACCTGTATTTCTTTCTGCCGTTCTGCTTCCTGCTGGCCTGGCTGGAGCCCTCGGGCTTTGGCAGGCCCTGGCCACGTGGCCGGGCAATACTGGTGAGCCTGGCTTTCGTAGCGGCGTCGGCGGTGGTGCTCGTCACGCTGTGGCAAGACTACAAGCGTGTCGAGGCGCGCGAGTATGCGAGTGACGCGAAGCGCGATGCCTTGCCGATGCCCCGTTACTGGTTCCGCCAGCACGCGGCATCGGATGTCGCGGAACATACGACCATTACGCCCGATAGTGCTGCGGGCCAGCTGCCGGGTCATATCGACGCGCTGCACCTGCTGCCCACCCCCAACCTGATCCGCCGCACGGCGTGGCTGCTGGCGCTGACCGGCGAGCAGGCCCGCGCGCGGCTCTGGATGGAGCGCCTGCGCTACTACTACCAGGGGGATGAGGCCGCCCAGTTTGCGGCACTATCGCGCGACTGCGATGCACTGGGCGCCGATCGCCGCCCGCGCGAATTCTGCGCGTGGGTGCACCTGCGCGAGCGGCGCGGCCACGACGCAACGCAGGGCAACTAGGCCGGAATCAGCGCACGTATCCCGGCGGAGGCGGGGGCGGATAGTACGGCTGGTAGTTGGCCGGTGGCATCGCGGCGCGCGGCTGTGCCGTCGCCATCTGGCCATAGACCGGCACGCGGTTGCCGCTGGCGTACATGCACTGGACATAGGCGGCGTCATACGCGCGCTGCGAGCCATAGCCCGCGTTGTACGAATTGCCGGCCCCCACTGCGGAGCCGGTCAGCAGCCCGACGCCGGCGCCCACGGCGGCACCCTGGCCGCCACCGAACGCCGCCCCCGCCGCCGCACCCAGGGCGGTGCCCACCACGGCACTGCCCACGGCCGCCGTGTTGGCGTTTTGCTGCGGCGTGGTACCGCCGACCTGGCCGAAGGCAAACTGCCGGCAGTTGTAATCGTCGCCACGGAACTGGTCGAACGTCTTGTTGGTGCCCGGCAGCGCCATCACGCTCGGGCCCGAAGGCATGACCGCGCAGGCGCCCAGCCCCAGCGAAGCCGCCATCAGCAAACTCGGCGAACGCAATCTCATGATGTCACTCCAGGGACGGGAGGAACAGGCGCCGACGAGGACGGCGCGCGCGGTTGCTCGCGCTGCCAGCCGCCGGGACATTCCTTCACGTACGGGTAGTAGCCGTCGGGCTGGGCGCAGCGATACCACCATGCGTTGGGCGACGACCCATCGGAGACCGACGGATTACCGTCGCTGCCCTGTTCGATGTACTGCGGCGGATTGGCCGGCGGCACGGCCACCACGGCCGGCGCCGGATAGTAGCCGGGGTAGCCGGGATAGCCGGGGTAGTAGCCCGGATAGTAGTACGGGCCATAGCCCACCCGGGTCCCCATCCAGGACCCCAACCCCAGCCCGGCCCTACATAGACACCCACGCCCACGCGAGCCCGCCCGCCGTGGTAATACCCATGGGCCAGCGACGTCGTGCTGTACCCCGCCGCGCCCACCGCGGCCAATGCCAGAACGATCTGGCAGAGCTTGCGCCCGTTCATGATATGTACCTCGAGTTCCTGCCTGTACTTAACGTCCGAAGCCTGCGCGCGGACGACTGGCGGCGACCGCCATGTCTTGCATTGAATATCAATTTGCGGCCGGCAGGGGCATTCGGGGGCATTCCGAAATGTGGCGTTACCTTTATTACGGGCGCGACGAAGAAGGCAAATGTGGCGGCACGGGCGCACGACGAAGTCGTCACAGCAGTCAGATGGCGCCTAGGCCGGCGACGCTACTCCGCCACCCAATCCCCCGACTTCCCCCCATGCTTCTCCAACAGCTTCACATTCCCCATCACCATGCCCCGGTCCACGGCCTTGCACATGTCGTAAATCGTCAGTAGCGCTACCTGGACGCCGGTCAGGGCTTCCATCTCCACGCCGGTCTGGCCGTGGGTTTCGGTGCGGACGATGCAGGCGATGGTGGAACTGGGCTCATCGAGCGCGAAGTCGACTGCCACGCGGGTCAGCCCGATCGGGTGGCACAGCGGAATCAGGTCGGCCGTGCGCTTGGTGGCCATGATGGCGGCGACGCGGGCAATGCCCAGCACATCGCCTTTCTTGGCGGTGCCGTCGCGGACCAGGGCGAAGGTCTCGGGCAGCATCGTGATGGTGCCGGTGGCCACGGCCACGCGATGGGTGCTGGATTTGCTGCCGACGTCGACCATGTGGGCCTGGCCGGCGGTGTCGAAATGGGTGAGCTGACTCATGGCGGGCTAAGGGGACTAAGGGGGCTAAGGGGCTAAGGGCGGCTAAGGGCGGGCTGAAGAAATTGGGGCAAAGGTGCCGCCTTGCGACGCGGCAAACGTGGCGCCATGCAGCGGCTGCACGAAGGGCCGTCCTCGCTGGGGCTTGCCCGATGGGAACGGCAACCAGAGGCCGCTATCATAGCAACATGCCCAATCCATCATGGCCTCGCCGCCTGCCTGTCCGGTCGAGGGCCCACGCCCAGCACCCCGCCGTGCCTGCCGTCCGTGCGTCACATCTGGCGCGCGCCGTCGCGGCCGTGCTTGTACTGACCACGGCGGCGCCCGCATGGCCGCAGGGCACGGCGCCCGGCACCGCGGCCGCGCAGCCGGGGCGGACCAGTGCGGCGGCCACGGCCAATGCCAGGCTGTCCACGGCTGCGCCGGGGGTATCGGCATCGCAGACCTCGCAGGCTCCAACGTTGGCCCCTGCGCCAGTTCCAGGCCTGAACGGCGGCGTCAGCGACCAGGTTTACGACAACCTCAACCGCAGTGTCCGGGCTGGCCAGAAATCGGAATTCGGCCTGCGCAGCGGCAATACGGTGGTGGAGAGCGCCGGCATCCAGTTGCCGGACCTGGGGGATCCGTCCACGGCGTCGCTGTCGCCGGACATGGAAAAGCGGCTCGGCGACCGCATCATGCGCAGCATCCGGCGCGATCCTGACTACGTGTCGGACCCCCTGCTGAACGACTACCTGAACGCGCTCGGCTACCGTCTGGTGCAGGCCGCGCGGCGCATGAACATCGCCGGGTCGAATGGGGCGGGCACATTCGCCACGGGCTTCGAGCTGTTCGGCGTGCGCGACCGGTCGATCAACGCGTTCGCCATGCCGGGCGGCTTTATCGGCGTGCATACGGGCCTGCTGGTGCAGTCCGATACGGAATCGGAGCTGGCGTCGGTGCTGGGCCACGAAATCGGCCACGTCATGCAGCGGCATATCGCGCGCGGCATCACCAGCCAGGACCAGTCGATGTGGATCGCGCTGGCGTCGATGGTGCTGGCCGGCCTGGCCGCCACCAAGAGCGGCGACGCGGCGGCGGCGCTGGCCATGGGCGGGCAGGGCGCGGCCATCGCCAACCAGCTGTCGTTCTCGCGGGGCGCCGAACGCGAGGCGGATCGCGTAGGCTTCCAGATCATGACCGCCGCGGGCTTCGACCCGCAGGGCATGCCAGATTTCTTCCAGCGCCTGCAGCGCGTGACGGGGATTTCGGATAACTCCGTGCCGGCCTACGTGCGCACCCACCCGCTGACTTCCGAGCGGATCGCCGACATGCAGGACCGCGTGCGCCACGTGGCTGCGCACAGGGTTGGCAACACGCCTGATTACGAATTCGCCCGCGTGCGCGCGGCGGTGTTGCAGTCGCCCACGCCCAACGACCTGCGCAATCTGCTGGCTTCGTTCCAGGCGCAAGTGTCCACGGCATCGCCCACGCGGCTGCCGGCGGTGTACTACGGCATCGCCTTTGCCAACCAGCAACTGCGCCGCTATGTGGAGGCCGACAAGGCCCTGGCCGAGGCCCGGCGCCTCTACGGCACGATTCCTGGCGCCACGTCGGGCACGCCGATGCTGGACGTGATGGCGGTGGAACTGGCGCGCAGCGAAGGGCGCGCGCAGGACGCGCTCACGCAGGCGGCGGCCACGCTGCGGGCCTTCCCGCTGTCGCACGCGGCTGCAATCACGTATGCCGATACGCTGCTGGCCACCAACCGGCTGGACGAAGCGGTGAAGTTCCTGCGCTCGCGCACGCGCGAGGAAACCGGCCGTTCGGAATGGTGGGAGATGCTGGCGCGCGCCTATGCCGCGCAGGGCAAGCGGCTGCAGCAGCACCAGGCGCTGGCCGAGAAGTATGCGATGGATGGCTCGTACCAGGCGGCCATCGAACAACTGCAGATCGCGCGCAAGGCTGGCGATGGCGATTTCTACACGCTGTCGGAAGTCGACGCGCGGCTGCACCAGCTTCAGCTGCAGTACAAGGAAGACCGGCAGGACAACAAGGGCATGCCGAACTAGCGGCAGCGGTAACGCAAGGCGCGCGGCCTGTTACGCCGCCACCGGCACGCGCACGAAGCCGAAGCGCTTCGGCACTTCGGCTTCCACGATCGGTTCGATATCGATATCCCGCCCGGCGTGGTGGAAGACCCCGAGCACCGCGCCGCAAGCCTCGCCATGCCAGTCGCTGGCCGTGCTGAACCCGTCCAGATCGTGATCGTGCAGCAGCGCTGCCTGCTCGCCGGCCACCCCTTCCACGGTACCTGACAGCACCACGTTGCCCTGCTCGTCCGCGAAGCACGCCGCCGGCGTGAACGCCCGGCCGGAGGAGGTGGTCAGCGCGCCGTTGTGCAGGCGCGCGATCCATGGCGCATATGCCAGCGACACGAACACCCGCTGCGGGCCGTTCTGGAAGTACCAGGCGCCATGGCCGTCGTGCGTGTAGTTGCGTTCGATAAAGCCGATCAGCGCCTCGTGGCGGATCGGGTCGCCAGAGAGGCCGTGCTGCTGCGCGAATTCGTTGCGCATGCGCCATTGGCCGCGGCGGTCCAGCGCCAGCCAGCCGAAGCAGTTCGGCACGTTTGGCCAGCGCGCCATGGCTTGCTTGACGACTTCATCCATGGTGTCTCCTTTATTTGCCGAGGCTGTCGAAGAAGCCCAGGATGCGCCCGGGCAGCCATTCGATATGTCCGGCCGTCGGCAGCAGCGGCAGTTGTCCCAGCAGGCCGCCGCGCGGTGTCATGAAGCCCACGTGGCCGCCGAATTCCGGCTGCTCCAGCAGCACATCGGCGCTGACATCGGCCGGGCCGGGCAGGTGCCGTGCGGGCAGGAACGGGTCGTTGCGGGCATTGAGCACCAGCGTGGGAATGCGGATCTCGCCCAGGATGGGTTTGCTGGCGGCGCGGGCCCAGTAGTCGTCGGTATCGCGAAAGCCGTGCAGCGGCGCGGTCACCACGTTGTCGAACGCGTACAGGTCGCGGCTGCGCAGCATGGTGTCGCGGTCGAACAGGCCCGGGAACTGGTCCAGCTTGGCCAGCGACTTGCGCTTCAGCGTCTGCAGGAACATGCGCGTGTACAGCATGTTGAAGCCACTGGACAGCGCGGCACCGCCGGCGGCCAGATCGAGCGGCGCGGAAATGGCCGCCGCGCCTTGCAGGAAGCCGGCCTCCCGCCCATCCTCGCCCAGGAAGCGCAGCAGCGCGTTGCCGCCCAGCGAAATGCCCACGGCCAGCATCGGGCGGCCCGGCGTGGCGCCCTGCACCTGGTCGCGCAGGCGTTGCAGCACCCAGCGGATCTCGGCGGAGTCGCCCGAGTGGTAGAAGCGCGGCGCCTGGTTCAGTTCGCCGGAGCAGCCCCGGAAATGCGGGATCACGCCTTGCCAGCCGCGGTCGCGCAGCGCGGTCATCAGCGTCTGGGCGTAGTGGCTGCTGGAATCGCCTTCGAGGCCGTGGAACATCACCACCAGCGGCGATCCGGGCGCGGCGGGGTGCGTGGTCCAGTCGAGGTCGATGAAGTCGCCGTCCGGCGTGGTCCAGCGTTCGCGGCGGAATGTGATGCGGCGATGGCGCGTGAAGCGTGCCGGCAGGATGGTCTGGGCGTGGCCGCCGCGCAGCCACCAGGGCGTCTGGAACGTGTCGCCGAACAGCATCGCCCGCGCAGCCGTCAATGCAGGGCCTGTCCCGGTGCGGCGGCCACGGCGGCCACCTGCACGGCGTTGGCCGGGCTGCAGTGGATATGGGCCAGGCGCCAGCCTTCGTGGTTCTGCATCAGCACGTAGGTGGTGTGGACGAAGAGGTCGGCTTCCACTCGGCCCTCGCCAAAGCGCAGCGCCTCGGTCACGTCGAAGATCGACACGCCCAGCGACGCATGGCTGCTGGTCTCGATGGCATCGATCAGCACCGGCTGCTCTTCCAGCAGCTGGGCGAAGGCCTGGCGCAGGTTCTCATGGCCGATCAGACGCTGGCCGTCGGGCATCACGCAGGTGACCGAGTCCTCGTCCAGCCAGAGCCGCAGCGCGCCATCGGCGTCGCGCAGCTTCATGGCTTCACGGAAGGCCTCGACGATGTCTTCGGCGGAATCGAACAGGCGGGCGAAACGGGGCATGTTGGTTGGGTCAGGGACGGTGCAGGAGCTTGCGCAGCTCGACGAACACCATTTCGGGTTCGATTTCCTTCAGGCAGCGCAAGTGGCCCAGCGGGCACTCGCGCTTGAAGCAGGGACTGCACTCGAGTTGAAGCCACATGATACTCGCTGCCTGTGACAGCGGGGGCGTGTGGCGCGGGTCGCTGGAACCATAGACGGCCACCTGCGGCCGGTTCAGCGCGGCGGTCACGTGCATCAGGCCCGAGTCGTTGCAGACCGCGGCCTCGGACAGCGCCAGCAGGTCCACGGCGTCGTCCAGAGACGTCTGGCCGCACAGGTTGCGCACGAACGGCGCGCCCTGCACGATTTCCTCGGCGATCTCGCTATCCTTGCCCGATCCCAGCGTGACGATCTGGGCATACGGATACGATCGGCGCAGCATCTGCGCCAGCGCGGCAAAGTGGGCGGCGGGCCAGCGCTTGGCAGGGCCGTATTCGGCACCCGGGCAGAACGCGATCACGCGCGTGCCCGGGGCAATGCCGAAGCGCTCGGCCGTGGCGGCCATGCGCGCCGGGTCCACCTTGAGACGCGGGTCGGGGATCGATTCGGGCAGCCGGGCGCCCGGCTTGAGGGCCAGGCGGGCGTAGTGCTCCACCATCGGCGGACGCTTGTCGCGCGGCGGATTGGCGTGGCGCACGTTGAGCATGCCGAAGCGCGCCTCGCCGCGATAGCCGATGCGCAGCGGAATGCCGGCCAGGAACGGGATCAGCGACGACTTCAGCGAATTCGGCAGCACATAGGCCACGTCGTAGCCTTCGTGCTTGAGCTGCTGGGCGAACATCAGGCGCGCGCTCAGCTGCAGCTTGCCGTGTGCCAGATCGCTGGGGAACACCTTGCCGATCTCGGGCATGCGCGCCAGCACCGGCGCCACCCATTTGGGTGCCAGGGCGTCGATGACCAGGCGCGGGTGGCGGGCCTTGAGCAGCGCGAACAGCGGCTGCGCCATCAGCGCGTCGCCGATCCAGTTGGGGGCGATAACGAGGGCTTTTCTCATGTTTGTGGGTATTGCCTGGCCCTTTGTTGCGTGGCCCTGTCTTGCTTGCCCGGGCATGTCAACGCCCCGGGCGCGGGGCGGCCCGGGGCGTCAGGTCTGAACGGTGGTAAGTGTCGTGGGCCGGGCGGGTCAGTGGTGACCCTTCAGCACGGTGCCCGGCTTGAGCTTGTACACGGTGCCGCAGTACGGACACTTCACTTCGCCGGTATCCACCACGTCCAGGAACACGCGGGGATGGTAGTTCCAGGCCGGCGTGTTGCCGGTGGGGCAATGCAGCGGAATGTCTTCTGCGCCGATTTCGACGACGGATGCGGTTTGCGTCATGGTCTTGCGGTTGTGTGCGGGGATGGGTTCAGGCCGCCATTGTAAGCCGGGGGGGCTTGCGTGCCAACGCGGCGGGGCCTGGCGGGAGCCGATGGGACGCACACACCGTTCTACAATCGCACCTTTCCTCTTCCACCCGCGCGCCTGCTTCCGGTGTCCCAGTCCGCTCCCACCTCCCACGACCCTGACGATCCGGCGGGCACCGACCGCTGGCGGGACGCGCTCGGGGCGCTGGAAGCGCTGGCCGGCGGCGAACCGGCCCCGGACGCCGCCGGTGCGGGCCGCCGCCTGCTGTGGGCGCTGACGCTCGATGCGGAGGGTGAAATCGGCACCATCGAGCCGATGGAGCAGACCTGGGGCGCTCGCGGCTGGGGCCGTCCGCGCCCGGTGTCGCTGGCCCGGGTAGCCGACGACGACGCACTGCCGCCGTGGGATGCCCGCGTGGCGCGCACGATCCGCCGCGACAGCTCGCGCAATCGCCGCCTGGTGCTGGACCGCGCTGCCGCAATCATGGCGCTGGTCGGACATCCGGCCGTCGTGCTGGCCCACGCGCCTACCGTGCCAATGGAGGTGCTTGAAGCGTCACCCTCGCTGGAGGCCGTACGCGAAGGCGACCGCTTCCAGCTGCGCATCGTGCCGCCAATGCGGGCGCCAAAGTCGATGGAGGACTTCCTGCCTGCCGCCGCGAAGCAGGAGGCCGAAGCCTTGCGCCAGGTCACCGTCCTGCAGGACGGTGCGCGCCGCCTGCGCGTGATCCGCTTCACCGCCGCGCAGCAGGAAGCCGCCAAGCTGATCGCTGGCGGCCTGAGCGTGCCGGCCACGGCGCAGGCGCGCCTGGACAGCACCTTGCGAGCGCTGGCCGGCCATTTCCAGATCCACGCCGACAGTTCTGGCGAAGCGCGCGAGCGCGATCCCGAATCGCGGCTGCGCGCCGAGGTGGCGCCGGTGGGGCGCGGCATCAGCCTGCGTCTGGTGGTGACGCCGCTGGGCGCGGTCGGCCCTCGTCTGGCCCCCGCGCACGGCCGCGCGCGGCTGATGGCGACCATCGGCGGCGAAACGCTGGTCACCCATCGCAATCTCGCCGCCGAGCAGGCCCACGTGGCCGAGGTGTTCGACGCGCTGCCGTTACTGGTGCAGCAGGCGCCCGCTGGCGGCGAGCACAGCTGGACGCTGGACGACCCCGAGGACGCGCTGACCGTGATCGAGACCCTGCCAGGCCTGGCGGGCGTGATCGATCTCGAATGGCCGCGCGGCCGCGAACTGCGCGTGCTGCCGGCCGACCTGCCGCAGCTGGCGGTCAGCGTGGAAACCGGCAGCGAGTGGTTCAAGCTGGTGGGCGAACTGCAGGTGGCCGAAGGGCTGGTGCTGTCGCTGGAAAAGCTCGTCGCCTGGGCGCACGGGCACGCTGGCCGCTTTATCGCGATGGAGCACGGCGTTTACGTGGCGCTGACACGGCAACTGCGCCATCGCCTGCGCGACCTGGCCGCCATCGGCGATGGATTGCGCGATGGCATCCGCGTGCCGCTGGTGGCCACGCCCTGGCTCGACGATGTGCTGGCCGGCGTGGGCATCGATCCCGACGCGCATTTCCGCACGCGCGTGAAGCGCCTGCGCAGCGCGCGCGAGACCGATGCCCCGGTGCCGCCCACGCTGGCTGCCGACCTGCGCGCGTACCAGGTGGAGGGCTATCGCTGGATGATGTCGCTGGCGGAGGCCGGGTTTGGCGCCTGCCTGGCCGACGACATGGGCCTGGGCAAGACGCTGCAGTCGCTGGCCGTGCTGCTGGCGCGCGCGGCCGGCGGCCCGGCGCTGGTCGTGGCGCCCACTTCGGTCTGCGGCAACTGGGCGGCCGAAGCGCGCCGCTTCGCGCCGGCGCTGCAGGTGCATGTCTATGCCGAAGGCGACCGTACGGCCATCGTCGAACAGGCCGGCGCGCACGATCTGGTGATCGTCTCCTACAACCTGCTGCAACAGGCCCGCCGCGCGTTCTGCGACCGGCCATGGCGCACGGTGGTGGCCGACGAGGCGCAGTCGTTCAAGAACCCGTCGTCGCGGCGCGCGCAAGCGATGTTCGCGCTGCAGGCCGATTGCCGGATCGCGCTGTCGGGCACGCCCGTGGAAAACCGCCTGGCGGAACTGTGGGCGGTGATGCGCTTCTGCAATCCGGGCTTGCTGGGATCACTGGCGCGCTTCAACGAGCATTTTGCGAATCCAATTGAACGCAACGGCGCGCGCGACCCGCGTGCCCGCTTGCGCCGGATGATCGCGCCGTTCGTGCTGCGCCGGACCAAGGCGCAGGTTCTGGACGAATTGCCATCCCGCACGGAACTGGTGATTCGCGTGGCCCCGGAACCGGCCGAGGCCGCGCACTACGAGGCGCTACGCCGTCAGGCGCTGTCCGAGGCTGAGCGGGCGTTGCTGCGGCCCCGCAAGGACCGCAAGGACCGCAAGGCGCCTGCCACGCTGCCCGAGGCGCAGGCGCGCATCCACGTGCTGGCCCAACTGATGCGCATGCGCCGCGCCGCGTGCGATCCGCGTCTGGTCACGCCCGAGACCAGCCATCCCGGGGCCAAGGTGCGGGCGTTCGCCGAACTGGCGGCCACGCTGGCGGCCAACGGCCACAAGACGCTGGTGTTCAGCCAGTTCGTTGATTTCCTGCAGTTGCTGCGCCAACCGCTGGACGAGGCCGGCCTGGCGTGCCAGTACCTGGACGGAGCGACCCCGGCCGCCGAGCGCACGAAACGCGTGGCGGCGTTCCAGGCCGGCGAGGGCGACGTATTCCTGATCAGCCTGAAGGCGGGCGGCTTCGGCCTGAACCTGACGGCGGCCGACTACGTGGTGATCGCGGATCCGTGGTGGAACCCCGCCGCCGAAGACCAGGCCATGGGCCGGGCTCACCGCATCGGCCAGCAGCGGCCGGTAACGGTCTACCGGCTGATCACGGCCGGCACGATCGAGGAACGGATCGTCGATCTGCACCACGGCAAGCGCGCCCTGGCCGAGGGGTGCTCGACGCATCCGCCGACGAAGCCACCGGCCGCGACGTGCCGCTGCCAGATATCGACGAGCTGGTGGGTTTGCTGCGGCGCTGATTTTTTGCCCGCTGGCCTCGGAAATGCCGACGGTTTGCTCCCCTCTCCCGCATGGCGGGAGCGGGCCGGGGGAGAGGGCGCGGCGGTTCAAATATCCGCCATGTCGGCAAGCAGGGCCGCTTTGCCCTCACCCCCAACCCCTCTCCCACTTGCGTGGGAGAGGGGAGCAAGGCCCGGCACGTGCTCGGTTTGCTCCCCTCTCCCGCATGGCGGGAGAGGGGCCGGGGTGAGGGCAGGGCAGTTCAACATCCACAAAGTCTGCACCAATCGGTATACAACTTTGTCCCCACATGGTGCATGTGCACATGGCTGGAGCGGTACGCCTAACGCAGGCGTTACTGGGTCTTGGTACGCCTTGCCCTCACCCCCGACCCCTCTCCCGCAAGCGGGAGAGGGGAGCAAGACAGTAGAAAGTGTCCACATGCTGCACTGCAACCACCTTGGCATAAATACTGCCTTGTACATTATGGAATGCTGAATATAGTATACCGAATCGCTTCCTATCCGCCCCACAGGCCGGCGTCCCACTCGCGCCGGCCCATGACAACAACGGAGCCACTGTGACCCTGCCCGACCCCATGCCGGCCGACCCATCCCGGCCTGATGTCCGATGGATGTCCGCGCATATTGCCGCCGCGCAGCTGGCGCGCGGCGAGACCACGGCGCTGGCGCTTGTGGAGTCGTGCCTGGCAGTCTGGGAAGCCCATCACGCGCAGGTCAATGCCATCGTGCTGGCCGATTTCGAAGCCGCCCGCGAAGCCGCGATGCAGAGCGATGCGCGCCGGCAGGCGGGGCGTTCGCGCGGGCCGCTCGATGGCGTGCCGTTCTCGATCAAGGAATCGTTCGACGTGGCCGGCTGGCCGACCACGTGTGGCGCGCCGGCGCGTGCCACGCATCGTGCCGGCAGCGACGCGGTGGTGGTCGAGCGCCTGCGGGCGCACGGCGCGGTGTTGCTGGGCAAGACCAACGTGCCGCTGGGCCTGCGCGACTGGCAGAGCTACAACGCGGTGTACGGCACCACGCGCAATCCGCGCGACCTGTCGCGCACGCCGGGCGGGTCGTCCGGGGGCAGCGCGGCGGCGGTTTGCGCGGGCATGAGCTATTTCGATATCGGCTCGGATATCGGATCGTCGCTGCGCAACCCGGCGCACTACTGCGGCGTGTTCTCGCACAAGAGCAGCCACGGCATCGTGCCGCTGCGCGGCCATGGCAACGCGCGGCACGGATTTGCCGAGCAGGACATCAACGTGGCCGGCCCCGTGGCCCGCAGCGCGCACGACCTGGAACTGGTGCTGCGCGCCATCGCCGGGCCCGACGCCGCCGATGCGCCGGCCTGGCAACTCGACCTGCCGCCGTGCGATCACACCCGGCTGGCCGATTTCCGCGTGGCCGTGCTGCCCACCCACCCGCTGGCCGAAGTCGACGACACGGTGCGCGGCGCCATCGAGCAGCTGGGCAGCCAGCTGGAGGCGGCCGGCGCGCAAGTGGCCTGGAACGTCCGCCCCGATTTCGACGCCGCGCAACTGTGGCGCATCTACGTGCTGCTGCTGCGCGCCACCACCTCGCTGCATATGGATGACGCCGCGTTCGCCGATGCGCTGGCGCGTGCCGGCGACCCCAACGGCGACGATGCCGACTACGCCACGCTGCAGTTCACGGGCGCCGCGCTGAGCCATCGGCACTGGTTGCTGATGCAGCCGGCCCGCGAGGCATTCGCGCGCGCCTGGAACCGTTTTTTCGGCGATTTCGACGTCTTGCTATGTCCCGCTGCGTCCACGACGGCGTTTCAGATCGACGAGCAGGGCGAGCCGTGGCAGCGCACGATCACGGTCAACGGCCAGCCCTGGCCGCTGACGTCGCAGCTGTTCTGGGCCGGTCATTCGGGACTGTGCGGCCTGCCATCGACGGTGGCGCCAATCGGCCCGGCGCGCGACGGCCTGCCGGTGGGCGTGCAGATCGTGGCGCGCCGCTATGGCGACCTCACATCGCTGCGGTTTGCCCAGTTGCTGGAAGACGCCGGCCACGGCTTCCGCCCGCCGCACATCGCTTCATCGCCGAATCTTTAAATCGCGGCATCGCACGCATCGCGAGCATCGAAACATCGCTAAAAAGGGGAGGGCGATCATGCTGGACTGGTTCAAGGAGCTGTCGCGCGCGGAGCGCAAGGGATTCTACGGAGCGTTCCTGGGGCATGCGGTCGACGTGTTCGACTTCATGATCTATTCGTTCCTGATTTCGACGTTGCTGGCGCAGTGGGGCATGAGCAAGTCGATGGCGGGCGCCATCGTCACCTGGACGCTGGTATCGTCGCTGGTGGGCGCCGTCGGTGCCGGCCTGCTGGCCGACCGCTTTGGCCGCGTGCGCGTGCTGCGCTGGACCATCCTGGTGTTCGCGGTGTCCTGCTTCCTGTGCGGCATCGCAAATTCGCCAGAACAGCTGATGATCTTCCGCATGCTGCAGGGCCTGGGCTTCGGCGGGGAATCGTCGCTGTGCATGGTGCTGGTGACCGAACTGATCCGCAATCCGGCGCATCGTGGCAAGTACTCGGGATTTACGGCCAGCAGCTATTCGTTCGGCTGGGGCGGCGCGGCCATCGCCTATGCGATCACGTTCAACCTGTTCGAGCCCGAGGTGGCGTGGCGGGTCTGCTTCTTCCTGGGCATCCTGCCGGCACTGGTGGTGGTCTACCTGCGCCGCAACCTGGAAGAACCGGAAGTCTTCCTGAAAAGCCGCGCCGAACGGGCCGGAACATCGGCCGGCGCCGACCTGGCGCGCGTGTTCCGCAAGCCGCTGCTGCGCAAGACCTTGCTGTGCAGCCTGCTGTCGGGCGGCATGCTCGGCGCCTACTATGCGATTGCCACCTGGCTGCCGACGTTCCTGAAGACCGAGCGCGGCCTGTCCGTCTTCGGCACCAGTTCCTACCTGGCCGTGACGATCCTGGGCTCGCTGGTCGGCTATGTGGCGGGGGCCTATGCCACCGACCGCTGGGGCCGGCGGCTGACCTATATCGCGTTCGCGGCCGGTGCGTTCGTCATGGCCATGATCTATATGGTGATTCCGGTCTCGAACACGTCGATGCTGTTCCTGGGCTTCCCGCTCGGGGTGCTGATGCAGGGCGTGTTCTCGGGCATCGGCGCCACCATTTCGGAGTCGTACCCGAGTGGTGTGCGGGCCACTGGCTACGGCGTGGCCTACAACCTGGGCCGCGTGATCGGATCGTTCTTCCCGCTGGCCGTGGGCTGGCTCAACAGCGGGCGTACGTCGCTGGCGCTGGCCATCGCCATGGTGGCGGGGGTGGGCTATGCGCTGGTGATGGTGTCGGCGGCGCTGCTGCCGGAGACCTCGGGCATCGACCTGGACAAGGCCGGTGGCGGCGACCACCATGACGATGCCACCGAGCCGGCGACGCTGGCGCCGGGTGCACCGACCGGCAAGCCCGCCTGAAAGCGGCCATGTGACGGCGGCGCTTTGACCTCGAAACAACAGTCGCCCGCCCGCAATTAAGCCGCTGCTTACCAGCGGCGCCAGCGGCCCTATAATGGCTGCTCCGCCATCGGCCTCGCCTCTCGCGAGGCCGATGGTCCTTCCTGACGGCAATGCCGCACGCAAGACGGCCTGCCGTACCGTCTCTTTTCATCTCGCCATGACACCCCGACAGTCGTCCCCGGTGTGGTTGCGCCTTTGGCATCGCTTTGCCGAGGTGGAGCGCAACGCCTTTCTCGACGGCGCGCGATTCTTCGCGCCTTCGCTGCCCGCGGTATTTTCCTGGGGCCTGGTCACCGGGGTGGCCATGAGCAAATCGGCGCTGACGGTGCCCGAAGCCATCGGCATGTCGCTGCTGGTGTACGCGGGGTCGGCGCAACTGGCCGTGCTGCCATTGTTCGCGGCGGGCATGCCGATCTGGACGGTCTGGCTGACGGCCGCCGTGGTCAACCTGCGCTTCGTGATCTTCAGCGCCGCGCTGCAACCGCACTTCAACTATCTGCCGGGATGGCGCCGCACGCTGCTGGGTTTCTTCAACGGCGACCTGCACTTCGTCTACTTCATGCAGCGCTACACCGAACCGGGCTACGTGCCGGGCAAGGAAGGCTATTTCTGGGGCATGGCGCTGATCAACTGCGCCACGTGGCAGGTGTCGTCGATCATCGGCATCCTGCTGGCCAGCCTGTTCCCCGATAGCTGGGGCCTGGCGCTGGCCGGCACGCTGGCGCTGATCCCGGTGATGATCGCCACGATCAACTCGCGTTCGACGCTGATGGCCGTGGTGGTGTCGGCGGTGGTGGCGCTGCTGTGCTTTGACCTGCCGTACCGGCTGGCGCTGGTGATTGCCGTGGTGGCCGCGATTGCCGCCGGCATGGCCAGCGACGAGATGGCGGCGCGCGCCACGCTGCGCGGCATCCGGGCCCGCAAGTCTCGCCAGCCGACCGGAGACCAGGCATGAGCCATCTCGATACCTGGATCGCCCTTGTCGGCATGACCGTGGTGACGGTGTTCTCGCGGGCGCTGTTCCTGATGGCGGGCGAGCGCGTCACGGTGCCGGACCGCATCCAGCGCGCACTGCGCTATGCGCCGGCCGCCGCGCTGGCGGCCATCATCCTGCCCGACCTGCTGACCTTCGAGGGCCACTTCACGATTGCACCCGGCAACGACAAGCTCATGGCGGGCATTGCGGCCACGGTCTGCTATGTGCTGACCAAGCGCATGGTCGGGATGATCGTGGTGGGCATGGCGGTCTACACCGCGCTGCGGCTGCTGGGCTAGACGGGCTGCGGCGCGTGGCCGGTCCGGTCGGCGCGGTCGGCGCGGTCGGCCAGGATGCTGCCCAGGCGCGTCAGCAGGTGGGCCAGCTGCGCCTGGGTGCTGGTGCTGGTCTTGGTGAAAATCGCCTTCAGTTGCGAACGCGCGGTCTCGCGCTTGATCCCCAACTGCATGCAGGCGTCGGGCAGGCCGATGCCGGTGGTCAGCAGCATGGCCAGCCGGCTCTCGGCCGGCGTCAGGCCGTAGAGGTCGCGCAGCACGGCCGGCACGGCGCGCGGCGGGCCGTGGTTCTCGTGGATGGCCACCAGCACGGGCTGTCCTTCCCATTCCGAAGACAGATAGAGCGCGGGCGTCAGCGCCACGGCCACGACCTGCGCGACGCGCCCATCGGCGCCGACGGCCTGGATGGCCTGGGCCGGCTGCAGCGTGTTCGGGTCGCACAGTGACCGCACGACATCCTCGAAGGGGCGCGACAGGCGCCAGCTGCCGCGCTGGGCTGCACGGCTGACGTCGGCGGCCTCGCCCGGCAGCAGCCGGCGCGGCCACGGCTTGCCGGCCGCATTGGCCAGCAGGACCTTGCCCGATTCCGAAAACACCACCACCCCGAACGGCAGGCGGTCGATCAGGTCGGCCGAGACGTGGCCGTGCGTGGACACGGCGTGGGCACGGTCGCGCAGGGCCATGGCTTCGCGCAGATGCGGGATGGCCCAGTCCAGCGCGCGGGCGTCGGCCTCGGTATAGCCGTCGGCGCTGGCCGGGCGCTGCAGCGCCAGGTAGATCTCGTGCGCCGGACGGCGGTCCACCAGGCAGGCCATGACAGAGGTCAGGGCCACGTCGTCGAACGACTCCCCGCGAAAGGCCTGGTGGGACGTGGCGCCGGCCGTGTCGCGTCGGTCGATATGCCAGCCGCCAACCGGCATCGATCCCGATACCGGCATGCCGCTGTGCAGCCGGTAGGGCGGCGGCAGTACCGCCAGGTTGTCGGGCGCGCGGTTGACCATATGGCGTACCTGCACGGTCTGCTGGCGGGTATCCAGCACCAGCAGCGATGCCTGGATGCTGCCGCTCTGCTCGCACAGCGCGTGCAGGCTGCGTTGCCACGCAAGGGGCTCGAAGGCCCCCAGATAGAGACCACGAATGGTCTCATGCATGTCAGCTGTGTTCATTACGTGACTTCCTATGTCCAGTTCGATGGCGAGCACGCGGGCGAAGGGTGTCGCCGTGCATCGCGACCTGCGGGATCGACGGGGTCGGGGCGCGCCGGGGACTGCGAGCGGAACTGCCTGCAGGGGGAGGCCGGGACGGGCGTCAGCCTCCGTCCAGCGTGGCGGCCAGCTTCGTCAGCAGGTGGGTGAATTGCGCCTGGCTCGCGCAGCCCGTCTTGAGGAAGACGTTCTTGAGCTGGGTGCGCGCGGTCTCGTGGCGAATGCGCATGTGGCGCGCGGCCTCGGGCAAGCCTTCGCCCGTGGCCAGGCGCGAGGCAAGGCGCGTCTCGGCCGGAGTCAGGCCATAGAGATTGCGCAGCACGGTGTCGAGCAGGACAGACGGCGCGCCCGCCTCGTGCACCACCACCAGCGCCGCCGGCTGCTGCAACTGCGAGGCAAACGCGTGCGTGGGCGGCAACGGCAGGACCAGCACTTCAGCGCGGTTGCCATGCGCGTCGCTGGCGCGGGCGGCCTGAGCGCCAAGCGGGTTGCCGGGGTCGCAGGCGGCCTGCACCATCTCGGCAAATGGCCGCGACAGATGCCAGGACGTGGTCTTGCCCGATGGTTCCAGGCGGCGCGCCCAGCGTTCGCCGGCCATGTTGGCCAGCAGCAGGTGGCGGTCGGGTGCGTAGACGCCCACGGCAAACGCCAGCCGCTCCAGCAGGCGGGCCGAGATCGACGCCATCGTCGACAGCGCCATCGTGCGGTCGCGCATGGCAATGGCGCTGCGCATGTGGGGGACGACCCAGTCCAGCCGGCGCGTGTCCTCGCCCGAGAAGGCGTCCTGAGACAGCGCACGCTGCATCGAGAAATACACCTCGTAGTGCGGCTGCCGTTCCACCAGGCAGGCCACGTACGAGCGCAGGTCGAACCGGTTGAAGAAATCACGATAGAACGGATGTCGCGCCATGGCCTGCGGGCCCAGGTCGCGGGCGTCGATGTACCAGGCGCCCGGCACCAGCCGGGGCGCGAACGCCTTGGCTGGATCGATGGCCTGGAAATCGTTTTCATAGGCCGTGAACAGCTCCGCCACCGGATTGACGACTTCGTTGACCGTCACCTGGTCGCGCACCGTGTCCCAGACCATCATCGATGCATGCGCCGTGTCGGCGATCTCGGTCAGGGCGCGCAGGCTCTGCTGCCACGCGGCGGGATCGAGGATGCCCTCATACAACCCACGGATGGCGCCGTGGATGGCGGCTTGTTCCATCTGACTACCCCCTTGCATTCACGAATTGCTGTTCCTTCTCGCGTGTCCGTCGCGCACGTCCGCGAAAATGGTGTCGCCAGTCTTCAGCCGGCTGTCGTCGTTAGTCATGATGTACCAAAACTATCAAAAATAGTTCGAGTGTCTGACTATGCATACGTTTAGTACATTAGGCCGTACATTACCGCATGCCGGGGGAAGTTGTTAAGACAACTGACCCTTCTTAAGTAGGGGTATTGCCCGGTTGCCATGTGATGTATCCGATGCTCGGGCGCGCGAAGGCGCAAATCCGTAACGGCGATCGGGTAAAATGGCGGTTTTCCCGACTTCTGTGGACGGTTGTATGCCGTCCCCGTCCCCGCTCTTATCGCCATGACCTCTGTCCTGCGTCTTACCGATCTCATTTCCCAAGGCAAACTCTCCGGCAAGCGTGTGTTTATCCGCGCCGACCTGAACGTGCCGCAAGACGACGCAGGCAATATCACCGAGGACACGCGCATCCGCGCGTCGGTGCCCGCCATCCAGGCTTGCCTGGAAGCGGGCGCTGCCGTGATGGTCACCTCACATCTGGGTCGTCCGACCGAGGGCGAGTTCAAGCCCGAGGATTCGCTGGCCCCGATCGCCACGCGCCTGTCGGAACTGCTCGGCAAGCCTGTGAAGCTGGTGCAGAACTGGGTCGACGGCGTGGAAGTGGCGCCCGGCCAGGTGGTGTTGCTCGAAAACTGCCGCGTGAACAAAGGCGAGAAGAAGAACAGCGACGAACTGGCCCAGAAGATGGCCAGGCTGTGCGACGTCTACGTCAATGACGCCTTCGGCACCGCGCATCGCGCCGAAGCCACCACCCACGGTATCGCCAGGTTCGCCCCGATTGCCTGCGCCGGCCCGCTGCTGGCCGCCGAGATCGATGCGCTGGGCCGCGCGCTGGGCCAGCCGGCCCGTCCGCTGGTGGCTATCGTCGCCGGTTCCAAGGTATCGACCAAGCTGACCATCCTGAAGGCGCTGGCCGACAAGGTGGACAACCTCGTGGTGGGTGGCGGCATCGCCAACACGTTCATGCTGGCCGCCGGCCTGAAGATCGGCAAGTCGCTGGCCGAGGCCGACCTGGTGGGCGACGCGCGCGCCATCATCGACATCATGGCCGCGCGCGGCGCATCGGTGCCGATTCCGGTGGACGTGGTTTGCGCCAAGGAATTCAGCGCCACGGCCGCCGCTACGGTCAAGGACGTCAAGGACGTGGCCGACGACGACATGATCCTGGACATCGGCCCGCAGACGGCCGCCATGCTGGCCGACCAGCTCAAGGCCGCCGGCACCATCGTCTGGAACGGCCCGGTCGGCGTGTTCGAATTCGACCAGTTCGGTAACGGCACCAAGGTGCTGGCCGAGGCCATCGCGTCGTCGAAGGCGTTCTCGATTGCCGGTGGCGGCGACACGCTGGCCGCCATCGCCAAGTACGGCATTGCCGACCGCATCGGCTACATCTCCACCGGCGGCGGCGCCTTCCTGGAGTTCCTGGAAGGCAGGAAGCTGCCGGCTTTCGAAGTGCTGGAACAACGCGCAGCCGGCTGAAGCCCGCCCCGGGCTGGCGGCGCGAGCCGGCCGGCCCCCAGGCCCCTAGCGCCAGCCACCCCCAGCTAACCCCAGGAAACCGCCCGCATGACCCGTTCCACGAAGATCGTTGCCACGATTGGCCCCGCGTCCAGCTCCCTGGAAGTGCTGACCCGCATGATCGGGGCCGGTGTCGACGTGGTGCGCCTGAACTTCTCGCACGGCACCGCGCAGGACCATATCGACCGGGCCGCGCTGGTGCGCGAGGCGGCCACGGCCTGCGGCCGCGAGGTGGCCATCATGGCCGACCTGCAGGGGCCCAAGATCCGCGTCGGCAAGTTCGAGAACGGCAAGGTCACGCTGAAGACCGGTGATGCGTTCGTGCTGGACTCGACCTGCGAGATCGGCACCCAGGACCGCGTGGGGCTGGACTACAAGGACCTGCCGCGCGATGTGGGCCCGGGCGACGTGCTGCTGCTCAACGACGGCCTGATCGTGCTGGTGGTGGACCGCGTGATCGGCACCGAGATCTTCACCACGGTGCGCGTGGGCGGCGACCTGTCGAACAACAAGGGCATCAACCGCCAGGGTGGCGGGCTGTCCGCGCCGGCGCTGACGGCCAAGGACATGGAGGACATCAAGACCGCCATGGCCCTGCACGCCGACTATGTGGCCGTGAGCTTCCCGAAAAACGCCACCGACATGGAAATGGCGCGCCAGCTGGCCAACGTGGCCGGCCAGCCGCACAACCACAAGGCACGCATGATCGCCAAGATCGAGCGCGCCGAGGCCATCCGCCCGGGCGTGCTCGAAGAGATCCTGAACGCGTCGGACGGCATCATGGTGGCCCGTGGCGACCTGGCCGTGGAAGTGGGCAACGCGGCCGTGCCGGCGCTGCAGAAGCGCATGATCCGCCTGGCCCGTGAAGCGAACAAGCTGACGATCACGGCCACCCAGATGATGGAAAGCATGATCGTCAACCCGGTGCCGACCCGCGCCGAGGTGTCCGACGTGGCCAACGCCGTGCTGGACGGCACCGACGCCGTGATGACGTCGGCCGAGACCGCCGCCGGCCGGTATCCGGTGGAAACCGTCGAGACCATGGCCGCGATCTGCCTGGAAGCGGAAAAGTCCGAGGTGGTGCAGCTGGACACCGATTTCCTGAACCAGACGTTCTCGCGCATCGACCAGTCGATTGCCATGGGTGCGCTGTTCACGGCCTATCATCTAGGCGTGAAGGCCATTGCCGCGCTGACCGATTCGGGCGCCACCGCTTTGTGGATGAGCCGTCACCGCATCCATGTGCCGATCTATGCCATGACGCCCAACCTGGCGTCGCAGCGCAAGATGCAGCTGTACCGCAACGTGGTGCCGCTGCCGCTGCAGTCGAGCACCGACCGGGACGAGGCGCTGGAGCAGGCCGAGGAACTGCTGCTGGCGCAGGGCGCCGTGCAGCATGGCGATTTCATCGTGCTGACGATCGGCGAGCCAATGGGCCAGGCCGGCGGCACGAACACGCTGAAGATCGTGAGGGTCGGCAGCAAGTTCAAGTAAAGATTACGTCCGATGTGGTGCGCTGCACGGACGGCGCACCGCGGATGCGCGAACCTGCCCGGCGCTGCATCGAAAAAATACCAGATACCCATTTTCATTCAGGAGTTAGACATGCCACTCGTATCCATGCGCCAGCTGCTGGACCATGCCGCCGAGAACAACTACGGTCTGCCGGCCTTCAACGTGAACAACCTCGAACAGGTCCAGGCCATCATGCAGGCCGCCGACGAGGTCAACGCCCCGGTGATCATGCAAGCCTCGGCAGGCGCGCGCAAATACGCTGGCGAGCACTTCCTGCGTCACCTGATCGAAGCCGCCGTGGAAGCCTACCCGCACATCCCCGTGGTGATGCACCAGGATCACGGCCAGTCGCCGGCGATCTGCAAGGCCGCCATCGACCTGAACTTCTCGTCGGTGATGATGGACGGTTCGCTGAAGGAAGACGGCAAGACGCCGTCGGACTACGAATACAACGTCGACGTGACCCGCAAGGTCGTGCAGATGGCCCACGCGCTGGGCGTGACCGTGGAAGGCGAACTGGGCTGCCTGGGCTCGCTGGAAACCGGTGAAGCCGGCGAGGAAGACGGCATCGGCGCCGAAGGCAAGCTCGACCACTCGATGCTGCTGACCGATCCGGAGCAGGCCGCCGACTTCGTCAAGGCCACCCAGCTGGACGCCCTGGCCATCGCCATCGGCACGTCGCACGGCGCCTACAAGTTCACGCGCAAGCCCACGGGCGACATCCTGGCCATCGGCCGCATCAAGGAAATCCACGCCCGCATCCCGAACACGCACCTGGTGATGCACGGTTCGTCGTCGGTGCCGCAGGAACTGCTGGCCGAGATCCGCCAGTTCGGTGGCGACATGAAGGAAACGTACGGCGTGCCGGTGGAAGAGATCCAGGAAGCCATCAAGTACGGCGTACGCAAGATCAACATCGACACCGACATCCGCCTGGCGATGACCGGCGCGATCCGCCGCTTCTTCGCGGAAAACCCCAGCAAGTTCGACCCGCGCGAATACCTTAAGCCGGCCCGCGAAGCCGCCAAGCAGGTTTGCAAGGCGCGCTACATCGCCTTCGGTTGCGAAGGCCAGGCCAGCAAGATCAAGGCCGTGTCGCTGGCCGACATCGCCGGCCAGTACGCTTCTGGCAAGCTCGCCCAGGTCGTGCAGTAAATCGTTTCGCCGCCCCGCCCGCCCAGCGCGCGGGGCGTTCGTACTTCAGGGGGCTTCGCCAACCGCACGAAGCCCCGCTTGTTTTCAGCCGCAGCCGCTTTCACACCATGTCTGACGCCCTCTACGAATCCTCCATCCAGTCCCTGCCGCTGCTCGGCAAGGGCAAGGTCCGCGACAACTACGCCGTCGGCGACGACAAGCTGCTGATCGTGACGACCGATCGCCTGTCGGCGTTCGACGTGATCATGGGCGAGCCGATTCCGGCCAAGGGCCGCGTGCTGAACCAGATGGCCAATTTCTGGTTCCGCAAGCTGGCGCACATCGTGCCGAACCACGAGACGGGCGTGACGGCGGAAAGCGTGGTGGCGGCCGACGAAGTGGCGCAGGTCAAGGGCCGCGCCGTGGTGGTCAAGCGCCTGAAGCCGATCCTGGTGGAAGCGGTGGTGCGCGGCTACCTGGCCGGCAGCGGCTGGAAGGATTACCAGGCCACGGGCAAGGTATGCGGCATCGAACTGCCGGCCGGCCTGCAGAACGCGCAGAAGCTGCCCGAGCCGATCTTCACGCCGGCGGCCAAGGCCGAGATGGGCGAGCACGACGAGAACATTTCGTTCGACGAGGTGGTGCAGCGCATTGGCCGCGAACTGGCCGAGAAGATGCGCGATATCTCGATCCGCCTGTACAAGGAAGCGTCCGAGTACGCGGCCACGCGCGGCATCATCATCGCCGACACCAAGTTCGAATTCGGCCTGGACGAAGACGGCACGCTGACGCTGATGGACGAGGTGCTGACCGCCGATTCGTCGCGCTTCTGGCCGGCGGACTCGTACCAGGTGGGCACCAACCCGCCGTCGTTCGACAAGCAGTTCGTGCGCGACTGGCTGGAAGCCGTGCGCATCGACGGCAAGCCGTGGCCGAAGACCGCGCCGGCGCCGAAGCTGCCCGAGGACGTGGTGCAGAAGACCGCCGACAAGTACAAGGAAGCACTGACCCGCCTGACCGGCGAGCAGCTGCAGTAAGGCGGAAGGGACCAGAACATGAGCAACGCAGCAAAGCCGGTGGTGGGCGTGGTGATGGGCAGCAGTTCCGACTGGGACGTGATGCAGCACGCCGTGGCCATGCTCAAGGATTTCAACGTGGCATTCGAGGCGCAGGTGGTATCGGCGCACCGCATGGCCGACGACATGTTCCGCTACGCCGAGTCGGCCCGCAGCCGCGGCATCCGCGCCATCATCGCCGGTGCCGGCGGTGCCGCGCACCTGCCGGGCATGATCGCCGCCAAGACGATCGTGCCGGTGTTCGGCGTGCCCGTGCCGTCGAAGTACCTGCGCGGCGAGGATTCGCTGCTGTCGATCGTGCAGATGCCCAAGGGCGTGCCCGTGGCCACGTTCGCCATTGGCGAGGCCGGTGCCGCCAACGCGGCGCTGCACGCCATCGCCACGCTGGCCACCACCGACGACGCGCTGGCCAGCGCGCTGGAAGCGTTCCGCGCGAAGCAGACCGAAGCTGCGCGCGCGATGACGCTGCCCGTTTAAGACCCTGTTGTGACCGAAGCCTGAGCCATGCCGACCGATATCCATCCCTACCTGTCCGAAGCCCATACGCCGGAGTCGCGCGCCGAATTTGGCGTGGACGCGCCCGGCGCGCCGATCCTGCCCGGTGCCTGGCTTGGCATGCTCGGCGGCGGCCAGCTGGGCCGCATGTTCACGCATGCGGCGCAGTCGATGGGCTATCGCGTCTGCGTGCTCGACCCGGACCAGGACAGCCCCGCCGGCAACGTGGCCGATCGCCATATCTGCGCCAGCTACACCGACGACGCCGCGCTGGCCGAGGTGGCGAAGCTGTGCCAGGCCGTGAGTACCGAATTCGAAAACGTGCCGTCGATCTCGCTGGACCGCCTGGAACAGGCCGGCGTGTTCGTGGCGCCGCGCGGCTACTGCGTGTCGATCGCGCAGAACCGTATCGGCGAGAAGAAGTTCTTTGCCTCGTGCGCCGAGCGCACGGGCGTGCCGCCGGCCCCGCACTGGGTGATCCAGCATGATGCCGACGTGGACAACGTGCCCGACATCGTGCTGCCCGGCATCCTCAAGACCGCGCGCATGGGCTACGACGGCAAGGGCCAGGCCCGTGTGAAGACGCGCGACGACGTGCGCGCCGCGTGGAAGGCCATGCAGCACGTGCCGTGCGTGCTGGAGCAGATGCTGCCGCTGGCCTATGAGGTATCGGTGCTGGCCGCGCGTGCCGCCGACGGCACCACGGCCACCTGGCCGCTGGCCGAGAACGTGCACCGCGACGGCATCCTGTTTTCGACCACGATGCCGTCGACAAGCGTGTCCGACGACATCGCCAACCGCGCCCGCGCCGCCGCCGCCACGATTACCTCGGAAATGGGCTACGTGGGCGTGCTCTGCATCGAGTTCTTCGTGCTGACCGATGGCACGCTGGTGGCCAACGAAATGGCCCCGCGCCCGCACAATTCTGGCCACATTACGATGGACGCCTGCGAGACAAGCCAGTTCGAGCAGCAGGTGCGCGCCATGGCCCGTCTGCCGCTGGGCAGCACGCGCCAGCATTCGGCCGGCAAGATGCTGAACCTGCTGGGCGACTGCTGGTTCGAGTTCGGACTGGAGCGTACGCCGGCCTGGGACGAGGTGATGGGCCAGCCCGGCGCCAAGCTGCACCTGTATGGCAAGAACGATGCGCGCCCGTCGCGCAAGATGGGCCATGTGAACTGCGTGGGCGAGCATGCGGAGGCCGCGGCCACCGCGTTCGACGCCGCCGCCACGGCCCTGCATATCCCGCTCTGAGATTCGATGTCCTCACGCATGCCAACGGCCGCCGAGCTTGACGAGGCGGTTCGCCTGCTCGAAGCCGGCCAGCTCGTGGCCTTTCCGACCGAAACCGTCTACGGTCTGGGCGCCGACGCCGAGAACCCCGAAGCCGTGGCGCGCATCTTCGCCGCCAAGGGCCGTCCGTCCAACCATCCGGTCATCGTGCACGTGGTGGATGGTGGCGATGTCAGCTACTGGACCGACGACGTTCCCGAGGCCGCGCAAAAGCTGATCGACGCCTTCTGGCCCGGTCCGCTGACGATCATCCTGAAGCGCGCCGCCCATATTCCGGCGGCCGTGGCGGGCGGGCAGGACAGCATCGGCCTGCGCTGCCCGTCGCATCCGGTGGCACAGGCGCTGCTGGGGCGTTTCAAACGCGGCCGGGGCGGCATTGCCGCGCCATCGGCCAACAAGTTCGGCCAGGTCAGCCCGACCACGGCCGAGCATGTGCGCGACGAGTTCGGCGGCACGGTCTATGTGCTCGAAGGCGATGGCGTGGACGTCGGCATCGAATCGTCGATCGTCGACCTGTCGCGCCTGGACACGCTTGGCCCGGTGCTGCTGCGCCCCGGCGCAATCACGGCCGCGATGATGGCCGACGTGCTGGGCACGATGCCGCTGCCTCCCGATGCCGCCGCGCCGCGCGCGTCGGGCACGCTCAAGGCCCACTACGCGCCGCGCACCACGCTGACGCTGGCCCAGGCCGAGGCACTGCCGCAACTGCTGCATGGATTGCCCGAAGGCGGAAGGCTGGCGTTTGTCGGCAAGACGTCGGCGAGCGCCGATCCGCGTTGCGTCTTCGTGCAGGCGCCGGATACGCCCGATGGCTATGCCCAGGCGCTGTATGGCCTGCTGCGCAAGCTCGACAAGGAAGGCTACCAGCGGCTGGTGTTCGAGCCGGTACCCGATTCGCACGCGTGGGATGGCGTGCGCGACCGGCTGGGACGGGCGGCGGCTGCGTTCGAGGATCGCTGAGGATTTTGCGCTAGGCCCTCACCCCGGCCCCTCTCCCGCCATGCGGGAGAGGGGAAAAAACCGTAAGCAGTTCAAATACTGCCGGTCTGCTCCCCTCTCCCGCTCGCGGGAGAGCAACCGTGTCAAGCAGGCAGTCTGTTCTCCCAGGGTTGGCCGGTTTTAACCATTGTGTTCAGGATCGTCAGGATCTTGCGCATGCAGGCGGTGATGGCAAGCTTGGAGGGTTTGCCAGCCGCTTTCAGGCGTTGATGGAACTCCCGTATGACCGGATTGTGGGAGATGGCGGTAACCGCCGTCATGTACAGGACGTTGCGCACCTCGGTGCGCCCGCCACGGATATAGCGCTGGCCCCGGCGTTTGCCGCTGTCGTCGTTGAATGGCGCCACACCCACCAGCGCCGCGATCTGCTGGCGATTGAGTTGCCCCAGCTCCGGCAGCCGGCCCAGCAGCATGAACACCGTCACCTTGCCAACGCCCGGCATGGTGTCGAGCAGTTCGACTTTCTGCTTCCACGCCTCGCTGGTGCGCAAGGCATGGGTCATATCGATGTCCAGCGTCTTGATCCGCGCGTCCAGCCATTCGATATGCTCCTTCAGGCTCTTGAGGGCCACAACCGGCGCCGTGACGACCCGCGCCTTTTCCTGCGCGCGCATCGTGACCAACTGGCCGCGCCGGTCCAGCAGATCGGCAAATTCGCGCTGAGCCTCGTCGGGCAATGCGCGGACCGGAGGTCGGATCTGCTGGCCAAACCGCGCCAACACATGCGCATCCAACCGGTCCGTCTTGGCCAGGATCCCGCACGCCTTGGCGAAATCCCGCACCTGCCTGGGATTGACCACCACCACCGGCAGGCCCGCGCCAGCCAGCGCGATGCTGACCCGGGTTTCAAAGCCCCCGGTCGCCTCCAGCACGACCCGGTCGATCTGGCCCTGGCCGTTATGCTCGGCCAGGTAGGCCAGCAAAGCGCCGATGCCGGCCTCGTCATTGGTGAACTGGCGGGCTCCCCGTTCGGGAAGCGTGTCAACATCCAGAGTCGTCTTGCTGACGTCGATTCCTACTGCCTTGATATCCATTCGGCTTGTCCCATCCTTGTGTCAATGCGGCGTACTGCCTTACAACCGTTCGGGCTTAGGCTAAACGCTACCAAGAAATGGATGCACCGATCCTCGCTCTCCCTCGAACTTGGGCTGTCGCCCAGAGCATGGGGCCATCGATCTGGTGCATCCAAACCGAATTGTGCGACATACAAGGGGCTGGGGGTGAGGGCCAGCGCATCAAATTCCCACCACGCCAACCACCATCAAGGCGCCCCCTTGTAAACCCACTGCATCAACGCGTCATGCGCCTCCTGCGCGCCCGATGCGTTCGGGTGGTTGATATACGCCACCACCACATAGCGCTCGCCATTGAGCGCGTCGACATAGCCGGCCAGCGCCCGCACATCGGCCAGCGTCCCGGTCTTCAGATAGGCATTCCCGGCGGCATTGGCGCGCGTCAGGCGGTTCCTCAGCGTGCCGTCGACACCAAGGATCGGCAGTGAATCGATCAGCACCGGTCCCACGTTGCTGGCCAGCGCCTGCTGCAGCAGGCGCGCCATGTCATAGGCGCTGATGCGTTCCTCGCGCGACAGGCCCGAGCCGTTCTCCAGCACCAGGTTCGGCATGTCCAGGCCCTGCTTCGCCAGCCACTGATGGATCACGCGCGACGACTTGTCGGTGCTGGCGGGTCCCTTGCGGTCCATCTCCGCGCCGATCGTCAGGAACAGCTGGCGGGCCATCACGTTGTTCGAGTACTTGTTGATGTCGCGCACGATTTCGCCCAGTGGCTGGCCATAGTGGCGCGCCAGCAGGAAGGCGTTGCGCGGCACCGCGCCACTGCGCAGGCCGGGCGGGCGCGCAAAGCGGCCGCCGGCGTTCTGCCATTCGGCGACAAAGCCACCCCAGATGAAATCGCTATGGCTCAACGTGGCCAAATTCACGATGTGCTCGCCGCAGTCGGCCGAATAGCTGCCGTCGAACGATGCCACGACCGTGCCATCCGGCTGCGGCATGATGCTGGGCGTGGCGCGCGATTTCCAGTCGCCGCAGCGGCCATTGGCCAGCGTCATCCGGTTATCGACGCGCAACTGCGCCAGGGCTGGCGTAACTGCTACGTCCACAGTGCGATTGGCGGCGTCGGGCGTAATCGTGAACGACAGCGTCTTGAACGCGTAGAGCAGGGCGTCCGGGTTGACGTTGTAGGCGCGCTGGCTCTCGCCGTCGATCGTGTAGCTGCCGTCCATGCCATCGGCAAAGAAGCTGCGGTCCAGCACCACGTCGCCGTTGATGGTGGTGGCGCCGGCGGTGCGGGCCGTGGCCACGAGCTTGGCCATTTCCTCGGGCACCAGCTTGGGATCGCCCCGGCCGCGCAGATAGACGTTGCCGTTGATGGTGCCGTCGGGGCCGGGCTGGCTGTCAGCATAGAGCGATGTCAGCCAGCGGAAGTCGGGCCCCAGCAACTGCAGCCCGGCGAAAGTGGTGACCACTTTCATCGTCGACGCGGGGTTCATCGGCGTCTCGGCATTCCAGCTCACGCGCGCCTGCGGAGCGCCCACCTTGACCACGTAGAAGCTCGCGGCGGACAGCGGCACATGGGCGCGGCGCAGCGCGGCGGTCACGGTGGCGGGCAGGCCGCTGCGCGCGGCTGCGGGATCGGCTGGCTCGGCTTTTACGCGCGTGGCGCCGGCCGTGGCCGCTGCAGCCGTGGCCGTCGCAGCAGCGCGGGCAGGTTTGGAATGCTTGGCGGGTTTGGCCTGGGCTCCGGACAGGCCGAAGACGAGCAGCGTGGCCGCGATGATGGCGGGCGACAGGCTGCGGCGGAGCAGGGACGGGCGAATGGGCATGGCGAGCATGTTAACGCATGGCCCATGCGCGCCGGATGACGTCATGCGGCCGTTTCAGGCCGCATTTCGTGAGCGAGGTCGACTAGCCGGCGCTCGGTCGAGGAATCGATGCCTCAGTTGGCCGACTGGCAGTCGGGCGCCGACGGCGTGGCGTTCGGGATCGGGAAGATGACGTCGTAGGCCCAGTTGTAGAAGAACGCGTAGACCATGTAGTAGCCGGCCACGGCGATGTCCATGATGAACGCCTCGACCAGGCCGATCTTCAGATACCAGGCCACCGACGGCAGGAACACGATCAGCAGGCCGCCTTCGAACAGGATGGCGTGCAGCACGCGGATCGCCGTCGACTTCTTCAACTGCCCCGTGAAGCGCAGCATCGCGTGGTCGAAGAGGATGTTGTAGATGTAGTTCCAGGTGGCCGCGATCAGCGCCGCCACGGCGCCAACGATGCCCATCTGGTGCAGTTCATAGCCGAACACCCAGCTGGCCAGCGGCGCGAACGCGATCAGACCGATCACCTCGAACCCGATGGTGTGACGAATACGGTCTGCGGTGGTACGCATTGAGACTCTCCAATTTCAGCAAATTTCGACGATGGGAGGCATTCTATCGGCACGACAGCTGATCGCAAGTTGGATACCATCTGAAAATCCGATAGATGGGGGCCGGTGTCGCATCCGGTCTCGCTTTCCACCATGTCCCTTTCCCTAGACCAGCTCCAGGCATTCGCGGCCGCCGCCGAGACCGGCTCGTTTTCCGCCGCCGCCCGCCAGCTTGGCAAGGCGCAGTCCGTGATCAGCGCCGCCGTGGCCAATCTGGAAGTCGATCTCGACACCACGCTGTTCGACCGCAGCGCCCGCTACCCCGTGCTGACGCCAGCTGGCGAACGGCTGCTGCTGGAAGCGCGCGTGATCCTGGAGCGCTGCGAGCATTTCCGGGGCGTGGCCAAGAGCCTGGGCGAGGGCGTGGAATCGCGGCTCACGCTGGCCGTCGACGAGCTGTATCCCGAGGAAACGCTGGGCGAACTGCTGACGGAGTTTTCCGAACGGTTTCCGTCCGTCGAGCTTGAAATCCTGTTCCCGCTGATGGAGGACGTCAGCCGCCTGGTGCTGAGCCAGTGCGCGGACCTGGGCATCATGTGGCGCCAGGAAATCCTGCCGCCGGAACTGGGCTTCCACGCACTGGGCTGGGTGCCCATGCCGATCATCTGCGCCCCCGACCACCCGCTGGCATCGCAACCGCGCGTGGATTTCGAGGAACTGAAGCGCTATCGCCAGCTGATGGTGGCCACGCGCAGCGACAGCGAGGAAAAGAAGCGCCTGCGCGTGGCCGCCGAAGTCTGGTGGGTGGAAAGCCAGTGGGTCATCGTCGAACTGGTCAAGCGCCGCCTGGGCTGGGCCTTCGTCCCCTGGCACGTCGCCGCCAACTCACCCGCCGCCGCCGGGCTGGTATCGCCCCAACTGACCTTCCAGGACCAGGACTGGCCCGTCGCCATGGAAATCGTCTGGCACAAGCAGCGGCCACTGGGCAAGGCTGCCACGTGGCTGAAGGAGCGGGTCAGCCAGCAGCCGTTGCCGGTGCCGGAGGGGCGGTAGGTCAAGGAGCGTAGGTCAGGCGGGCGAGGTTGGCCATCAGCCAGTCCCAGCGCGTGGGTGGAAACCGCAGGAACTTCTCTTCCGGGAGATCCTCGTTATCGGATTTTGTCGCGTCGGTGTAGCGGATGCTGTCAGCGAGGTACTCGACCTCGCCCAGCCGGGAAAACCGGAGTATCAGAAAGGAGCGCTGCGCCAGCAGGCGGCTTTGATCGACCGAGTAAACACGCAGCCGACCATGTTCTTCGCCGGTGTCGAAATTCACGCGAAAGCAAAGTTCGGTTCGATATTCAACGCCCGAAAATGCCCTGATCGGCCTGTCGCAAACGCGCGCTTCGCGATCCGCATAGGTCGCAGCGAGAAACAGGGCGACTGGAATCGCCGCAAGCGCAAGCAGATAGGCGAGTATCAACAGGGAAACGTGCGCGGTTTGAAGCAGCCTTTTCAACATTGCTTTCCCAGATCGACGTGTATCGGATGCGACAGGCGTAACGTTGCGAAATCCGAATAAATCAGAAAGTCGCCGCCGCGGTTGTGCTCAGCCTGCCAGGCACGAAAATCCCGGTTACGGACCGGGTAGTACACGCTTTCTGGGTCGAGCCTGTCTTTGATCACCACCGGAAGCAATTTCATATCATCGGGTTCCAATCTCACATCGAACCAGGACCCTTCTTCGACCATGCCGCCGAAAAAATGGGCAAGCGCGGCCGCAGGTAGCACTACCAGGCCGCGTTTGTTCCAGTGTCCCAAGTACTGCGATGAGCGGTGCGAGTCTTGAAACGAATAGCTGTCGCGCATGTAGACATGCACATGAGTGATCCATGCACGAACTCGATAACAAGGTGGTTCGGTCTCGCTAATACTGATCGGAGGAAGCTGCTCCCGCGATAGCTCTGCCTTTGCGATGGCCGCATAAAAGTTAAACCTGCCCAGCGCCGCCGACAGGTCCGTCATGCCGATAGGCAGCCATTTCCCGCCGCTGACCGGCGCATGAGACAGAGTGTGTTGCATCCCGACACCCACATATTGGTATTGAAATTCGCTGTGCAGCTTCTGCAGATCGTCGCGACAGTAGGCGAACGTATCAAGGACGCCGGTGAATTGCGGCTCAGTCTGCAGAAATTTCTCCAGATTCTTCCGCAGCGCTTCCCTCGATATTCGGGTGCCAAGCTTCCTCAAGAGTTCGTCATACCGCTCGCGAACCCGTCCAAATCTGAACAGCCATTTCAACCGGATCGTCTTGGTATCGATCATGTCAGGGTCATAACGCCCTTCGACATATGTCCCCTTTTTGAAGTCATACCGATGCGCATCAAACCGTCGCCCGTGGAACCAGCGTTCGGCGAACTGCGCGGCAACAGGGAAATCCTCCGCGCGCATGGCAGCTGGCAAGTCATACAGATTGAAGGGCTCGAGCCAGCGCGCCTCCCTTGCCGGAGCGCTATCGAAGAAGCAATAGCTGGGCTGTGTGGCTACAGGAGGTGTGTCTGCCGCATCGGACGACCTTGATGCCGCCGGTGGGTTCGGATCACGGGGTTTTGCACTGTAGTACCGCCAGTCGGGCATGGGCGGTGGCGCTTTGTGCAGGCTCAGGCCGAAATCCTTGATGTCCATCGGCGTGCAGGCACGCCGCCCATCAAAAAGCTTCCAGCGTCGCTCAATCGCCAAAATCGGATCGAGCTTGTTGCGGATGTATGGCTGTGGTGCCTTGAATTCCTTGGCGCCTTCGAAAGACATGTTGCCCCTGAGAAATTGGGGGCGACAGCCGGAACGCTAACGCGGTTGTGCCTGGCTGTCCTTCATATTTCTGCGATATGTCGATGCGGAACCGCTGCCGAGGCCGAAGCGACGAGTAGCGATGATCTGCGTCAAAACCCCCCGCGCCAGCAGGCCGCGCGCGTGTACAACGCCCCATCGAATCAATAGCATGCTTAGCCATTCCAAGACCTTGGGGATCATCATGATCACGCGCAGCAAGATTGACAGGTGGCCGCTTGCCAGCGTCAGGCAGGCTTGGCAGAACGCGTTCTTCACAGCACAAGTGGAATGGTTGGAGTACATCGAAGCACCGGAATTTGTGGTGATCGAGGGTGCCACAATCACTTCGAAATCCGAACAGATAGGTCGTCTCCAATGGAGCAAGCAGACGTTTGCCCGCGCTACGGACTTCCAGTACTCACAAGTCATACATCGGATTGATGAACGACCCGGCTGGGCAACGCTTGTTGGATCTTTTGATTCCCGACGAAATGGCAGAGTCTTAAGTTGCTGCGATTTTTCTGAGTTCTGGATCGTCCGTGATAGGAGATGGCATATCGCGTCCCTGTACCTGCGGAACAAGCTGCCGGGCTGCGATATCGCCGGTTAAATGAGCCGAATAAGGGCTGAACCCCCCGTCCAATGGCTAACGTGACGTCGGCACCGCGCTAGTTTCGGCTCCCTCCACCTTCCCCACCTCCACCTCATACCCATGCCACCCACCGCCCAGCGCCTTGATCAGCGTGATGGCGGCCGTGTACTGGCGATCCATGATGCGCAGCGTGGTGGTTTCGGCGGTGTAGGCCGCCGTCTGGGCGGTCAGTACGTCGAGCAGGCCGGCGGTGCCGGCCTTGTAGCGGTTGTTGACCAGCGACAGTGCCTCGCGGGCGGAGCGCAGGGCGTCGCCCTGGACCACGGCTTCCTGTTCCAGTACGCGCGCCGATGCCAGGTTGTCCTCGACTTCCTGGAAGGCGGTCAGCACGGTCTGGCGATAGTTGGCCACGGTCTGGTCGTAGGCGGCCACGGCCTGGGCCTTGGCGGCGCTGCGCAGGCCGCCGTCGAACACGGTGCCGGCCAGGCCGGCGCCGAGCGACCACACGCGGTCGGGCAGCGACAGCCAGCGCGCCAGCGTGCTGGCCGTGAGGCCGCCCGTGGCCGACAGCGACAGCGTGGGATAGTAGGCCGCCTGAGCCACGCCGATATCGGCGTTGGCCGATGCCATGCGGCGTTCGACGGCGGCAATGTCGGGCCGCCGTTCCAGCATTTGCGAGGGTACGGCCACCGGCACTGGCACCGCTGTCTGCAGGTCGGCCGGGGCGATGTTCAGTTCCGACGGCGGGCGGCCGACCAGGATGGCGATGGCGTGTTCCAGCTGCGCGCGGCTGATCTGGATATCGAGCTGCTGCGCCTGCGCCGACTTGAGCTGGGTTTCCGACTGCAGCACGTCCGATCGTTGCGCGGTGCCGGCCTTGTACTGGTTCTGCACCAGCTGCAGCGACCTTGAATAGTCGGCCACGGTGCGATCGAGCAGCGCGCGCTGGGCATCGGCCACGCGCAGCGAGAAGTAGCTCTGCGCCAGCGTGGCCTGCGTCGATAGCAGCGTCGAGGCCAGGTCGGCCTGGCTGGCTTGCGCGCCGGCCTGGGCGCTTTCCACCTGACGGCGGATACGGCCCCAGATGTCGATTTCCCAGCTGGCCGACAGCGTGGCGTTCTGGCCATTGGTGATGCGGCCGCCCGAGCTCGATGCGCCGCGCGACACGCCCGCATTGGCGCCCAGGGTCGGGAAGTAGCCGGCGCGGGCCGCCGCCAGCGCCGCGGTGGCCTGGCGATACACCGCCTCGGCCGCCTTGATGTTCTGGTTCGAGACCTGCACCTGCGACATCAGCCCGTCCAGCGCGGGATCGTTGAATACGCGCCACCAGTCGGGCCGGCCCGCCGCGTCCTGCGGCTCGGCGGTCTTCCAGTCGCCGGTCCATGCGGGCATGGCATCGCTGGCTTCCTTGAAGGCCTGGGGTACGGGCGCGTCGGGGCGCTTGTAGTCGGGGCCGACCGCGCAGCCGGCCAGCAGGGCACAGGCCAGGGCCACCACCGAAAGGGAATAGGAGTGTCGGAACATGGCGGATGCCTTCTTCAGTGTTCGAGTTGCGGCGCGGTGCCGCGTTGCTGCCGGCGCGCGCGCCAGGCATTGACCTTCAGGCGCCAGCGGTCCAGCGTCAGGTAGACCACGGGCGTGGTGTACAGCGTCAGCAACTGGCTGACCACCAGCCCGCCCACGATCGAGATGCCCAGCGGCGCACGCAGTTCCGCGCCGTCGCCCCGGCGCAGCGCCAGCGGCACCGCGCCCAGCAGGGCCGCCGCCGTGGTCATCATGATCGGCCGGAAGCGCAGCAGGCAGGCGCGGTAGATGGCGTCGCGCGGGCTCAGGCCGTCGCGCCGTTCGGCGTCGATGGCGAAGTCGATCATCATGATCGCGTTCTTCTTGACGATGCCGATCAGCAGGATCACGCCGATCAGCGCGATGATGCTGAACTCGGTCTTGAACAGCAGCAGCGCCAGCAGCGCGCCCACGCCCGCCGACGGCAGCGTGGACAGGATCGTCAGCGGGTGGACATAGCTCTCGTACAGGATGCCCAGCACGATATAGATCGTGATGATGGCGGCCAGGATCAGCAGCGGCTGGCTCTTGAGCGAATCCTGGAACGCCTTGGCGCCGCCGGCAAAGTTGGCCTGCAGCGTCTCGGGCGCGCCGATCTGCGCCATCGCCAGCTTGATGGCGTCGGTGGCCTGCGACAGCGAATAGCCCTCGGCCAGGTTGAACGAAATGGTCGACGCGGCAAACTGGCCCTGGTGGTTCACGCCCAGCGGCGTGCTGGTAGGCGTCACGCGGGCAAAGGCCGACAGCGGCACGCGCCGGCCGCCGCCCGTGACCACGTAGATGTCCTGCAGCGCATGCGGCCCCTGCAGGTATTCCGGGCTCAGCTCCATCACCACGCGGTACTGGTTCAGCGGGTGGTAGATCGTCGACACCAGCCGCTGGCCGAAGGCGTCGTTCAGGATGGCATCGACCTGCTGGGCCGTGACGCCGAGCTTCGACGCCGCGTCGCGGTCGATGATCACCGACGTCTGCAGGCCCTTGTCGTTGGTGTCGGTATCCACGTCCTCCAGGCCCTTGATGTTCGAGATTGCCGCGCGCACCTTGGGCTCCCACGCGCGCAGCACATCGAGGTCGTCGGACTGCAGCGTGAACTGGTAGGCCGAACTGCTCTGGCGGCCGCCGATGCGGATATCCTGCACCGGCGTCAGGAACAGGCTTGCGCCGGGCTCCTTGGCCAGCTTGCCACGCAGCCGTGCCACGATCTGGTCGGCCGTTTCCGAGCGCTCGGACAGCGGCTTGAGCGTGACGAACATCTGTCCCGTGTTGCGCTGCGAACCACCCGTGAAGCCGGTCACGTTCACCACGGCCGGGTCGGACTGGACGATCTTGATGAAGTTGTCCAGCTTGGTGCGCATCAGCTGGAACGACGTGGCCTGGTCGGCACGGATAAAGCCGATCAGCCGCCCCGTATCCTGCTGCGGGAAAAAGCCCTTGGGCACGATGACGTACAGGTAGACGTTCAGGCAGATCGTCAGCAGCAGCACGATCCAGACGATGGGCCCGTGGCGCAGCGCCACGCCCAGCGTGCGGCCATAGGCGTTCTGCAGGCGCACGAACAGGTGTTCGGTGGCCCGGTGGAAGCGGCCCTGCTTCTCCTCGTGCACCGGACGCAGCAGCCGCGCGCACATCATCGGCGTGGTGGTCAGCGAGACCACCAGCGACACCAGGATGGCCACCGACAGCGTGATCGCGAATTCCTGGAACAGCCGGCCCACGATGCCGCCCATCAGCAGCAGCGGGATGAACACCGCGATCAGCGACAGGCTCATCGACAGCACCGTAAAGCCCACCTCGCGCGCGCCGCGCAGCGCAGCGGCCATCGGCTTCATGCCTTCCTCGATGTGGCGCGAGATGTTTTCCAGCACCACGATGGCGTCGTCGACCACGAAGCCCGTGGCAATCGTCAGCGCCATCAACGACAGGTTGTTCAGCGAGAACCCGGCCAGGTACATGATCGTGAAGGTGCCCACCAGCGACACCGGCACGGCCACGCTGGGGATCAGCGTGGCGCGCACGTTGCGCAGGAACACGAACACCACCATGATCACCAGCGCCACCGAGATCATCAGCGTGTGCTCCACCTCGCGCAGCGACGCGCGGATGGTGGGCGTGCGGTCCATCATCACGTCCAGCGAGATCGTGGCCGGGATCATCTTGCGCAGCTGCGGCAGCATGTCGTTGACGCGGTCGACGGTCTCGATGATGTTGGCGCCCGGCGACCGGTTCAGCACCAGCAGCACCGACGGCTTGCCGTTGGCCGAGCCGGCGTTGCGGATGTCCTGCACCGAATCCACCACATTGGCCACGTCCTGCAGCCGCACCGGCACGGCAAACGAGTTCGGGCCGCCGCTGTTGACGTTGCCTCCCGTGGCGCCGGTGCTGATGGTGGTGGTGCCGCTGCTGGTGGTGATCGTGGTGGTGGTGACGCCGTTGACGGTCTTGGTGCTGACGTTGCCACCCGCCGCCGCGTTGGCCGTGCTGGCGATCAGCGCGCCGGCCGAGGTCGACGAATAGGTGCCCGGCGTGGCGTAGCGGATGATCAGCGGCATGTAGTCCTTGGCCGCCATCGCCTGGTCGTTGGCATAGACCTGCCACGCCGTGTTGGGATTGTCCAGGATGCCGAGCGGCCGGTTGGCGTTGGTGGCGCTGATGGTGTTGCGCACGTCCTCCAGCGAAATGCCGTAGTGGTTCAGCGCGGTCGGATTCAGCTCCACGCGCACGGCCGGCAGCGACGACCCGCCGATCGTGACCTGGCCCACGCCTTCCACCTGCGACAGTTTCTGTGCCAGGATGGTCGACGCCGCGTCATAGAGCTGCCCGCGCGTCATCGTCGGCGACGTCAGCGCGATGATCATGATCGGCGCGTCGGCCGGGTTCACCTTGCGATAGGTGGGATTGTTCGGCAGGCTCGTGGGCAGCGTGGCGCGCGACGCATTGATGGCGGCCTGCACGTCGCGGGCTGCGCCGTCGATGTCGCGCGACAGGTCGAACTGCAGCGTCACGCGCGTGGAGCCCAGCGAACTGCTCGACGTGATCTCGGTCACGCCCGCGATGGCACCCAGCGCCCGTTCCAGCGGCGTCGCTACGGTGGCCGCCATTGTCTCGGGGCTGGCGCCGGGCAGCGACGCGGAGACCGAGATCGTCGGAAAGTCCACCTGCGGCAGCGGCGACACCGGCAGCAGCCGGAACGCGGCAATGCCCGCCAGCAGGATGCCGATGGTCAGCAGCGCGGTGGCTACCGGGCGGTGGATGAAGGTGGCCGAGAGGTTCATCAGGCGTTCGGCTCCTGCGGACGCGGCGTCACGCCATGGCCGCCATGGCCGCCATCGCCGCCGTCTCCGCCGTCGTTGCCGTCATCGCCGGCCCCATCGTGCGGATTGCCAAACCGGCGGGTGCGCCAGTCCTTGAGGCGGTACGCCACGCGGTCGAACGCCAGGTAGATCACCGGCGTGGTGAACAGCGTCAGCACCTGGCTGACCAGCAGGCCGCCGACCATCGTGATACCCAGCGGCCGGCGCAGTTCCGAGCCGATGCCCGAGCCCAGCATCATCGGCAGCGCGGCCAGCAGGGCGGCCATGGTGGTCATCAGGATCGGCCGGAACCGCAGCAGGCACGCCTGGAAGATGGCGTCGTACGGCTTCATGCCATGTTCACGCTCGGCCTCAAGCGCGAAGTCAATCATCATGATGGCGTTCTTCTTGACGATGCCGATCAGCAGGATGATGCCGATGATTGCGATGATGCCCAGGTCCTGCTGGAAAACCAGCAGCGCCAGCAGCGCGCCCACGCCGGCCGACGGCAGCGTGGACAGGATCGTCACCGGATGGATGGTGCTTTCATACAGCACGCCCAGCACGATATACATGGTCACGACGGCGGCCAGGATCAGCCACAGCGTGTTCGACAGCGACGCCCGGAACGCCAGCGCCGCGCCCTGGAACTCGGTGGCCATCGAGATCGGCAGCCCGATTTCCTGTTCCACCTTGGTGATCTTGTCGACGGCGGCGCCCAGCGATTCGCCCGGCGCCAGGTTGAACGAGATCGTGGCGGCCGGGAACTGCCCCTGGTGGTTGATGACCAGCGGGCCCGTGCGTTCGGAAATCCGCGCGATGGACCCCAGCGGCACCTGCCCGCCCGACGACGACGGCAGTCGCAGCTCGGCCAGCGCTGCCGGGCTGGTACGGAATTCGGGCATCGTCTCCAGCACCACGCGGTACTGGCTGGCCTGCGTGAAGATGGTGGAGATCAGCCGCTGGCCGAAGGCGCTGTACAGTGCACTGTCGATCACCGCCGTGGTGATGCCGAAGCGCGCGGCGGCGTCGCGGTCGATCTCCACGAACGCGCGCAGGCCGTTGTTCTGCTGGTCGCTGGCCACGTCGCGCAGCTCGGGCTCGCGCTGCAGCCGCTCGACGAGCTTGGGCACCCATTCGGCGAGCACGGTCGGATCCGGGTCTTCCACCGTGAACTGGTACTGGGTACGCGCCACGCGGTCTTCGATCGTCAGGTCCTGCACGGGCTGCATGTACAGCGACACGCCGCCGAGCTTGTGCACCGCTTCCTGCAGGCGGTCGGTCACCACGGCCATCGCGTCGCGCTCGCCCTTGGGCTTCAGGTTGATCAGCATGCGCCCGGCGTTGATGGTCTGGTTGGTGCCATCCACACCGATGAACGACGACACGCTGGCCACCGCCGGGTCTTCCAGGATCACCTTCTGCACGGCTTCCTGCTTGCGGCCCATCGACTGGAACGAACTGGTTTGCGCGGCCTCGGTGATGGCCTGGATCACGCCGGTGTCCTGCACCGGGAAGAAGCCCTTGGGCACCACCAGGTAGAGCAGGCCGGTCAGCACCAGCGTGCCGACGGCCACCACCAGCGTGGCGGTCTGGCGGGCCAGCACCCATTCCAGCGCGCGGCCGTACCGTTCGATCACGTTGTCGAAGAAGCGGCCCGTGGCGCGGTGGAAGCGCGACTGTTCGCTTTCCGGCACATGGCGCAGCAGGCGCGCGCACATCATCGGCGTCAGCGTCAGCGACACCACGGCCGAAATCAGGATCGACACCGCCAGCGTGATCGCGAATTCGCGGAACAGCCGCCCGACCACATCGCCCATGAACAGCAGCGGGATCAGCACGGCCACCAGCGAAAACGTCAGCGAGATGATCGTGAAGCCGATCTGCTTCGACCCCTTCAGCGCGGCCTCCATCGGGGAATCGCCTTCCTCGATGTAGCGCATGATGTTCTCGATCATCACGATGGCGTCGTCCACCACGAAGCCCGTGGCGATGGTCAGTGCCATCAGCGTGAGGTTGTTGATCGAGAAGCCGGCCAGGTACATCACGCCAAACGTGCCCACCAGCGACAGCGGCACGGCCACGCCCGGGATGATCGTGGCCGACAGGTTGCGCAGGAAGATGAAGATCACCATCACCACCAGGGCGATGGCCAGCAGCAGTTCGAACTCCACGTCCTTGACCGAGGCGCGGATCGTGGTGGTGCGGTCGGTCAGCATCTGCACGTGCACCGACGCCGGCAGCGCCGACTGCAGCTGCGGCAGCAGCGTCTTGATGCGGTCGACCACCTCGATTACGTTGGCGCCCGGCTGGCGCTGGATATTGACCACGATGGCCGGCTTGGCGTTGGCCCACGCGGCCAGGCGGCTGTTCTCGGGGCCGTCGACGATGTCGGCCACGTCGGTGATGCGGATCGGCGCACCGTTCTGGTAGCCGATGATGATCTGCTTGTACTCGTCGGCGGACTTGAGCTGGTCGTTGGCGTCGATGGTGGAGGCGCGCGAGGGGCCGTCGAAGCTGCCCTTGGCGCCGTTGACGTTCGCGCTGCCGATGGCGGTGCGCAGGTCGTCGATCGACATGCCCAGGTTGGCCAGCGCGGTGGGGTTGGCCTGGATGCGCACGGCCGGGCGCTGGCCGCCGCTGATGGTGACCAGGCCCACGCCCTGGATCTGCGAGATCTTGGCCGCCACGCGCGTGTCCACCATGTCCTGCAGTTTGGGCAGCGGCAGGGTGTCCGACGTCATCGCCAGCGTCATGATCGGCGCATCGGCGGGGTTGACCTTGCTGTAGACCGGCGGCATCGGCAGGTCGGCCGGCAGCAGGTTGCCGCCCGCGTTGATGGCGGCCTGCACCTCCTGCTCCGCCACGTCCAGCGACAGCGTCAGTTCGAACTGCAGCGTGATGACCGACGCACCGCCCGATGACGACGACGACATCTGCTTGAGGCCCGGCATCTGGCCGAACTGGCGCTCCAGCGGCGCGGTAACCGACGACGTCATCACGTCGGGGCTGGCGCCGGGGTAGAGCGTGGTCACCTGGATGGTCGGGTAATCGACCTCGGGCAGGGCGGAGAGCGGCAGCAGCTTGAACGCGAGCAATCCCGACAGCAGGATGGCCAGCATCAGCAGGGCCGTGGCAACCGGCCGCTCGATAAAGATGCGTGAAGGATTCATGCCGCTTCCAGACTCCTCGACTTACTGCTGCGGCCGCTGGCCCACGCTGGCGCCCGGGTTGGCAGGCGTGCTGGTGGCCGGGTTCGGGTTGGTGTCGGCGTCGCGCAGGCGACGGCGCTCGCCCGATGCACCCGGCGCGGATGCTGCCGATGCGCCGTCGCTGGCCGCGCCCGGCGCGCCATGTGCGCCGCTGGCTCCATGCGCACCGCTGGCGCCGCCCCAGTTGCCGCGGCGGCCACGCGCACGCGGCGCGCTAGACGGCTGCAGTTGCGCCGCGCGCGCGGCCGGGTCCACCGCTTCCACGACCATGCCTTCCTTGAGACGGTCCGCGCCGTCCACCACCACGCGCTGGCCGGGCTCCACGCCCTTGAGCACGGCAGTCCGTGCGCCATCGCTCGGCCCCAGCGTCACCACCTGTACCTTCACCGTGTTGTCGTCGGCCACCGTGTAGACGAAGGTGCCTTGCTGGCCACGCTGGATGGCGGCCACGGGGATCACCGTGGCATCTTCCATGGTATCCACGCGGGTGCGCACATTGACGAACTGGTTCGGGAACAGCATCCCGTCGGTGTTCTGGAAGATGGCCTTGAGCTTGACCGTGCCGGTCGTGGTGTCGATCTGGTTGTCGGTGGTCAGCAGCGTGCCGTCGGCCAGCTGGTTGCGCATCTGGCGGTCCCAGGCCTGCACTTGCAGCTTTTCGCCGGCATTGAGCTTCTTCAGCACGGCGGGCAGGTTGTCCTCGGGAATCGTATACAGCACCGTGATGGGCTGGATTTGCGTGATCAGGGCGATGCCGTTGGTGTCGCCGGTGCTGACGATGTTGCCGGGGTCCACCTGGCGCAGGCCGATCCGGCCCGAGGTAGGCGCCACGATGCGCGTGTAGCCCAGGTTCAGCCGCGCGTTGTCGACGTTGCCCTGGTCGGTCTTGACCACGCCTTCATACTGGCGCACCAGCGCGTCCTGCGTGTCCACCTGCTGCTTGGAGATCGAATCCTGCGCCAGCAGCGTCTTGTAGCGCTGCTGGTCCAGCCGCGCGTTCTGCAGCAGCGCCTGGTCGCGGGCCAGTTGGCCCACCGCCTGGTCCACTGCGGCCTGGAACGGGCGCGGATCGATCTCGGCCAGCACGTCGCCGGCCTTGACCATCTGGCCTTCCTTGAAGAGCACCTTCAGCAGCGGCCCGGAAACCTGCGCGCGCACGGTGACGTTGGCCACCGGCGTCACGTTGCCCAGCCCGTTCAGCACCACGTCCATGTTGCGCTTGCTGACCGTATTGACCACCACCGGCGAACGCGGCATGGCGTTCGGGCCGCCAGGGCCACCGGGTCCGCCCGGCCCGCGTCGGCCGGCGCCCATGCCCGCCGCGCCACTGGCAGCCCCCGGCGCCGCAGCGCCGGCTTCCTGGGCCGCCTTGCGGTGGCTGTGCCAGTACCAGCCGGCGCCTGCCAGCACGACGATGACGGCGACGGCAATCCAGGTGCGGCGGCGGGAACGGCCCGGGCCGCGCGGCGGGGTGGGGGAATGGGTTGACCTTGTTCTGGGTTGGACATTAACGGAATCCTGGGAACCGGCACGACATGAAAGGGGCGCGTGCCAAACGGTATTCGCACAACGGCTGTGACGGCTAAGTGGCAGAAGTATGCCGCATCGCGCGGGCAGGGCGACCCGCCGTCAGGTGGGATGGCGCCCCGCGGGGCGCGTCATGGATGCAAGCATAATGTGCAGCCGTGATCCCACGTATTTCGCGGTTTCCCGCTTTTATTACAGCGGGTTACGGGCGGCGTGGGTGTAACCTCCAGAAACAAAACCGTCCCGGGCATTTGCAAAGTTGGATGCCCGTCCTGACTATCATGTGCCTATGCGTACAAACCAGCCCACACAGATCCTCGTCGTCGACGACGACCCCGAACTGCGCGACCTGCTGCGCGAATACCTGACCTCGCAGGGCTTTGCGGTGTCGGTACTGCACGATGGCGATGGCCTGCAGGCCCGGCTTGAGCGCGAGCGCCCGGCGCTGATCGTGCTGGACCTGATGATGCCCAAGGTGGACGGCCTGACCGCCCTGCGCAACCTGCGTGCCAAGAACGACGACATCCCGGTGATCCTGCTGACCGCGCGCAGCGACGAGATCGACCGCATCGTCGGGCTGGAAATCGGCGCCGACGACTACCTGGGCAAGCCATTTTCGCCGCGCGAACTGCTGGCCCGCATCAACGCGGTGCTGCGCCGCAAGCTGGCCCGCCCGGCCGCCGCGCCGGAAGACCGCGAATCGATGGCCTTCGGGCCGTTCCGGGTGAATTTTCGTCAGCGCTCGCTGGAGCGCAGCGGCCAGGCCGTATCGATCAGCGACACCGAATTCGCGCTGCTGAAGCTGCTGCTGATGCATCCGCTGGAAGTGCTGTCGCGCGAGCGCATCGTCGAACTGATGTATGGCACCGCCAACGGCATCAGCGACCGGGGCATCGACGTGCAGATCTGGCGCCTGCGCCGGCTGCTGGACGAAGACGCGCAGCGCCCGCGCTACATCCAGACGGTACGCGGCCGGGGCTACACTTTCGTGCCCGACGAAGCCGAGGACAGCGTTCCGCAATAAAGCTCCCGCACCAGACCAGGCATGAAGCTAAGAATCGACACCCTGTTCGGCCGCATGGCGCTGCTGATCGCCGCCGTGCTGATGATCAGCCATTTCTCGTGGCTGGCCATCCTGCGCATGGACCGGCGCCAGCAGCAGATCGACTATTCGGTCGAGCAGATGCTATTCCAGCTGGACAGCATCCAGCGCGCGCTCGATGCGAAACCGCCCGTGCCGTTGCCGAGCCTGGTGGAAGTGGCCGATACCGCCGTGGCCGACGAGCACGCCGGGCCGCCGCAGGGCGGGCGCCCGCGCCGCCTGGTGGACCAGTTCACGCGCCGCCTGCCGCCTGGTTCGGAGGTGCGGCTGGAGGACGAGTTGTCCACGCCCCGGCTATGGATCAAGCTGCCCAATCGCAACCGATGGATCGCCATGCCGATCCTGTTCGTGCACAACCCCCGCCCGACAACCGCCTGATTCCGGGCGTGGTGCTGGTGGTGGGCGTGGCCATCGTGTTTGCGCTGTTCGTGGCGTGGCAGATCCAGCGCCCGGTACGCGACATGGCCGAAGCGGCCGAAAAACTGTCGCGCCAGCAGGCCGTGCCGCCGCTGCGCGAGCGCGGGCCGCATGAGCTGCGCCAGTTGATCGAGCGTTTCAATCGCATGGTGGCGGACCTGTTCCGCATCGACCAGGAGCGCAATACGATGCTGGCCGGCATCGCGCACGATCTGAAGACGCCGCTGGCGCGGCTGCGGCTGCGGGCCGAGATGCTGTCCGACCCCAAGGCGGCGGCTGGCGTAACGCGCGACGTGGAGTCGATGTCGGCCATCGTCGAGCAGTTCCTGACCTTCGCCCAAAGCAGCGAACCGACCGCACGGCCGGTGCCGGTGGACAAGCGCATCGGCGAGCTGGCGGCGTCGCTGCAGGAGCAGGACAGGCAGGTGGTGCTGGAACTGACCGCCGGCGACGGCTTCAGGATGATCGCCACGCAGCTGGACCGCATCATCGGAAACCTGGTGGACAACGCGTATGCCTACGGCGAGCCGCCGGTCTACGTGGCGACGGCGCGCACCAGCGAAGGCTGGCGCCTGACCGTGGAAGACCAGGGCCCCGGCATCCCGGCCGACGCCATCGAGCGCGTGACCATGCCGTTCGTGCGACTGGACCCCGCACGCGGCGGCAACGCCCATTCGGGGCTGGGACTGGCGATTGTCGACCGTCTGGTCAGGCAGGGCGGCGGCAGGCTGACGATCAGCAACCGCGACGAAGGCGGCCTGCGCGTGGAAATGGTGTTCCCGTTCACGGCACTGGCGCAGGCGGCTTGAAGCTGCTACTCATGTCTCGCTCCCCTTTCCCGCATGGCGGGAGAGGGGAGAACCCCCCTTCAAACCTTCTTCTTCTCCCCGATCCGGCTTTCCTTGCCGGCCAGCAGCTTGGCGATATTGCTGCGGTGACGTGCGATCAGCAGGATGCCGATGACCAGCACGGCGCCGGCGATGATATCCACGCCAAACATCAGCACATAGAAGAACGGCGCGAAGATCGCGGCCACCAGCGCGGCCAGCGACGAATAGCGGAAGAAGAACGCGATGATCAGCCAGCTGGCCAGCGTGCCGGCGCCAAGCAGCGGGTGGATGGCGAACAGGATGCCGGCCGCCGTGGCCACGCCCTTGCCGCCCGCGAAGCGGTGGAAGACCGGGAACAGGTGGCCCAGGAACACGGCCAGCGCCGCCAGCGCGATGCCGGTGTCGTCCACGCCGTAACCAGGGCCCAGGTGCTTGACCAGCATGACGGCCACGTAGCCCTTCAGGCCATCGCCGATCAGCGTCAGGATGGCGGCCTTCTTGTTGCCGGTGCGCAGCACGTTGGTGGCGCCGGGGTTGCCGGAACCGTAGCTGTGCGGATCGGGCAGGCCCATGGCCTTGCTGACCACGACGGCGAACGACACCGATCCGATCAGGTAGGCGATGACGGCAAATATCAGGTTGACCATTGTGTGGGGAGAAAGACTAGGAATTCAGGCTGGCGCGATTGTAGCGCGGCGCGGCGACAGCGGACTCCGTGATTTCCCCGGTGTCGCCGCCGGCCCGGCAGCCGTCAGTCGGGCAGCGCGCACGACACCGGTTTGGCGTCCAGCAGGTCGGTCAGCACCCCAGGCGCGATGCTGACCAGGTAGCCGCGCCGCCCGCCATTGATATAGATGGTGTCCAGCGCCAGCACGCTGCCTTCCACGTAGACCGGCATGCGCTTCTTCGTGCCGAACGGCGAGGTGCCGCCCACCATGTAGCCGCTGTGGCGCTGCGCCACCTCCGGCTTGCACGGCTGCACGCTTTTTGCACCGATCTGCCGCGCCAGGTTCTTGGTCGATACCGAGCAGTCGCCGTGCATCAGCACGATCAGCGGCCGGGCCGCCTCGTCTTCCATCACCAGCGTCTTCACCACGTTGTGCTCGGGCACGCCCAGCTGGCGCGCCGACTCGCCGGTGCCGCCGTGGTCGACATAGTCGTAGGCATGCTCGCCAAACGGCACGCCCTGCTTGCGCAGCATCTGCGTGGCCGGGGTTTCGGAAATGTGTTTCTGCTTGCTCATGGGATGGACGCCCGCGCCGGTTCAGCCGCGTGGATGGTGGTGCTGGTGCAACTCGCGCAGGCGCTCGCGCGCCACGTGCGTGTAGATCTGCGTGGTGGAGATGTCGGCATGGCCTAGCAGCAACTGCACCACGCGCAGGTCCGCGCCGTGGTTCAGCAGGTGCGTGGCAAATGCATGCCGCAGCGTATGCGGCGACAGCGGGGCGTGGATGCCGGCTTCGCGCGCATGCTTCTTGATCAGATGCCAGAAGGTCTGGCGCGTCATGCCTTCCCCGCGCTGGGTGACGAACAGTTCGTCGCACGCGCGGCCGGCCAGCAGCGCGGGGCGACTTTCGGCCAGGTAGCGGCGCAGCCAGTCGCCGGCCTGCGCGCCAAACGGTACCAGCCGTTCCTTGTTGCCCTTGCCGCCCACCACGCGCGCCACGCCCTCGTTGAGGCCGACCTCGATGGTCTTCATGTTGGTCAGCTCGGACACGCGCAGCCCGCTGGCGTACATCAATTCAAGCATGGTGCGGTCGCGCAGGCCCAGCGGCGTGTCGTCGTCGGGCGCCTCGAGCAGCGCCTCCACCTGGCCCTCGGACAGCGTCTTCGGAAAGCGCGGCGGCTGCTTGGCCGGGCGCAGCAGCAGGCAGGGATCGGCCTGAATCATGTGCTCGCGCAGCGCCCACTGGTAGAAACGGCGGAACACGGTCAGGCGCCGGTTGGCCGACGACGCGCGGGTTTCCGTGTGGCGCGCGGCGAAGTAGCCGGACAGGGCCGTGTCGTCGACGGCCAGCAGCGCGCAGGTGTCGCTTTCGTGCAGCCAGCGCGCCAGCAGGGCCAGGTCGCGCCGGTACGCATCGATGGTGTTCTTCGACAGCCCGTTTTCAAGCCACAGCGCGTCGCAGAAGCGGTCGACCAGCGCCAGGTCTTCGGCCAGCACCGCGCTCATAGGAGCATCGCTCCTTCGTGGCGCAGCAGCCAGCGCTTGACGCCCAGGTGAAAGCCTTCCTCGCCATGATGGGCAAAGCCGCCGAGCCCGTTGGCGGCCACCACGCGGTGGCACGGGATCACGATCGGAAACCAGTTCTGCCCGCAGGCCTGGCCCACGGCGCGCGGCATGCTCTGCAGCGACTTGGCGATGGTGCCATAGGTGGTCAGCCCGCCGCGCGGCACGGCGCAGATTGCGCCCCAGACCTTGCGCTGGAAATCGGTGCCGCGCGTGGCCAGCGGCAGGTCGAAGATCAGGTCTGGATTGTCATAGTAGGCCGCAAGCTGCTCGGCCACGCGCCGCGTCAGCGCGTCGGCCGGAGCGATGTCGGCAAACGAATCGGGCAGGTAGACGATCTCGTGGACCTGCGCGCCATCGACGCGCACGCCGACCTTGCCGAATGGCGCGGGCAGGACGGCATCGAAGGGACGTTGCATGGCGGGCGGTGGCGTTGGCGGACAGAGTGCGATTTTATGCCGATTTGCCGGGCGCGCCCGATTTTCTCCCCCTTTGTTTTCGCCCCTCTCCCGCGTTGGGGAGAGGGGCCGGGGGTGAGGGCAGGGCCGTCCAGCAACCAACCGCGCCAACTGCGAGCCACCGCCCAAAAACAAAAAGGACCACCGGGTGTGGTGGTCCTTGGCGAAGGATGCTTGAGGATTCAGGCGTCTTGCCCTCACCCCCAACCCCTCTCCCGCCAGGCGGGAGAGGGGAGAAAGCCGAGCGAAGACGTTACTGCTCCAGCTTGATGTTCTGCACCTTGACCAGGTTCTTCATCTTGTCGAATTCCTTCTTGATCTCGGCGGCGTGCTGGGCCGGGGTGTTGCCCGAGGGCTCGGCGCCGGCGGCTTGCAGGCGGTCCACGAAGCCCTTGTCCTGCAGCGCCTTGACCACCGCGCCGTTCAGCTTGGCGATGACGTCGTCAGGCGTGCCGGCCGGGGCCACCAGGCCGTACCAGGCCGGGTCGTTCGGCTCCTTCAGGCCCATTTCGCCGAAGGTCGGCACGTTGGCCAGGCCGTCCACGCGCTTGTTCCAGGCCACCACGATCGGGCGCAGCTTGCCGGCCTTGATGTAGGGCATCGACGACGGCAGGTTGTCCACCATGATCGGCACCTGGCCAGCCAGCACGTCGTTCAGGGCCGGGCCGGCGCCACGGTACGGAATGTGCACCATGAACGTCTTGGTCGACACCTTGAACTGCTCGCCCAGCATGTGGCCGAAGCCGCAGGTGCCCGACGACGCGTACGAATACTTGCCCGGGTTCGCCTTCAGCACGGCCAGGAATTCCTTGTAGTCCTTGGCCGGGAAGTTCGGGTTCACCGCGATCACGTTGGCCACGTTCGCCACGTTGGCGATGGGCTTGAAGTCCTTGATCGGGTCGTACGACAGCTTGGGGTTGCAGGCCGGGTTCACGGCCATCGTCGACACCGTGGAGATGCCGATCGTGTAGCCGTCCGGGGCCGACTTGGCGATGGCGTCGGCGCCGATCGAGCCGCCGCCACCGGCGCGGTTTTCCACCACCACCGGCTGGCCCAGGATGCGGCTCATCTGGTCGGCCACGCCACGGCCGACGATGTCGGTCGTGCCGCCCGGCGCGAACGGAATGATCAGGCGGATCGGTTTGTTCGGATAGTTGCTCTGTGCTTGTGCAACGGATGCCACGGAGGCGGCGGCCATGAAGACCGTCGAAGCCAGGATCAGTGCTTTCTTGTGAGCTTGCATTGAGGAGAGTCTCCCGTCGTTGAAGCCGGGCGGATCGCGCCCGGGGAGGTCATGAAACACCGGCGTGCCGCTTCGGTTGCAGCGGTGCGCCGGCGTGCTTCGGAATCAGCCGCCCAGCAGGCCGCGCTTCAGGTTGCGGTCCACCGGGTGTTCGCCCAGAAAGATGCGCAGCACCGCCTGGTAGAAATCCTCGCCCGGAATGGCCTGGCCGCGCGGAATGCCGTTGAGCGTCACGGCGGTCCCGCCCTCGGGCGTGAAGTCGAAATTGATGATGTCGCCACGCTGGGCCGTGCCCAGCTGGCTCATCGTGCGTTCAAGCTGCGTCACGCGGTCGGACAGCAGCTGCATCTGCATCTCGGAATGGTTCTCGCGCAGGCCTTCGTTGAGGGCCTTCACGAACTGCGCCGATTCCACCTCGCGCAGCGGGCGGATCTGCAGCCGTTTCGGGCCCGGCGACCCCAGCACCACGGTGGCGTTGCGGGCGCGCTCGGGCAGGTACAGCCCGGCCGCGTAGCCCTTGATCACGAATACCTGGCGCAGGCCGGTGCCGTTGAGCGGCAACTGGCGGCCGCCCAGGCGCACCACGTCGTCGAAGCGCACGCCGTCGATCTCCATCGCCGATACCGACGGCAACAGCAGGCCGAGCGCCAGCGACGCGCACAGCGAAACGGCAAGGCGGCGGGGAAGCGAGGCTCGGCGGGACGAAGACTGCGTGGACTTCATGGTGCGACAGGCGGCGGCAAAGCCGCGGGCAAGGCGAAATTCAGCGTGCCATGTTCAAGGAATTCTGAAAAAATACCCATCCGGATCTGCCCTAGTCTTCACTTTTGACGAAGACTGCCGTCGGGCGCCACGATAACTACAAAGCATTCGAGACATGTCTGCCGCCCTGCTGCTGGTGCCGGATTTCAGCCTGATTCTTATCGGCTGGCTGCTGGTGCGCTATACCCCCTTCGACCGCGCCTTCTGGGCCGGCGTGGAACGCCTGGTCTACTTCGTGCTGTTTCCGGCACTCCTGTTGCAGTCGACCAACAGCGCGAAATTCGATTTCTCGTCGACCTCGGCCATGCTCGGGCTTGCGCTGGCCACGATGACCTTCGGCATGGCCACCGGCTACCTGGTGCGCTATGTGCTGCGGCCTGCACCGCTGGACTTTGCCTCCGGCTTCCAGACCGCCTTCCGCTTCAATTCCTATATCGGGCTGGCCCTGGCGGCGCGGCTCGGCGGCGGCGAGGGGCTGGCGATGATGGCGCTGGTGGTGGGCGTGACCGTGCCGCTGTGCAATGTGGCGGCCGTTTGGGCGCTGGCGCGGCACGGCGAATCGAAGCTGCTGCGCGAGCTGGCACGCAATCCGCTGATCCTGGCCACGGCCATCGGGCTGGCGACGAACCTGCTGGGCCTGCATCCGCCCGAGGTGATCGGCATGACGCTGGGCCGCCTGGGCTCGGCATCGACGGCACTGGGCCTGATGACGGTGGGCGCCGGCCTGCAGATGAGCGGCGCCACGGGCACGGCCGGCCCGATGGCCTGGTGGAGCGGCGTGAAGCTGCTGGCCATGCCGTGCTTCGCTTGGATCGTCGGGAAGTACCTGCCGCTGACCACGCTGCAGTACCAGATCGTGGTCGTTTATGCGTCGCTGCCCACGGCGTCCAGTGCCTACATCCTGGCCGTGCGCATGGGCGGCAACGGGCCGATGGTGGCGGCTACGATCTCCGCGATGACGGTGGCGGCGGTTGTCACCACGCCGGTCTGGCTGTCGCTGGTCAGCTAGCGGCTGCTGGCGTGCTGGTGGTCTCTTGGGCCAGGGCCCAGTCGATATGCTCGCGCACCAGCGGCGTGGCCGTGTCGCGCCGGGCTTGCAGGGCGTCGCGGATGCGCTGGGCAAGCGCGGGGTCGCTGGCCGACGCCGCGCGCAGGCTGTTGCCCAGTCCCACTGCCAGGTTGCGCAGCCAGCGCTCGTGACCGATGCGCCGGATCGGGCTGCCTTCGAGCCGCTGGTTGAATTCGGCCTCGGTCCAGCCGAACAGTTCGGCCATGTCGGGCGCATCGAAGCCATTGCGCACGTCGAAATCGGGCAGCGTGGCGCGGTGCGCGAACTTGTTCCACGGGCAGGCCAGCTGGCAGTCGTCGCAGCCGTAGACGCGGTTGCCCATTGGCGCGCGCAGCGGCTCGGGGATGGCGCCCTTGTGTTCGATCGTCAGGTACGAGATGCAGCGGCGCGCGTCCAGCCGGAACGGCTCCAGGATCGCCCCGGTGGGGCAGATGTCGATGCAGCGGCGGCAATTGCCGCAGTGGGGTGTCTCGGCCTGGTCGGCCGGCAGCGGGATATCGACCAGGATCTCGCCCAGGAAGAACATCGACCCCCCGTCGCGGTCCAGCAGCAGCGTGTGCTTGCCACGCCAGCCCAGGCCGCCCTGGCTGGCCAGCGCCACTTCCATGACTGGCGCCGAATCGGTGAACACACGGTAGCCGAACGGCCCGATGGCCGTTTCGATGCGCGCCGCCAGCTGCTGCAGCCGGTTACGCAGCACCTTGTGATAGTCCCGGCCGCGCGCGTAGAGCGAGATCACGGCGGTGGCGGGATCGTCCAGCCGCGCCAGTTCATGGCCACGCCAGTCGTCGGGGCCCTGCGCGGGCAGGTAGGGCATGCGGGCGACGATGGCACGCACCGTGCCAGGCACCAGTTCGTGCGGCCGGGCGCGCTTTGCGCCGTGGTTGGCCATATAATCCATGTCGCCGTGGTAGCCCGCCTGCAACCACGCCAGCAGGCCCGCCTCGGCGTGCCGCAGATCGACATCGGCAATGCGGATCTCATCGAATCCGAGCGCCCGGCCCCAGCCGCGCAGGGATGCCGCCAGCGATGCCAGGTCCACGTCCGTGGTGACGGAGGCGGAATCTGGGCGCGCCGGAGCGGAATCTTCTGCGGGATGCGCGGTTCGCGCGGGGGTAGGGGCGGGCACTGCACGGTCGATCATCCCTGAATTGTACGCAATGCCCCTGCTCGAAGAACGCATCCTGCCGCTGCCCGACGAAATCGCCACCGAGCGGTTTGGCGCCGCGCTGGCCGGCGCGGTGCGCACCATGCCGCCGCGCACGGTGCATGTCCAGCTGTCCGGCGACCTTGGCGCGGGCAAGACCACGCTGTCGCGCGCCGTGCTGCGCGCGCTGGGCCATGCCGGCAAGGTCCGCAGCCCCACCTACACGCTGTGCGAGCCCTACGACGTGCAGCGCGCCGATGGCTCGCCGCTGACCGTCTACCACTTCGACCTCTACCGTTTTGCCGATCCCGAGGAATGGATCGATGCCGGTTTTCGCGACTGTTTCGCCGAGCCGGCATTCAACCTGGTGGAATGGCCGGAGAAGGCCGGACGCCTGCTTGGGGAACCCGACCTGCACGTGTTGCTCCAATCGGACAACCGCGCGCCACAAATTGCCGTTAATGGGAATGACGATGGCGCGGATCGCCGCATGGCCACGTTGCGCGCCTATACTCCCACTGGACTTATCCTGCTGAACGCATGCTGATCAAGCGACTTGCCACCGACCGACCCGATGGACCCGACGGACTGCTTCTGGCCCGCCGCAAATGGATGGCGCAGGCCCTGAAAGCCGGCGCCGGGACGGTAGTACTGTCGCTGGCCGGCCCGCAGATCGCGTTTGGCGCCGGCATCGTCGCCGTGCGCGTCTGGCCCGCCGAGGACTACACCCGCGTCACGATCGAATCGGACGAAAAGCTGGTGGCCGTCCACCAGATGATCCGCAACCCCGACCGCCTGATGGTGGATATCGACGGCCTGGACCTGTCGCCCACGCTGCGCGAGCTGGTGGCCAAGATCACCCCGAACGACCCCTATATCCAGTCCGTGCGCGTGGGCCAGAACCGGCCGCGCGTGGTGCGGATGGTGTTCGACCTGAAGGAAGACGTTTCTCCGCAGGTCTTCACGCTGCTGCCGATCGCCGAGTACAAGAACCGGCTGGTGTTCGACCTGTATCCGGTCAATCCGCCCGATCCGCTCTGGAAGCTGGTGCGCGATACCGAGGACAAGCAGCGCCGCTTTGCCTCCACCACGCCGCCTGCGGGCAGCGATACCGCGGTGGCCGGCGCGCCCGCCGGGGCCGAGGAAGACGCCATCGGCGCCATCGTGCGCAAGTTCGAGGACCGTGGCCAGCTGCCGCCGGCCACCACCGCGCCGCCGCCGGCCATCGCCGCCGTGAAACCGAAGCCGTCCACACCTTCGGTGCCGTCGACGGTCGACAAGCCGTCCGCGCCGCCCGTGCCGCCCCCGATTGCCCAGACCAATGTGCCGCCGCCCAGCCAGTTCAAGATGCGCCGGCTGCTGACCGTGGCGCTGGACCCGGGCCACGGCGGCGAAGACCCCGGCGCCATCGGTTCGGCCGGGTCGCGCGAGAAGGACGTGGTGCTGCAGATTGCCACGCGCCTGCGCAAGAAGATCGATTCTGAGCCCAATATGCGCGCGATGATGACGCGCGATTCGGACTTCTTCGTCCCGCTGAACGTGCGTGTGCAGAAGGCGCGCCGGGTGCAGGCCGACCTGTTCGTGTCGATCCACGCCGATGCGTTCGTGTCGCCGGAAGCGCGGGGCGCGTCGGTGTTTGCGCTGTCCGAGCGCGGCGCGTCGAGTTCGGCCGCGCGCTGGCTGGCCAACAAGGAAAACAATGCCGACCTGATCGGCGGCACCAACATGGGCAACAAGGACGCCCAGGTGTCGCGCGTGCTGCTGGACCTGTCCACCACGGCGCAGATCAACGACAGCATGCAGGTGGGCAAGGCGGTGCTGGGCGAGATCGGCGGCATCAACCGGCTGCACAAGGGCAGCGTCGAGCAGGCCGGGTTTGCCGTGCTGAAGGCGCCCGATATCCCGTCGATCCTGATCGAGACCGCGTTCATCTCCAATCCGGAAGAGGAACGCAAACTCAACGACGACGCGCACCAGGAGCAGCTGGCCAACGCGATCCTGCGGGGCATCAAGGCGTATTTCGCCAAGAACCCGCCGCTGTCGAAGAATCCTTCCGTCTAACGGTTTTTCTCCCCTCTCCCGCTTGCGGGAGAGGGGAGCAAACAACAGCAGCACAAACAAAAACGGCGCCTCGGCGCCGTTTTTGTTGCAACTCGACAAACTACGATCAGGCGCGCACCACGTTGCGCGCTTCCTTGACGTCGTCGCGGCTGGCGTAGCGGGCGGCGATCACCGAGCAGACGATCAGTTGCAGCTGGTGGTAGACCATCAGCGGCAGCACCAGCAGGCCCAGCGCCGGGTGGCCGGCGAACAGGATCTTGGCCATCGGGATGCCGTTGGCCAGGCTCTTCTTCGAGCCGCAGAAGACGGCCGTGATTTCATCCTCGACCGAGAAGCCCAGGCGACGTGCCGTGAACGTGGTGGTGCCCAGGATCACGAACAGCATCACGGCGGCGATGCCCATCACGGCGCCGATCGTCTGCCACGCGTACTGGTGCCACAGGCCGGCAGCCGTGGCATCGCAAAACGACGAATAGACGATCAGCACGATCACGCCACGGTCGATCTTGTTCGTGATCTGCTTCTTCTTGGCCAGCCAGTTGCCGATCAGCGGGCGGAACGCCTGGCCCAGCGCAAACGGCAGCAGCAGTTGCAGCGCCACGCCCGTCAGCGCACGGCCCAGCGGCATCGACGCACCGCTGGCGCTGATGACCAGGCCCATCAGCAGCGGGGTCAGCGCCATGCCGATCAGGCCCGAGATGGTGGCGTTGAAGATGGCGCCGGGCACATTGCCGCGCGCCATCGACGTCATGGCCACCGACGACGATACCGTGGAAGGCAGCGCGCACAGATAGAACACGCCCAGCAGCAGTTCGGGCGGCAGCGTGTTGCGCAGCGACAGCATCAGCAGTACACCCACGATCGGGAACACGACGTACGTGAACGACTGGACGAACACGTGCAGGCGCCAGTGCTTGGCCCCGGCCACGAGCTTGTCGCGCGACAATGCGGCGCCGTGCAGGAAGAACACCAGCGCGACACCCAGGCTGGTCACGATGCCAAGGTGCAACGGGCCGTCGCCAGCACCGATTTCCGGGGCGGCCAGCGCAACGCCGATCGCGCACAGCATGATGAGAACGAACCCGTCGATCAGGTCGTAGATCTTTTTGAATGGGGCGAGAAGGGTAGACATCGGGGATAGTGCGTAAGGGTTTCCGCTTGGTATTGGACGCTTGTCTTGCTTAGAATGCAAATTCATTTATTTAATTTATTCATTTCCTAGTTGCATGAATTACACACTCCGGCAGTTACGGGTCTTCCTTGCGGTGGCGGCGCACGGCAGCTTCAGCCGCGCGGCAGACGCCGTTGGCCTTACCCAGCCGGCCGTCAGCCGAGGTGTGGCCGAGCTGGAAGAGGCGGTTGGCGTCCGGTTGCTGGACCGCACCACGCGTGAAGTGGTGCTGACCGATGCCGGCACCGCGTTGGTCCCGGCACTGGAGCGACTTTTGGGCCAGCTCGACGATACGCTCGAGGAAACCCGGCAATTAGGTGAGCGCTATCGGGGAAGAGTGGTGATAGCCAGTGCGCCGACGATCTCGGCGCGGCTGATGCCGATGTACGTGGCCGCCTGCGCGCGCCAGTACCCGGAAATCCGCTTGTTCGTGCGCGACAACGTGCAGGCCGACGGGCTGGAACAGATCCGCGCCGGGGCGGTGGACTTCGGCGTGCTGATCGATCCGCTGGCGCGAGAAGGGTTGACCATCGCCCCGCTGGCGACCGATCCGTTCTGCTTCGTGTGTCGCAGGGATCACCCGTTGGCCGGCGCCGAATCGGTGCCATGGAGCGCCCTGCACGGCGAGCGGCTGGTGCTGCTGGACTTTGCATCCGGCAGCCGGCCGTTGATCGACCGCATCCTGGCCCGTCATGGCGTGGCGCCGCAGGTGGTGCAGGAGCTGGGCCACTCGGCCAGTGTGTTCGGGATGGTCGAGGCGGGGATTGGCGCCTCGGTGTTGCCATCGTTCTCGCTGCCGTTGCCGGCGGCGTCGCCGCTGGTGTCCAGGCCGCTGACGCCGCGCGAGGAACGCAGCATCGTCATGGTGCGGCGTGAAGACCGGTCGCTTTCGCCGGCCGCCGCCGCGGTCTGGGAAATGGTCCAGGCCATGCCGATGCCGGCCGAAGTGGTGACTGACTGATCCTGATCCGCCAGCCACCACGGCCGTCCGGATATCGAGCGTCAACCCACCGGTACCGCCGTGATCAATGCCGCTTCCAGCGCGAAGCTGCCATCGGTCTGCACCTGGTAGCGGTCGTAGATCGACGATTTCAGCGGTTATTTCGGCTGCATGCGGATCGCGCCGTCGAGGCGGATCACTTCGCCGTTCATCATCGTGTTGCCGATGATGGCCTGGGCCAGCTTCGCAAATTCCGTCGGGCGGCCCAGGCGCGGCGGGAACGGCACCATCTTGCCCAGCGCGTCCTGCACTTCGGGCGGCATGCCCAGCAGCATCGGCGTCTCGAACAGTCCTGGCGCAATGGTCATGCAGCGCACGCCGTCGCGCGCCAGATCGCGCGCGATGGCCAGCGTCATGCCAACCACGCCACCCTTCGACGCGGCATAGGCCGCCTGGCCGATCTGGCCATCGAAAGCAGCCACCGATGCCGTATTGATGATCACGCCGCGTTCGCCTTCGGCATCGGGCGTGTTCTCCACCATCGCCGCCGCAGCCAGGCGGATCATGTTGAATGTGCCGATCAGGTTCACGCGGATGGTCTTCTCGAAGGCATCCAGCGGATGCGGGCCGTTCTTGCCCACCGTCTTGGCCGCCACGGCAATGCCGGCGCAGTTGACCAGGCCCGACAGCCGGCCCAGCTTCCGCGCGGCATCGATCACGGCCTGGCCATCGGTCTCCGACGTGACGTCGCACTTTACGTACTGACCGCCCAGCTCCTGCGCCAGCGCGGTACCGGCCGCCTCGTTGAGGTCGGCGATGACGACCTTGCCGCCCGCCTGCGCCAGCATGCGCGCGGTGCCCGCGCCCAGCCCCGACGCGCCGCCGGTGACGATGAATACGTTGCCCTGGATGTCCATCAATCTGTCTCCTTGTGTTTTGGGTGCGGTTTTGAGTGCGACTACTGCCGTTTACGTTAACGTAAATCACTGCCCGCGTAAGCTAGGGCCAGCCCCAAAACAAAAACGGCCCAGGAAAATTCCTGGGCCGTCTCCGGTGTACTGCAGGGCAGTGCAGATTACTTCAGCGCTTCGAACACGCTGGCCGTGACCTTATCCACGTCGCCGACGCCCGAAATCTTGCGGTACTGCGGCGGCGCCACCTTGGCCGACGGGTCGCCCTTGGTGGCCCAGTCGGAGTAGTAGTCCACCAGCGGACGCGTCTGCTGCGAGTACACGTCCAGGCGCTTGCGCACCGTTTCTTCCTTGTCGTCGTCGCGCTGGATCAGCGGCTCGCCGGTTTCGTCGTCGACGTTGTCCACCTTCGGCGGGTTGAAGCGCACGTGGTAGGTACGGCCCGACGCCACATGGACGCGGCGGCCGCTCATGCGGTCGATGATGGCATCGAACGGCACGTCGATTTCCAGCACGTAGTCGATGGCCACGCCGGCTTCCTTCATGGCCTCGGCCTGCGGAATCGTGCGCGGGAACCCGTCGAACAGATAGCCCTTTTCGCAGTCCGGCTGCTTAAGGCGATCCTTCACCAGGCCGATAATGATGTCATCCGACACCAGTCCGCCCGCGTCCATCACCTTCTTGGCTTCGATGCCCAGCGGTGTACCGGCCTTCACCGCGGCGCGCAGCATGTCGCCGGTGGAGATTTGCGGAATGCCGAACTTCTCGCAGATGAACTTGGCTTGCGTGCCTTTGCCGGCGCCAGGCGCGCCCAACAGGATCAAACGCATTTACGGGTCCTCAAGGTATTTGAATTCGGTCTGGCGGGATCTATGGAAGGAGGGTACCGCTGCAACTTGACGCGGGACTTACGTCCGGCCGTGCCCTCGCGCTTCTGCGTTCTCACGTGAAGGCCAAGGCATATGCCGGCGTCCGCTCATGCGCGGCGCCCGAAGCGCGGCGTCGTCTGGCCGTGGTGCGAAGGTCCTGCTATTCGCGGCGACGGGCTAGTGGCGCGCATCCGGGCGGCTCGATCTCTATCTCCCCACCGAGCCTTTGCAGTCGTGTTGCGCACGGCTGCGGGCTCTGTATCGGCAGGCATTATGCCATGGGCAATGCCGGTTCGGCCTTCGTCCAGGTTGCAGCAGTATGAACTCCAGCGGGAAACTGGGGTCTACGGCGTCCGGCCGCCGCGTCGGGGTCAGGGGCCGTCCTGCGCCATGCCCTGCGCCCAGAGTGCACGCACGCGCTCCAGGTCGGCCGGCGTATCGACGCCGGGGGCCGGCGCTGCCGCCGTCACCATCACGCCGATGCGCTCGCCATGCCACATGGCGCGCAGTTGCTCCAGCGCCTCGACCTGCTCGACCGGGGAAATCGCCAGCGTCGGGAAGCGACGCAGGAAGCCCGCGCGATAGGCGTAGATGCCGATATGGCGCAGCACCGGCATGGCCGGCATCGGCACCTGCGCCGAGGCGGCCGGCTGCGTCGGCACCGCGGACCACGCATCGCGTGCCCACGGAATCGGCGCGCGCGAGAAGTACAGCGCGCGGCCCGCGTTGTCGCACACCACCTTCACGACATTGGGATTGAAGACCTCGGCCGCATCGTCCAGCGGATGTGCCGCCGTGGCGATGGCGCAATCGGGATGCGAGGCCAGGTGCAGCGCCACCTCGTCGATCAGGTTCGGATCGATGAGCGGCTCGTCGCCCTGCACGTTGACGACGATGGCGTCGTCGGCCAGGCCAAGCTGCGCGGCCACTTCGGACAGCCGATCAGTGCCCGACGGGTGGTCGGCGCGCGTGATCACGGCCTGCACGCCCCGCGCGGCGCAGGCTGCCGCCACCTCGGGCGCATCGGTGGCCACCACGGTGCGCTGCGCCGACGACGCATGCGCGCGTTCGGCCACGCGCACGATCATCGGATGGCCGCCAATATCGGCCAGCGGCTTGTTCGGCAGCCGGGTCGAGGCCAGGCGCGCCGGAATGACGACGGTAAATGCGGGAATGCTCATGATGATTGCCTGACTGCGCCAGCTGCCGATGTGGGCTTCCGCTTCAGTTGCCGGACGGTTCCACGGGCACCACGCGGCCCGGCACGGTCTGGCGCGCTTCGTCGGCCAGCATGACCGGAATGCCGTCGCGGATCGGGTAGCCCAGCTTGTCGGCGTGGCAGATCAGTTCCTGGGCGGCGCGATCGTATTCCAGCTTGCCCTTGCACAGCGGGCAGACGAGGATTTCAAGCAGCCGGTTGTCCATCCTGGTGTTCCTTGTCAAGACCGGTCGCCGCGCCCGTGGCGGAGGATTGCCCCGTGGTGACGGGGGTGGCGACGGCCGGGTTGCGCGCCAGTACGGCGCGGCGGATTTTGTCGATCAGGCCCGCGTCGATCACGGGCGTGGTGGGGACGACCCAGATCCTCGGGTCGTCGAAGCGCTCGCATTTTACGGCATCCTTCTCGGTGATCAGGATCACGTCGGCATGGAGCGCGTCGTCGTTGCCGGCGAACGGGTCGTCTGCGAAGTCGTAGTGGTCGGGCAGCGGCATCGTCGCCGTGGGCGCAAGGCCCGCGCGGCGCAGGCTGGCAAAGAAGCGTTCGGGGTTGCCGATGCCGGCGGCCGCCAGCACGCGCTGGCCCGCGAACTGCGATACCGGGCGCGCCATCGTCGGATCGTTGAGCTGCCAGGCGTCATCGAGCTCCAGCCGCATGCCGTAGACATCGGGCTTGTCCGGTGTGGCCTTGAAGTTGGGATCGTTGATCAGCGTGGCGTCGCGCGGGCGGCTCAGCGGCTCGCGCAGCGGCCCGGCCGGCAGCAGCATGCCGTTGCCGCCCATGCGGGAATCGAACATGACTATCTCGAAATCGCGCTGCAGCCTGTAGTGCTGCAGGCCGTCGTCGAGCAGCAGGACGTTCACGCCCGGATGCGATACCAGCATCGTCTGCGCGCACAGCGCGCGGTCGGGGAACACCCACACGGGCACATCGGTGGCGCGCGCAATCAGCAGCGGCTCGTCGCCCACGTCCACGGCCTTCGAGGTCGGCTTGACGCGGCGCGGGTGCTTCAGCGTCACGCCATAGCCGCGCGACACCACGCCAGGGCGCAGCCCGGCCTCGCACAGCGCCTGGGCCAGCGCGATCACGGCCGGCGTCTTGCCGGTGCCGCCCACGGTGACGTTGCCAACCACGATCACCGGCATCGGCAGGCGCGTGGACTTGAACCAGCCCTGCAGGTACCCGTGGCGCCGGATGCGCGCGATCAGGCCGAACAGCAGCGACAGTGGCCACATCAGCCAGGCGAACCAGCCGCGGCGCTGCCACTGGGCGGTGACGAAGTCGGCAAGGGCGTGTCGGGGAGCGGGCATGAGCGGGAGGGATGGAAAAGGGCGATGCCACCCTGGGGTGGCATCGGCCCGATGCAGACATTATGGGCATTGCGCAGCGCATGCGGCAAGCTTGCCGCCCATCCGGCCCTGCGCGCCCGCTGCGGCGTCAGCGCTGCTGCGAGCTTTGCGTGGCGAAGGTCAGGCGCGACAGGCCGGCCACGCGGGCCGCTTCCATCACGTTGATCACCGCCTGGTGCGTGGCCTGGGCATCGGCATTGACGATCACCACGGGCTGCGGCCCGCTGCCGGCCGGCCCGGCGGCGCTGCGCAGCTGGTCGGCCAGGCTGGTGACGTCCTTTTGCTCCAGCACCTGCTTGTTGACGGAATAGACGCCGCGTGCGGACACCGACACGACGATCTCGGTCGGATGTTGCTGCGCGTGCTCGGCATCGGCCGTGGGCAGCTGGATCTGCAGTTCGGTAAAACGCGAGTACGTGGTCGTGATCATCAGGAAGATCAGGATCACGAGCAGCACGTCGATGAGCGGGATCAGGTTGATCTCGGGCTCCTCGCGCCGCTGGCGGGAACGGAAACGCATGGCGTGCTCCCGGCCGCGTCAGACCCTGCGCTGCGGCAGGATGGCGTCCAGGAACGCGGTGGCGCGGAATTCCAGCTCGGCCACGTAGTCGTCCACCAGGCGGCGGAAGTAGCGCCAGAAGATCAGCGCCGGAATCGCCACGATCAGGCCGAAGGCCGTGTTGTACAGCGCCACCGAGATGCCGTGCGCCAGCTGCTCGGGGTTGGCGCCCGTGCCGCCCTGGTTGCCGAAGATCTCGATCATGCCGATCACGGTGCCCAGCAGGCCCATCAGCGGCGCCACCGAGGCAATCGTGCCCAACGCGTTCAGGTAGCGCTCCAGCTCGTGCGCCACGGCGCGGCCGGCTTCTTCCACCACGTCCTTGGCGGCGTCGCGCGACGTCTGCGGCTGCAGCACCACATGGCGCAGGCCGGCGGCCAGCACGCGGCCGAGCGGCGAATTCTTTTCGAGATTGTTGACGACCTCGGGCGTGGCCTTGCGCTGCTGGGCGGCGGAGAGCGCCTCCTCGTACAGCTTCGGCGGCAGGATCTTGCTGCGCTTGAGCGAAACGAAACGTTCGACGATCAGCGCGAGCGCGATGACCGAGGCGAGCAGCAGCGGCCAGATCGGCCAGCCGGCCGCTTGAATGATGGAAAACACGTGGACCCCCGAAATTCTACGAAAGCGACAGACCCGAAATGGAGCGGCTTGGAACGACAACTGCGCGGCAGCCTTTGATGCGCGCGGGTTCCCGCGTACGCACCGGCGATGCTCGAAAAATTGCAGGCGCCACTCTAACCCGCCCCCGCCCGGCGCGGCAAGCCGCTCTCGCGGGCGCTGTCTGCGGCTTTCCACACTGACGCGGGACAGGATTGTGGACCAGTTGTGGAAAGCCTTCGGAAAAACAGGCTAACCCGTTGATTGCAAAGGAATGGCTCGGGATTGCCTGTTTTTTGTGCAAGACGGGGAAATCGCGCCATCCGGGCGGGTTTGCCGCGTTCGGCGCTGCTGCCGGGACGGCCGGACGACGCCAGTGCATGGCTTTCCACACTCTGGCGGGACAGTGCTGTGGACCGGCTGTGGAAAGTTGTCGAAGAAAAGTGCTAACGCCCTGATTCAAAAGAGAAAGTGTTGCGATGCCTAAAAAACAGGCAGCATGCGGGGGTTGCGAACGCGTTCCCGAGGCCCGCAACTGCGGATCTCTTTCCACATCCAGGCAGGACAGGATTGTGGATCAGTTGTGGATAAGGCCGGGAGAAGCGGCCTAAACCGTTGATCCGTATGGAGGTATACGTACCTGCCTAATAAATGGGCAAGCCAGGCAGCGGAACCCGCCGTGCGGCGCGGTCGACTTCTGCGCATCCCGGGTGTTGCCACAGCGGCTTTTCATTTGCAACGTATACGTTGTCCACAGGCGCGACGCTTGACAAATCCATTATCCAAAGCTTCTGTGGATAACTTTGTGAACAAGCATCGGACCATTTTGGTAAGTCGTTGACGCGTAAGGTTTTCTCTTACATTGCCTGTTTTTTGGTCCCGGCAGAAAAATCAAACGAATCAATGGCTTGTACCGAATCATGCGGATTGCGGGCCGATGCGTGTGCCGCCTGCTTTGCCTCTTGACATAGCGGTTATGCTGTGGACATGTCCATCTCACGCCGCCTGCGCGGTCGTGCACCATGCCAGAGAACGAGAAACTTTCGCGTTTTGCGCCGTCTCAGCCGCCTTCGCGCACGCGGGACGTGATCCCGGTCAGCGAACTGAACCATGCCATCGCCGGCGTCCTGGAACGCAGCTTTCCGCTGGCGTGGGTGCGGGGCGAAATCTCCAACTTCACGCGCGCGGCCAGCGGCCACTGGTATTTCTCGCTCAAGGACGCCCGCGCGCAGATCCGTTGCGTGATGTTTCGCGGACGCAACCAATACGTGGACTTCACGCCGCGCGAGGGCGAGGCCGTCGAAGTGCGCGCCGTTGTGTCGATGTACGAGGCGCGCGGCGAGTTGCAGCTTGGCGTGGAAGCCATGCGCCGTGCGGGCCTTGGCAATCTCTACGAGGCGTTCCTGCGGCTCAAGGAAAAACTGGCACAGGCGGGTCTGTTCGATACCGCACGCAAGCGGCCCATTCCGTCGCATCCGCGCACGATCGGCGTGATCACGTCGCTGCAGGCGGCCGCGATGCGCGACGTGCTGACCACGTTGCAGCGGCGCGCCCCGCACGTCAATGTGGTCGTATACCCGGTGCCGGTGCAAGGCACGGGCGCTGCGGAGAAGATTGCGGCGATGCTCGATACGGCCAGCGCGCGCGACGAATGCGATGTGCTGATCCTGTGCCGTGGCGGTGGCAGCATCGAGGACCTCTGGTCGTTCAATGAAGAAGTGGTGGCGCACGCCATTGCGCGCAGCCGCGTGCCGGTGGTGTCGGGCGTGGGTCATGAAACCGATTTCACCATTGCCGATTTCGTGGCCGATGTACGAGCCCCCACGCCCACCGGCGCCGCCGAACTGGTCAGCCCCGACCGCGCGCATCTGCTGCAGGCGGCGCGCCGGGCGCGCGACGCGCTGGCGCAATGCATGGACCGCCAGCTCGAACGCCGCGCGCAGCACCTGCAGTGGCTGGCCCGCCAGTTGCGCAGCCCCCAGGCGCAGCTGCAGGAGCGGCGCGCGCAGGTCGACAATATGGCCCGACACTTGCGTGCGGCATTGCGGGATACCGTATCGGCCCAGCGCCATCGGCATGACGTGCTGACCATGCGCTGGCGCGCCTGCCAGCCCGATACCGGCGCGGCGCAGGCGGCGCTGGACCGGATGTCGACGCGCATGGACGCCGCACTGGAACGACGTCACGAACGTGAAACACAACGGCTGGCGCGCGTGGCCGGATCGCTGGAACTGCTGGCGCCGCAGCGCACACTGGAACGCGGCTACGCCGTGCTGCTCGACAATCGCGGACGGGCCCTGCGGTCGCCCAGCGACCTGCGCGCGGGCAGCATTGTCGAGGCCCATCTGGCGGACGGCACGGCCGACATCGAAATCGCGGGCGTACAGTCGAAACTGGCCGCTTTCTGAGCCGTCCGGACCGTCGCGCGCCGGCCTGGTTGCGACTGATTCTCACTCGATGGAAATGCTCCCCCGAGCGGCCGCGGGGGAAACTAACATGAGGTCAGGGGCTTTCCAGAGCCGTTTGCGCGGGTCTGGCAAGTCACCTACAATCGGCCATTCTCCCCACCAAAACCGAGACAGAACAATGGAACACACGCTCCCTCCTCTTCCGTACGCGCATGACGCCCTGGCTCCGCACATCTCCAAGGAGACCCTGGAGTTCCATCATGACAAGCACCACCAGACCTACGTCACGAACCTGAACAACCTGATCAAGGGCACCGAGTTCGAGAACGCTTCGCTGGAAGAAATCGTCAAGAAGTCGTCGGGCGGCATCTTCAACAACGCTGCCCAGGTGTGGAACCACACGTTCTACTGGGAATCGATGAAGCCGAACGGCGGCGGCCAGCCGACGGGTGCCCTGGCTGACGCGATCAACGCGAAGTTCGGCTCGTTCGACAAGTTCAAGGAAGAATTCACGAAGACGGCCGTTGGCACCTTCGGTTCGGGCTGGGCATGGCTGGTCAAGAAGGCCGACGGCTCGCTGGACCTGGTGTCCACCTCGAACGCCGCCACGCCGCTGACCACCGACGCCAAGCCGCTGCTGACGTGCGACGTGTGGGAACACGCCTACTACATCGACTACCGCAATGCCCGTCCGAAGTACGTCGAGGCATTCTGGAATGTCGTGAACTGGGACTTTGCCTCGAAGAACTTCGCCTGAGCCATTCTGTCCCGAGCGCAAGGCCGACAAGCTTCGGCCCCCAGCGAAAAGCCCCGGAAATTCCGGGGCTTTTTCCTTTTGCGCACGGTTCGCTGCGCAGCGCTACGACCGCCTGGCCACGGCCGTCCGCCGCCACGGCACCGGCCCCGCCGACGCCCAGAGCACAATGGCGCCGGCCGCGCCCAGCCATGCACTCAGCCATGCGCTCAGCCGCGTGCCGTCGCTCCCAGGGGCGCGCCATCGCTGTCGTTTGCCGCGTTGAAGTCGGTCATGCAGTTCAGGTTGAGGGCGCGGATGTGCTCGGTCATGAAGTCGATGAAGACGCGAATGCGCGTGGGCAGGTGCTGGCGGCTCAGGTAGCAGATGTAGTGGCCGCGATCGTCGGGGGCATGCCGCGCCAGCGCCACCAGCAGTTCGCCCTTGGCAATGTGGTGGCAGATCTGGTAGGCGGACATCTGCGCGATGCCCCAGCCCTCCAGCACGGCGTGCAGCACCAGGTCGGCGTCGTTGAACGTCATGCGGGCGCGGGGCAGGAACTTGCGCACGATGCCGTCGGCCTTGAACTCCCATTCGAAGATGCGCCCGCTGGAAAAGCGGAAATTGATGCATTCGTGCTGGGGCAGGTCGTCCAGCGTCTGCGGCAGGCCGTGCGTGGCCACGTACGATGGCGCGGCGCATAGCGCCATCTGCATCGGAATCAGCTGCTTGGCGATGATGCTGGAGTCCTCGATCCGCCCGTTGCGGAACGCCACGTCGATCTGCTCCGATGCAAAGTCGGTGGGCCGGTCGTCCAGCAGCAGGTCGATGGCGATGTCCGGATAGGCCTTGATGAACTTGTCCAGCAGCGGCGCCACGATCTTGCGGCCAAAGCCCACCGTGGCGCTGATCCGCACCAGGCCGCGCGGCGGCCCCTGGCGCAGTTCCAGCATGTCGTTCATGGCCTCGACGATATGCGTGACGCCCTGGTGGCAGTTGTCGAAGAAGCGCTGGCCCTCGCGCGTCAGCTGCGTGGTGCGCGTGGTGCGCAGGAACAGCCGCGTGCTCAGTTGCGTTTCCAGCTTCTGCACGTTGCGGCTGACGGCCGAGCGGCCCATGCCCAGGCGCTCGCCGGCCCTGGCGAAGCTGCCTTCGCTGGCCACGGCCATGAACGCCATGATGCCGGCATAGCTGGCGGCAAAGCTGGTCGACAGTGCGTCGGCGCGGTTCGGCAGGCTGAGCCGGAAATTGCGATCCGACGGGTCGGGCGGTTGTATCGATTCCATGTGTATTCCCGGGCTCCCGCGCTATGTCGTTGCGGCGCGGGATGCCGTTTGATCCTGCCTGCGCAGGTGTACTTCGAAGCGCGCCCCGCCGTCGCGCCGGTTTTCCGCGCGGATGCTGCCGCTGAGGTCCGTCACGATGCGGTGGCAGATTGCCAGCCCGACGCCCACGCCATCGTCCTTGGTGGTGTGGAACGCGTCGAACAGGCGGGGCAGGGCATCGGCGGCAATGCCGCAGCCCCGGTCGCTGATGACGATCACCGCGTCGGGCCCGCTGGCAGCAAGCCGCACGGTCAGCCGGCGGGCCGGCAATGGCGTGTCGGCCATCGCCTCCAGCGCGTTGACCATCAGGTTGGCAAAGAGCTGTTGCAGCGCGGCGGGCTCGGCCAGGACCACGATGTCTTCGTGGCCGAGGTCCGTCTCCACGTCGATGCCGTGGCGCCGCATGTCGTCGTCGAGCCAGTGGAGCGTGTCGCGCAGCACCGTGGCAAGCAGCACTGCCTGCCTGGGCCGTGCCACGGGCGACGCCAGAATCCTGAGTTCGGCCAGCAGCGTGCCGGCGCGCTGCGCGTCGGCTACCAGGCGTTCAAGCGAGGCGATGGCCGCCCTGACATCGGGCGGGTCATGGCGCAGCCAGCGCAATGCCGACTGGCCGCGCGTTGCCACCGACGCCACCGGCTGCACGGCGTCGTGGACAATCATGGCCACGCGGCGCCCCAGCAGCGCCAGCCGGTTGGCGTGCATCGGTTCGCCTGCATCAGTCATTGGTGTCTCGCTGTCGATTCGCCTCGCCGGCACCGTTGCCCATGCCCTGGCCGACCTGGAGATGATGTTAATAACCGCTCAATTGGCCGTAAATGACAGCGTTCCCGTTTTTTCTGCCAGACTGCCAGCCCCTCCGGGCACGCGACGAAAAATTCATCCAGGATTGGTGCAAATGTGGAAACAGCGCCGCGCGCAGTGCTGGCTTGTGACGGAGCAGGGCGCTCACTAGACTTCGCGGCCAAATTGCCTGCCGGCACGACCCCGACGTGACAGGCAATGTCACATAAGGGAGCCGAACGATGACCGCCTTGCCAACGCTCACACGCATCCCGCGGGGTGTGCCAGTCGAGCAACCCGTGCGCCGCCCAGGCGCGGTGACGCGTCCGGGCGACAAGCTTGCAAGGGGTCGTCCCGTTGGCATAGCATCGTTCGTTCCCTGTCATACCCGCCATGCTCGAGAATCAGCCGCCCCCTCCGCAGAAAACATTGAAGACATGCCGCGCAACATCCTGTTTGTGGCATATCCCGATGTCAGCCTGCTCGACCTTGCCGGACCCCAGACCGTGTTCTGGGCAGCGTCCAACTACGCCCGCGCGCGCGGCTTGGCCGGCTACCGCTGCCATACCACCAGCTACGCCGGCGGAATGGTGGCGACGGTGGAGGGCACCACGATGGATTCGGTGTCGCTGGCGTCTTTCGACCTGCGGATGATCGATACGGTGATCGTGCCCGGCTCGCCCACCATCCTGGAAGTGGCGAAGGCCGAGACCGCGCTGCTCGACTGGCTGACCCATGCGTCGTGCAAGGTCCGCCGCGTGGCGTCGGTGTGCAGCGGGGCGTTCCTGCTGGCATTTGCGGGCCTGCTCGACGGCAAGCGCGCCACCACGCACTGGGCCATGTTCGACCGCTTCCGCGAACTGTTCCCCACCGTCGACCTCGATCCCGAGGCGATCTTCGTGCGGCAGCAGAACCTGTGGACTTCGGCCGGCGTCACCACCGGCATCGACCTGGCGCTGGCCATGGTCGAAGCCGACTATGGCCACGACGTGGCACTGAGCGCCGCGCGGGAACTGGCCGTCTATATGAAGCGCCCCGGCGGACAGCCGCAATTGAGCGAGATCCTGATCACCCAGAGCCGGCAGGTGCCGGTGTTCGAATCGCTGCACCTGTGGATTGCCCAGAACCTGGCAACGCAGGAGCTGTCGGTCGAGCAGCTGGCCGAGTACGTCGGCATGAGCCCGCGCAACTTCGCGCGCGTCTACAAGGAAAAGACCGGCCGCACGCCGGCCAAGGGCGTGGAGCACTTCCGGCTCGAGGCGGCGCGGCGCCAGCTGCAGGACCCCGGCCGGCCCATCGACGTGATCGCCCACGAATGCGGCTTTGGCAGCGAGGAACGGATGCGCGTGACGTTCCAGCGCCATTTCGGGCTGTCGCCCAGCGAGTACCGCCTCAAGGTCAACCGCTAGGGCCCAGGCCAATCCGGCCACGGCGTGCTTTTTCAAAGAAGATTGGTGCAAATCGGGAAACACGGTGCGCGCGGCGCCGGGCTGGTGCACGGCCCCGGCCGCACCTAGCATGCAAGGCACGTGGACATGTTCCACTCCCAAGCATGGAGATGCATCATGAAGATCGTTGTCGTAGGGGCACCGGCCTGATCGGCAAGAAGGTGGTGGCGCGGCTGGCCGCGCGGGGGCATGACGTGCTGGCAGCGTCGCCGGGCACGGGCGTCAATGCGCTGACCGGCGAAGGCCTCGCGCAGGCGCTGGCCGGCGCGCAGGTGGTGGTGGACGTGGCCAATTCGCCATCGTTCGAGGACCAGGCCGTCCTGCACTTCTTCGAGACATCGGGCCGCAACCTGGCGGCCGCCGAGAAGGAAGCCGGCGTGGCGCACCATGTGGCGCTGTCCGTGGTGGGCACCGACAAGCTCGCGCAAAGCGGCTATTTCCGCGCCAAGATCGCGCAGGAGGCGCTGATCCGCCAGGCCGGCATTCCCTACACGATCGTGCGTTCGACACAGTTCCTGGAGTTCCTGGGCGGCATTGCCCAGTCGGCCGGTCAGGCGGACACGATCCGCCTCACGCCGGCGCTGATCCAGCCGATTTCTTCCGACGACGTGGCGGATGCCGTGGCCGACGCCGCGCTGGGCGCGCCCCTCAACGGCACGTTCGACATCGCCGGCCCCGAGCGCTTCCGCATGAGCGACCTCGTGCAACGCTACCTGCAGGCCACCGGCGACAACCGCGCCGTGGTGGCCGATCCGGCCGCCAGCTACTTTGGCGCCGATCTGGAAGAGGGCACGCTCGTGCCCGAAGGCGGGGCCCGCCTGGGGCACGTTCATTTCGAGGACTGGATTCGTCAGCAGCTGAAAAGATAGTCCGGGGAGACGATATGGACAACGAGAGGCCGCAGCCTCCGCCATTGACGCTGCTCGACAGGTACCGGGGCAAGGGATTCACGGCGTTGTACACGACCACGGTCACGGTGGCCGGCGGGCAGGCCGCCCACGGCCGCGCGTCCGGCATCGCCAGGTCCGACGACGGCAACCTGATCCTCGACCTGCGCTTGCCGGCGGCCATGGGCGGCCCCGGCAACGGCACCAATCCCGAGCAGCTTTTCGCCGCGGGCTTCGCCGCCTGCTTCCATGGCGCCCTGAGCCTGGTGGCCAGGCGCGCCCAGGTGGACATGGCCCACGCCACCGTCGCGGCCGAGGTTTCGTTCGGCCGCGATCCCATGGACGGAGGCTACGCGCTGATTGCCGAGATCCGCATTCGCATGCCCGGCGTGCCACGGCCCGTGGCAGAGGACCTCGTGCGCAGCACCGAGCGGCTGTGCCCGTACGCCAAGATGGCCCGCGACGGCATCTACAGCGTCGTGAGCGTGATCGACTGACGGCGTGGCATGCCAGGGCCGCGCCTGTGCCGCGCGATTGGTGCCGACGCGGCAACAGACTGGGCACCCTGGCGGCACTACCGGCCTGCCGGGCCGCCCCCTACGATGAATACCAAGCCGCCCCCATGACGCTACGCGTTGCAGCGGGCGCGGCGAACGATTCCCCTTTCGATCCGCAGGAGAGACACATGTCCCAACGTTTGAACTACTTCCAGCAATCGCCGGAACTGACCAAGAAGCTCGTCGAGCTTGGTGGGCTGTTCCAGAAGACGACCATCGAGCAGCACATCCGCGAGCTGGTGGAGATCCGCGCCTCGCAACTGAACGGCTGCGCGTTCTGCGTCGATATGCATATCAAGCAGGCCAAGATTCACGGCGAGCGTGAACTGCGCCTGCATCACGTGGCCATCTGGCGCGAGTCCACGCTGTTCTCGCCGCGCGAGCGCGCCGCGCTGGCCTGGACCGAAGTGCTGACCCAACTGCCCGCCCACGGCGTGCCCGACGATGTGTTCGAGCGCGTGCGCACGCAGTTTTCGGAGAAGGAGTTGTCGGACCTGACCTTCCAGGTGGGCGCCATCAATGCGTGGAACCGCCTCAACGTGGCATTCCAGATGGAGCCCGGCTCGGCCGACAAGATGTTCGGCCTCGACAAGGCCGGGCTGGAGTAAGGCGATGAGACGCATCCTTTCCATCGCAGCCATGCTGGCGGCCGCGTGCGCACTGCTGGCGCCGCCGGCGTTTGCCGCATCGCCCGAGGTGAAGGTCACGCCGCTGACCACCGAGGCGCTGCCCGAGTATTCGGGCAAGGAAGTGCAGATGATCATGGTGGAGTACCCGCCGGGCGGCCAGGACCCCGTGCATCGCCACGATGCGCACGGCTTCATCTACGTGCTCGAAGGCAACATCATCATGGGGTGAAGGGTGGCAAGGAGGTCACGCTCAAGCCCGGTGACACCTTCCATGAAGGTCCCAACGATATTCATACCGTCGGGCGCAACGCCAGCAACAGCAAGCGCGCCAGGTTCATCGTGTTCCTGATCAAGAACCAGGGCGCCCCGATCCTCACGCCGGTGAAGTAAGCCACGCCATCCAGCCGGCAGGCGCCCCGTTCTCCAGATCGGGGCCGCCTGCCGCGCCATCGTTTCAACCGTCTTGCGCTGCAATCCGCCGACGCCTGCCTGACAGGCCTGCCGGCGCGCCTTCTTCAGAAATACCGGAGTCCATCTTGAACGCCATGAACGCCATGACATCGAAGCCCAGCCGTGGGCGCGAAGCCATCGAACCCGTGGTCTACATCGTCGACGACGACGCGGACATGAACGACGCGCTGGCCGATCTGCTGCGTTCGGTTGGCATCCGGTCGCGCTCGTTCCTGACGGCCGACGCCTTCCTGAAGACCCCGATCGAGATGGCGCCGGGCTGCGTGGTGATGGATGTGCGGCTGCGCGGCGCCAACGGCCTGGAAGTGCAGCGCGAGCTGATCCGGCGCGGCGTGTGCGTGCCGGTGGTGTTCATCACCGGCCATGGCGATATCGAGATGAGCGTGCGCGCCATGAAGGCGGGCGCGCTAGATTTCCTGGCCAAGCCGTTCCGCGACCAGGACTTTCTCGATGCCGTGACCGAGGCCATTGCCGTGGATCGCAGCAACCGCAAGGCGCTGCAATGCGTCGACGACCTGCGCGCACGCTTCGCGACGCTGAGCGGCCGCGAGCGCGAGGTGATGGCCCTGGCCGTGTCGGGCCTGATGAACAAGCAGATCGCCGGCAGGATCGGCATCAGCGAGGTGACCATCAAGATCCACCGCAGCCGCGCCATGCGCAAGATGGCGGCGCGCACGTTCGCGGAGCTGGTGAAGATGGCCATCGAACTCGATGTGCAGCTGGACCCGGAGACTACCTACGCCGTGGCGTCGCTGGCCGCGCCGCCGGCCACGCTGGCCAAACACGCGGGGCCGGGCGGGGTGGCACGGCTGATGGTCGCGCACTGACGGGCGCATCTCCGACGGACGTAAAAAAACCCCGGCGCCCGCCGGGGTTCCTCTTTTGGCTGCGATGACGGCTACTGCGCCGTCCAGCCGCCATCCATCGCCCAGGCCGCGCCGCGCACCTGGTCGCCGAACGGCGAGCACAGCATCAGCACCAGGTTGCCCAACTGCTCGGGCGTGACGAACTGGCCGGAAGGTTGCTTGTCGGCCAGCAGGCGTGCCTGTGCGGCTTCCGGGGTGATGGCCTCGCGCTGCGCAATCGCGTCGATCTGCGCGGCCACCAGCGGCGTCAGCACGAAGCCGGGGCAGATGGCGTTGCAGGTGATGCCGGTGCCGGCCGTTTCCAGCGCGGTCACCTTGGTCAGGCCCACCAGCCCGTGCTTGGCCGCCACATAGGCCGACTTGCCGGCCGAACCCACCAGTCCGTGCACCGACGCGATGTTGACGATGCGGCCCCAGTTGGCCGCCCGCATGCCCGGCAACGCCAGCCGCGACGTATGGAAGGCCGACGTCAGGTTGATCGCCAGGATGTCATCCCATTTCTGCACCGGAAAGTCTTCCACCGGCGACACATGCTGGATGCCGGCATTGTTGACCAGCACATCGACGCCGCCGAAGCGCGCGGCCGCCTGCGCGAACATGGCCTCGATCTCGTCGGGACGCCGCATGTCGGCGGGATGGTGCATCACCTCGGCACCCAGGGTGCGGATGGACGCCAGGGCGGCATCCACATCGCCAAAGCCGTTGAGCACGATATTGGCGCCGGCCTGTGCCAGCGCCTGCGCGATACCCAGGCCGATGCCGCTCGTGGAGCCGGTGACCAGGGCGGTCTTGCCATGCAGATTGACCATGATGGTTCCTTGGAGGCGATCAGACCAGGCCGGTCGTGTAGTACACGAAGATCACGAAGAACACGGCCAGCGTCTTGATGACCGTGATGGCGAAGATGTCCCGGTACGACTCGCGGTGCGTGAGCCCGGTCACGGCCAGCAGCGTGATCACCGCGCCGTTGTGCGGCAGCGTGTCCATGCCGCCGCTGGCCATCGACACCACGCGGTGCAGCACTTCCAGCGGAATCTGCGCGGCCTGCGCGCCCTGGATGAACGCGTCGGACATGGCCGCCAGCGCAATGCTCATGCCGCCCGACGCGGAGCCGGTGATACCGGCCAGCGTGCTGACCGACACGGCGGCGTTGACCAGCGGATTCGGGATGCTGCGCAGCGCGTCGCTGACCACCAGGAAGCCCGGCAGCGCGGCGATCACGCCGCCGAAGCCGTATTCCGATGCCGTGTTCATCGACGCCAGCAGCGCGCCGGACACGGCGGCCTTGGTGCCGTCGGCAAAGCGCGCCTTGACCGCGCCAAACGCCGTGACCAGCACGATGACGATACCCAGCAGCAGGGCGCCTTCAACGGCCCAGATGGCCGTCACGTTGGCGATCTTGGTTTCCACCGGCTTGGTCAGGCCCGGCAGCGACACGCTGTTGGCCTCGCCGTACCAGAGCGGAATCATGCGCGTGAGCCAGAAGTTGGACACGCCCACCGCCACCAGCGGCAGGATGGCCAGCAGCGGCGGCGGCAGCTTGCCGCCTTCCACGCGCTGCGGTTCGTTCAGCAGGTTGGTGCCGTAGCCCTCGCCGCGTGCGGCGGCGGCGCGGCGGCGCCATTCCAGGTACGACAGGCCCACGACGATGATGAACAGCGAGCCGATCACGCCCAGCACCGGAGCGGCCCACGACGTGGTCTTGAAGAAGGTGGTCGGGATGATGTTCTGTATCTGCGGCGTGCCCGGCAGGGAATCCATCGTGAACGAGAACGCGCCCAGCGCGATGGCGCCCGGCATCAGGCGCTTGGGGATGTTGCTCTGGCGGTAGAGTTCGGCGGCAAACGGGTAGACCGCGAACACCACCACGAACAGCGACACGCCGCCGTACGTCAGCAGCGCGCAGACCGCCACGATCACGGCATTGGCGCGGGAGCGGCCGATGTAGCGGATGGCCGCGGCCACGATCGATTCCGAGAAGCCCGACAGCTCGATGACCTTGCCGAACACGGCGCCGAGCATGAAAACGGGGAAGTACAGCTTCACGAAGCCGACCATCTTCTCCATGAAGATGCCCGAAAACACCGGCGCCACGGCCGACGGGTCGGTCAGCAGCACCGCGCCCAGCGCGGCCAGCGGTGCGAACAGGATCACGCTGTAGCCGCGATAGGCGGCAAACATCAGGAACGCCAATGCGGCGATCACTACGACAAAAGACATGGGGTCTCCATTGCTTGTTCTTGAATGCGGTCGAGCCGTGGCAACTTGCCCGGTGCCGTGTAATGCGATGGTCCCTCGCGCAGATGACAAGGGACCGCCTTATTAGCAGGCGCCGTGCCACATTCAAAAGTTAAGGATAAGGCGCAAATACTGTAGCGCGCGTGGCTTTGTCTCTTCGTTGAGACAAGACAAGCGACCCGCAAGGCGTGGCAGTCTTCGTTGTGAGACACTTCGCGTCTATAAATCGAGACAACTCTATCCGCTACAGCCATGCACAAGATCGCCGACCCAGGTGGCGCCCTGCTGTTCGACTACGACTACGTGGCCCGGCGCGCCATGGAGTCGCTGTTCCGCACCTTCGAGAACTTCAGCGAAGGCACCTTCGTGGTGGACGAGCACGCCCGTGTCGTCTGGATCAACAAGCGCTACGCGGCGCGCTTCGGCTTTACCAACCCGCAGGATGCCATCGGGCTCGATTGCGAGCAGGTGATTCCGAACAGCCTGATGCGCGAAGTGGTCACCACGGGCAAGCCGATCCTGCTGGACCTGCTGGAAACCGACCGCGAGCCGATGATCGTCACGCGCCTGCCGATCAAGGACGACAACGGCCACACCATCGGCGGGGTCGGGTTCGCGCTGTTCGACGAACTCAAGGCGCTGACCCCGATCTTTGCCCACTACTCGCGCGTCCAGGCCGAACTGGCGGCGGCGCGGCGATCGCTGGACCACGCGCGCCGGGCCAAGTACACGTTTGCCAGCTTCGTGGGCGCCAGTCCGGCGGCCCAGGAGGTGAAGCGCCAGGCCCGGCGCGCCGCGCTGGTGGAATCCCCGGTGCTGCTGCTGGGCGAAACAGGCACGGGCAAGGAACTGCTGGCGCACGGCATCCACGCCGGATCGGCGCGTGCTGAGCGGCCGCTGGTCACCGTCAACGTGGCGGCCATCCCCGAGACCTTGCTGGAAGTGGAATTCTTTGGCGCCGCGCCGGGCGCCTATACCGGCGTCGACCGCAAGGGGCGGGTGGGCAAGTTCGAGCTGGCCGATGGCGGCACGCTGTTCCTGGACGAAATCGGCGATATGCCGCTGGCGCTGCAGAGCAAGCTGCTTCGCGCGCTGCAGGACCGCGAATTCGAGCCGCTGGGGTCCAACCGCATCGTGCGCAGCGATGTGCGGATCATCGCGGCCACATCGGCAGACCTGCCGGCGCTGGTGGCCGAAGGCCGCTTCCGCGCCGACCTCTATTACCGGCTCAACGTGCTGTCGATCCAGCTGCCGCCGCTGCGCGAGCGCAAGGCCGACCTGCTGCCGCTGGTCTACGCCATCGTCGAGGAACTGAGCATCAAGGCCGAGCGCCATCCGATGGGGCTGCACGACGACGCCCTGCAACTGCTGCACGACTACGACTGGCCCGGCAACGTGCGCGAACTGCGCAACGTGCTGGAGCGCGTGGTGATGCTGTCCGACGAGGATTCGCTGGATGCCGCCACGCTGGCCCCGCTGCTGGGCGTGCGTCGCGCCAGCCCGCCGGCGGGTGCCGGGGCCGTGCCGCCAGCGGCCGAATCCCCCGCGCCGCAGGCCGAAGTCGCTCAGGCGGCCGTCCCGCCCACGCCGATGCCGCCCGCGCCCGCGCAAAGCCATGCGGATGCCATGGCGCAGTTCGAGGCCGCGTTCCTGGCCCAGGCACTGGATGCATGTGGCGGACGCGTCGCAGAGGCTGCCGCGCGCATCGGCATCAGCCGGGCCGCGTTCTACAAGAAGCTGGCCGCCACGCGCGGTGGGCCTGAGGACGCATCCTGGCGCACGCTGGCGCCCCGATCGTCATGGCGGCGTGATAACGTCACGCGAGGCAACGTGAATGGAGTTTGCATGCAATCGGGCATTGTCGAAGCCGGCTATGGTTCCGACCCGGTCGGTCTGATCAGCGGTTTCCTGTTCGAACCGGGGCAGCCGGGTCGCGAGATCGATTCCAGCGCGGCGGCCGCCTGGCTTCGCCAGCACCCTCCAGCCGGCCCGGACGAGGCGGTGGAGCAAACCGAGCGCCCGTTTGTCTGGCTGCACTTCAACCTGTCGCACAGCGCCTGCGAGCGCTGGATGCGCGGCCAGCTGGGCCTGCCCGATGACTTCTTCGAGGCACTGCGCCAGGGCTCCCATTCGACCCGCATCGAACGCCAGGACGCCGCGCTGCTGGCCGTGGTCAACGACGTGATCTACAACTTCGGCGTGGCATCGACCGATATTTCCACGATGTGGGCGCATGCCGACCACCGCCTGGTGGTAACTGCCCGTGGCCGCCCGCTGCGCTCGGTGGATCGCCTGCGGGCTGCCGTGCGGCGCGGCGAGCGGTTCCGGTCGCCGCTGAACCTGGTGGTGCACCTGCTGCAGGACCAGGCCGACGTGCTGGTACAGATCGTGCGCGAAACCGGTGTCAGCGTGGACCAGATCGAGGATCAGCTGCTGTCGCAGCGGTTGCAGTCGAACCGGGCGGACCTGGGCGCCATGCGGCGTGGCCTGGTGCGCCTGCAGCGGGTGCTGGCGCCCGAGCCCGGTGCGCTGTTCCGGCTGTTGAACCGCCCGCCGGCGTGGCTGCTGGAAACCGACCTGCAGGAACTGCGCGAATCGACCGAAGAGTTCTCGCTGGTGCTCAACGACCTGGCGGCGCTGGTGGAACGCATCAAGCTGCTGCAGGAAGAGATTGCCGCCAAGCTCAACGAACAGACCAACCGCACGCTGTTCACCCTGACGCTGGTCACGGTGCTGGCGCTGCCGATCAATATCGTGGCCGGCTTCTTCGGCATGAACGTGGGCGGCATCCCGCTGGCCGAGCATCCGCACGGGTTCTGGGTGCTGGTGGTGCTGGTGGCCACGTTCACGGTACTGGCCGGGCGTTGGGCCTTCCGCAAGCAGGAAACCGGCGTGATGTGACGAATGATGACTCTATGACAGATCATCGGACTGTCATGAGGCCAGCGTAGGATAGTGCACCAAGGCGCACGCCGGCGTGCGCGATGGAGGAAAGCCATGGACTATAACGACGAAGCCCTGATCCGTCGCATCCACCGCGAGGTGGCGGATTACTACGACGAAGAGCTCGAACTGGAGCTGGAAGACCGCGACCCGATGCTGGTGCAGCGGGTGCTGGCCGGCGAGGCCGGCGGCCCCGGCGACAACAGCAACCTCAACGGCGACGAAGCCGAGCGCGCCGAACGCCATCTCTACTTCCGCGAACTGTTCCGCCTGCAGGGCGAACTGGTGAAACTGCAGAGCTGGGTGGTGGCCACGGGCCACAAGGTGGTGATCCTGTTCGAAGGCCGCGACGCGGCCGGCAAGGGTGGCGTGATCAAGCGCATCACGCAACGGCTGAATCCGCGCGTCTGCCGCGTGGCGGCGCTGCCGGCGCCCAACGACCGCGAGCGCACCCAGTGGTACTTCCAGCGCTACGTGTCGCACCTGCCCGCCGCCGGCGAAATGGTGCTGTTCGACCGCAGCTGGTACAACCGCGCCGGTGTGGAACATGTCATGGGGTTCTGCAACGACGAGCAGTACGAGGAATTCTTCCGCTCGGTGCCCGAATTCGAACGCATGCTGGTGCGTTCGGGCATCCAGGTGATCAAGTACTGGTTCTCGATCACCGACGAAGAGCAGCACCTGCGCTTC